>PMYM01000279.1 GCA_003171235.1 Phycisphaerales bacterium | reverse complement strand
ATAGGGTTTTCGGGATGGACAGGTATTTCTTGGCTTCTGCGTACGAAAGACTCGAAATCCCTTTGTTTGTGCGGTTAGGAAGGACGTTACCGAGACGGACCTCTCAACCGGCGAAAAGGATTTCGAGTGAACGAGATTACACGGCAGCGGCTGGCCAATGGCAAGCGCAGAATCGGATATCGGCTGCGGGACATTCACGGGTCGGCTCAGGACCGGGCGATGCTGGCGGCCAGCAACATCGACTACGAAGTGGCTCAGCGGAGTCACGGTCTGGGCGGCGGCGGGATCGGGGCCATGCACCTGCTGGCGTGGAGCCCCTGGCAGGAGGTGCTGCTGCGGGCGGTGCAGGCGTTGCGCTGCCCGATGCGGTGTTAGCGGCCGGCCCTGACGGTGGGGTATGGACGCCCCGGTTCGTGAGGACCCCCTACAGGTTGTGGCAGGGGACCGAGGCATGAAACACAGACAAGTCGAAGCCGAATCAAGCGGCCCAGCCGGACCGGCCGGAATCGTATGCGGCCCGCCTCCGGCCAACAGAGCGGCCACTCGGCCCGCCGGAATACGCTTGTTTTTGATCGAGCTCGAGGCATTACCTGTCCGCAACATGCGTCCGCAACATAACGTCCCTGTGTACAAGCACTTAGAATCTCGGAATGACCTTATAATGCTAGCAGTTGAGACCGACGGCAAGTGCTTCACGTCTCAGCAGCGGATATACGATGGATGGCGAGTCGAACAATTTCGTGCAAAGGCTTCAAGCACTGTCGGTCGAACTGGCCGATCTGGCTCGCATGGCGACGCCTGCGTTGGCAATGAACGCCGTCGCGCCCCGAGATCCTGCGACCTTCACCGTCATCGAAAACGGGTCCACGCTCGGGTCCGTCAGTTTCGCCGAACTCAAAGGTCGCGTGTGGACGGGGCACGGCGTTACTTTCGACGTGCTACAAAACCAGTTGATCATTCAACATCTGGACGACGCGAAGCCAATCGTTCACGACTTGAGGTGCCCGGTCATCCTGCGCAGTGCGAGCCGACTAGGAAGAAAAAGAGTGCGCCGCGACAAGGATGGCCATGGCCGTGCCCGCCAGCAAAGACCCGGGCCGGCGGCACTACAGGTGCTCCGAATTCTCATGGAGCATCCCGGCGTCGGATTCACGGAGCAACACCTTGGACAACTAGCAGTTCGCGAGTGGAGTCGCAACCTTTTAGCCAAGATCATCGAGCGGCTTCGAGAACTGCTTGGTGATCGGCATTCCAAGCATCCCTTCCTTCTGACAGACAGCAACACCGAGGCGACACACAGCCCGACCGGGCGCGTGTATTATTTGGATCCCCGCTATCGCTACCGCGTGATCCGCGTTGCGCCGGAGCCACGCTCCAATCCCAATCATAATTCATCGCTGCGCCCATCGCTGCGCCCATCGGCGCATGACGGTACATGCAGTAGGTTGAGGCCAGAATGAAAGGAACATGGTCATGGCTATGAATATTAGTCCCCAGGACATCTGGAGCAAGGTGATGATCGCGCTCCAGTTCGGCGCAAGAATTCCGATCGCAATATTAATCATCAGCACGGTGGCCATGATCGCTTTTCTTGGATTTTTTTGCGCCTACCGCGGGACGGTATTTGTGTGGGTCCGGTGGCTGTCTCATCCGTGGTAGGGACAGGGGCAAGTCGATGACATCGATAAATAGCAACAACTCGCAGATGCCAGGCTTAGCCGTGGGCCGAGTGATCGAGAAGGTCGAATCCATTCAGCTGGCCGACGGCGTAGCGCGTGAGTTTCGTTTCATGACGGCCACTTTCCAGGATGCCAATGGGATTTGGCGGACCCTCGAGCACGTGACCGTCACGCCGCCGCTGGACTGTAACTGCGCGCCGCGTGATCTTCACGACGTCACTATTTGTCATCTTTGTTCGGCGGTGATATGTGTTTCCAAGCACTCGATGCAGTGCCCTGCATGCGGTCGGACAGCTTGTTCGGCTTGCCGCGTCCAGATAACGGTTGAGGATCAGCCTGTCGCGGTCTGTGCCGCCTGTGCGAAGGAAGCTCAGACTCCTTGGATATTCAAAATTCTTCAAAAGGCGATCTGGGGATGACCAACAGCAACTCGACATTCTGGCAGCGAAACAGCCGCTCGGCAGGCAACAAGCCCGGCATGCAGCATGGCGCACCGCTTTCACCGGAGCAGATCACCGAACTCCTGCAACGTCCTGATTTGCGATTGACGGACTATCCAGCGACTGTGGCCATGGCACAGCAATTGCAAGTTGAGCCAGACGACCCTCAACTTACCGAGTTGTTATGGCTGAGTGTTAGCCAACGAGTCGCCATCGCCCAGTCCTCGAACGATGCGTTTCTCGGCGAGTACCCGCCCAAAGGCGCCATTCCCAGGAATCCGGAGGATGTACACGTGCTGACCTTGTCTACCGGCGATGAACTCGGCCTGTCGCCCCCCAGGTTGATGAGCAACCTGATAACGAGCGGTCCTACCGGGACAGGAAAATCCACGCTTACGAGGGATATAGCGGCCCAGCTGCCAAGCCGCGGATTCGTGGTGGTATATTTTGACAGGAAGCGCGAGGCTCGACGACTTCTGGCGCATCCTGAACTCCACGGGCTGGTGACGGTGCTAGACGTGGAGAGGTTGCCTATCTCCCCGTATCAGGAGATCCCTGGGGTAGACCGTCGGGTCTCAACGTCGGCCACAACCGAGTTGTTCGCGCGAAATACCGGCCGAATGTTCGCCCAGCGCACGCTCCACGAAGTGGCAGAAATACTGCTCAGCCAAGCGAGCTCTGGGGCCGGCCTTCCGATTGACATCCTCATCGACGGCCTCAAACGGGTCAAGCCCTGGGGCGGCGGGAGGCAGGCAGATCTCAAGGAAAGCATGCTGCTGGCGCTGGTCCACATCAAGGCCAGTTTCGGCGCTATGCTCAACTACCACAAGAGCGACCTGTTACCGGCCATATGTCGCGTGCCTCACCTCTTCATTATCGAACTGCACGTGCTGCCGGCCGATATGTACATGCTTCTAGTCACGCTCTTCATGCAATCGTTGTACCTCGAGCGTCTTCATGTCCGCCAGCCCAACCGTCTTCCTGTCGTTTTCATGCTTGACGACGCCACGGTGGCTGTGGACGCCCAAATGGACAGGGACTCTGTAGGTGGCACGTCGCCGCTTGCGGAGCAGCTCTTGATGGGTCGCGGCTTGGGCATGGGCGTCGTCATTGACGTACATGACATTTCAGCAGTGAGTCCGAAGATATTGCGGAACTGCGAAACAGAAATCTTCACAGGCAGCCGGGGTGAGAATCCACGATTTCTTCAAGACCGGGCGGGCCTAACGCCGGAGCAAGTGGAGCAGATGCGCGGCTTGCAGCCGGGACAGGCGGTGGCCCTCGTTCCTTCCAAGTGGCCACGCCCCCTGCTGGGAACGTTCGCTCCAGATATGTCTCCAGATGTTAGTGATGACATGTGCCGGGCTTCGGCCGACCGCTTCCTCGCCGGTGTACATGTGGAGGCATACGTGCCGCCGGTCGCCGTTCCCGGTGTGCCGACGACGCCCAGGAACGGCCCGATGGCGGCGCCGGCGCCAAGCGACATCGAGAAGGACGCCATCCCCGTCCTTCTGCAACTCCAGGTCGGCCGAGTTCTGCCGGTCACGTCTCTATATGACCGGCTGAATCTTTCACGGCCGCAGGGTGTTCGGCTGCTGACACGCCTAGAGAATGTAGGCCTCGTCCGGCCCCACAGATTCTCTACAGGCCGCCGCGGCGGGATGCTCACTCTCTACGAGATTGCCGACGCCGGCTGGCACCTCCTGGAGAAGTTTGGCCTCCTGAAGCGCCCCAAGCCACGGACGCACGGCGGGTTTGAACATGAACTGGCGGCCGAGGCGCTGGACATCGTCGGCCGCAGCCTTGGCCACCGAACCGACTATGAAATCGACCTCGGAGCCGTGCGGATTGACGCGAGATGGCAAAGCGATCACGGCGCGAGCGTCTTCTTTCAAATCGGGCTGAACGACCCCCAACGAGAAGCGCAGGCCCTGGCAAAGGCCGCGCATCTGGCGGCGGTGAAAGCGGGCAAGCTGATCCTGATCGCTCGCGACAAAGGCCTCGCGGACAAGGTCATGGCAATCCTTCGCCAGTTGGTGCCGGACCACACGGTAGCCGACGGGGTCGAAACGAAGTTGATCGGCGTGCTTTTGGACAAGGCGATCTCCCTGAATGTGAACCACTGATTCTGCCATAGGACAAGGAGAACCAATGATTATGCGGACCTCATTTGGAACAGGCCCCGGCGCCACGCAACGCGAGCTCGTCAAACAGACTCTCGATCTCCTCAGTTTGCCTAAGCAGTTGCGAGCCTTAGTTCGGCAACAGGGCCTTCAGCAGCACCAGGCGGAGGAGATTAGGCAACAAGTGAGCCAGTGCGTTCAGAGCGTGCAGGACGTTGCTCGCTGTGTCGAGCAACTCTACCAGCGTCAGGAATGCCTTGAAAACGCAGGCCGCCAGCAGGCGATGCTGACTGAGCAGCACTATGAGAACCACGTCATCGAGCCGCTGGCGAGGCAGTTATTTCCCATCGTCGACCTAACTGAACGAGCCCTGTCAGTCGGTGCAGGCGGTCAGTGCTCGTGTCATGACGTGCTGGAGGCCACGCGATCGCAAACGCTGGAACTATTGGCCTACTACAGCATCGCGCCATTTTTGGCCACGCTGGGCTGCCCGCTGGACGCCAAGATCATGTACCCCGCCGAAATGCGGCCCACCGCTGACCCGTCGGCGGACCGGACCATCGCAGCCAACATCCGGTGCGGCTTCCGACGGGGTCAACGAATCCTTCGCCCCCTTCACGTTGCGATTTACCGCTTGGAGATTTCATTAACCCGGTCTGCGGACCCTAATCTGAAAGGAACGAACCTATGAGCGGCTTTGCTGGAGTCGACCTTGGAAACAGTAGAATGAAAGTGGCCGTCTTGGACGCGGCCGGCAACCCGGTTGTGCAACCCTTCGCGGATGGCAGCCTCCACTTTGCCAGTTCCATCTTCTTTGACCCCAACGGCAAGATGATTTTCGGGGAAGAGGCTCGGAACCTTGGGCTCATGGATCCGTCCCTATACGTTTACGACTGGAAGCGGCACATGGGCACGGACAAGGTCCTGTACTCGAACGGAGTTGAGTACCGAGCCAAGGACATCGCCAAGTTTCTCTTGCAAGAATGCTCCAGGAACTTTGAGGCGCGTTTCGGTGAGCTCTTGGCGGAGGTAGCTATTTCCGTGCCGGCCAACTACAACGACCGGCAGAAGGAAGAGACCAAGGAGGCCGCCAAAGCCGCGGGGCTTGAGGTCGTATGCATGCCTCACGAGCCGACCGCAGCCCTCCTGGGCAACCAGGTTCACAAGCGTGGCGACGGGCTGTGGCTGGTCATCGACGTCGGCGGCTCCACCACGGACATCTCGCTCGGCGAGGTCTCCGGCAACAACGTCACCGTGATCGCCACCAACGGCGAACCCAAGCTCGGCGGCCAGGACTTCAACGCCCGCATTGTTGAGTGGGCCCAGAAGCAGTTCAAGGCGAAACACGGCTTCGAGATCAACCCCAAGGATCACGCCGTCGAGTACCAGGAAGTGATCCAGCGGGTCGAACAGGCCAAGGTGTCGCTGACGGCCCGGGACAACACAAATCTGGTGATGAGCGCCAAGGGCTGTGTCTTGAACCTGATGCTTACTCGCCAAGACTTCGAGAGCCTAACAACGGACCTCCTGGAAAAGATACTGGCGTGCGGGAAGCGGACGCTGAAGGAGTCGGGCATCACCCCCGATAAGGTCATCGGCATCCTGCCGGTGGGCGGCCCTTCGCAGATGCCCATGATCGCCCAGGCAATCGAGAAAACGTTCGGCCGCAAGCCAACGTGCCATTGTGAGCCTCACTACGCCACGGCCTTGGGCAACGTGATCGCCGGCCGTTTGGAAATCGAGCAACAGGGGCGAACCGTCGATGTCGGCGGCAGGAAGCTCCCGCCGCTGAACCTCAGTAAGCGGGATGTCACCGCCCACGCGATCGGCGTGGCGACGTCCGCCGACGATCGCCGTATGACCAACAGCGTCATCTTGTCCAAAGGGGCGCCGATTCCCTCGGATCAAACGCGCCCGTTCGCACTGGCCGAGCCGGGCCAGACCGGCGCCTACATCGAAATCCTGCAGGGCACCGACGGCGCCCCGCGGGAGGAGTGTCTGCTGCTGGGCCATTTCGACCTGGACAACCTGCCTCCGGTGTTCGACAAGCCGCACCGCGTCGAAATCCGCCTCAAGATCGACAAGAACGGCATGCTGATGGCGTCCGCCTACGATCCGCTCAGCGGCCGCAGCGCCGAGTTGACCGTGGACTACAAGCAGCCCAAGCCCCAGAAGGCATCGGCTTGAAGGAGTTGATTATGGGCTTCGAGAGACACAAATTCATGTCCTTCGCCGAACACGGCGGCGAGAATTCCGCCCCTCAGACGATCATGGTTGCGATGGACGTGTCAGGGTCTATGAACGAGGTGGATATTCCGCCAAGCCGTCTTAAAGCAGCGGTGGGGGCTGCCAGCAGCATGACGAGCCAAATGGCCGAAGAACATCCGGATGATGAAGTCGGGATCGTTGCCTTCAGCTCCAAAGCCCAGATTGTTCATCCACCTGTGCCCGTTGGGGCAAACCTGAACAGCCTGTTGCGGGCAATGGACTCTTTGAAGACCGGCAATGCCACGAATATCACGGCGGGCCTGGAAGCGGCAGGCGCCGGTTTAGGGATGGCGCTGGCTGGCCAGTCAGCAGTGGGGGGTAGTCTCCTGGCTTGGATTTCCCGGTTTATCTACGAGCCTGTTCAAGGTGCTCCAACGCCACGCCGTCTCGCGAGAATCATTCTCATTTCTGACGGCCATCACAACACAGGGCGACAGCCATTATCGGCGGCAGTGATCATAAAGAAGGCCGGCGGATGCATTGACGTGATCGGGATTGGTGGCGCCCCCGATGACGTGGATCCACGATTGCCTCAGATCGCCTCAACGAATCCTGATGGTTCGCCACGGTATTGCTTTATCGGGGACGCCCAGCAACTGGTCAAGAAGTTCAAGAGCCTTGGAAACAGAATTCGGCCTGTCTAGGAGAACATCGTGGGACTGTTTGCGTACATTCTGGCGGCATTGGCCAACCTTCTGCTGATGGCAGTGGATCTTGCAACTCTTCTGGTCCTAGCCCGGTGGTTCTGCATGCGGAGTCAGAACCGATGGGCTCAGGCAGTCAATACGGCCACGGCGCCGGCGGTGGATGCCATTCTGCTTGCGGTTGATCGATTCTGGGCCACTTTGAGGCCAACCAAGACCTTGTCGGCCAGAGGCAAGCTTACGCTTGCGATGATCATGCTGGTTGGGCTGCGGATCATGCTCATGCCGGTGTGGATCATCTTGAGGTAGATCATGAGCAACTCGTTGAACAACCATGGCTGGATTGAGTTGGCGGCGATGACGCTAAGCGGCATGGTCCGCAATCAGTGGGTTCAAGCCGCGAACCTCTCGGCCCAGACGGCCTGGAGGCAGCGGTTCGACAACCGTGACGTGTATGCAAGTGTCTGCCGCTTCGAGAAGCCCAGCCGCCAAAGCGAATTCGTCTGTCCTTTCTACCTGGATGTCGATTGTGAAACAGACTTGAGCAAGGCGGCTCGGCAGGTCATTGCAGCGGCGGATTTGATGGCGGATCACATCGGGATTCTTCCGGAATGCCTGGACATATCCTTCAGCGGCGCCAAGGGATTCCACGTCGTTGTTCCGTTGCAGACGTTTGACTATCCCGATGTCCCAGGTAAGCAGGTGTTGGCAATATGGAGATCCTTGGCGGTTCGGCTGGCCAAAGAGGCGGCACCAAATATCGACTTGATTGTCTATCAGCCCAGCCGGGTACTGCGAATGGCCAATTCCATCAACTCTAAGAGCGGGCTGTACAAGATCCCCCTCGAGTACAAGGAACTGCGGGATCTTGGACTGGAGCACGTGCTGGAAGTTGCCCGGCAGATGCGTACAGAAGAGACGATGGCCATGCCCGAGGAATGTCCCAAGGCTATCGCCTGGCTCCATGGCGCCATCCGATGGCTGCAGTCCCGAAGCCCTCGCGGTTCCAACCGCTCCGATGGGCATGCCTCATTCAAACACGGGTGGAGGGTGCCGCCTTGCATCCGTGCTTTGGAGGAAACTGTTCTCCCGGATGGCCTTCGCCATGCCGCATATTTAGCCCTGGCCAGATTCTACGCCTGGATCGGGATGCACATCGAAGAAGCCATGGCGCGGATCGAGCAAGTCGATCATCGCCACCCAATCCGGGATTTCGACTACATCGCCAGGATCACTCGCTACGGCCACGAGCACCCCAGATTCCCGGGGTGTGAAAATCCAGCCTTGAAAAGGCACTGCGACATGCAGTGTTTTAGGCTTCAACACGATACGAGCCAGGTGGGACCGACCGTTGAGAAGGGCGTCCCCGGTCTTGATGGCGGGAGTCATGAGAATGAACTGCGAACATAGGCATAATTGCCGCCCCATGACGACGGGGCACCTTGCGTCCGGTGACGATGTCGGTGGTTCGTGCCGGCACGTGCAACTGCTGGACCTGTGCCGAGGTGCCTTATGAGTGGCAAGAAAGCCGCCGATTCCTATTCTCCCGAAGGCCCACCCGACGAAGGTGATCGTCTCGCCGTCAGTCTCAAGACCTTGACGGAGCGGCTGGACGCGAGCCGGTCGTCCGTACGCCGATGGTTGCAGGAGGCAGGTATTCGGCCGATCGCCATGAGTAACGGCTCGAAAGGGGCTATCCGCTACCATTGGCGGGAAGTCCAAGCCTGGCTGCAATCCCGCGAGACGGTGCAGTAACGCCTCTCAAGACACGCAACACCATAAGGAGAAGTCAATGACAACAAAGTCAACGTGTGAAGCGGTAACGGGCACCAAAGAATGGGCCGATCGAAACGTCAATTGCTGTCGCGGGTGCAGCCACGATTGCGTGTACTGCTATGCCCGCAGCATGGCTCTTCGTTTCAAGAGAACAACTCCTCTGGAGTGGCCTAAAGAAGTGGTCTTGGAGCACGAACTGGTGAAAAAGCGGCGCTATGAGCGTGGGACAACCATGTTTCCCACGACACACGACATCACACCAGGGAACCTGCAAGCCTGCGAGATGGTGCTCAAGAACCTACTTGGGGCAGGGAACAAGGTCTTGATCGTATCCAAGCCCCATCGAGTCTGCGTTCAGGCGCTCATTCAAAGCCTGGCGGAATGGAAGGGGCAAATTCTCTTTCGTTTTACGATTGGCGTCATCGACGAGGATCTCCGAAAGTTGTGGGAGCCCGGTGCGCCAGACTTCGCCGAGCGGTTGGATAGCCTGCGACTGGCATATGAAGCTGGCTACGAGACCAGCGTGAGCATCGAGCCGCTGCTGGAGCCATGGAACGTCCACTCCCTGATACGGAATCTTCGGCCTCTCGTAACCCATAGCATTTGGATCGGCAAGGCCAACCAACTGCGGCAGCGGACTTCCTGGAAGCTCCCTGCCGATCATCCGGAGCTTGTCAGGCTTCTGTCATGGCAGACGGACGACAGGATTCGCGAGATATACGAGAACCTTCACGATGACCCTCTTGTCAAATGGAAGGACTCTTATAAGGAGGTGATTGGCATCGATAGACCCCAGAAAGCAGGCCTAGACGTCTAGGCCGTTATCGATCGATAAGTACCTGTCCCTGTGAGCTACCGCTTACCCCGCGGTCAAGCAGATGACAGGAAAAGGGCCCTCGGCGTCGGGGGCCCTTCGCTTTCTGCCATGTTTGCTGTTTGTACGTCAAGCTCATCGCGCAATCCGCAAGCGAGGGGAAGGCCGCTGCACAAGTGTGTCGGCCTCCAGCCGCTCAATCTTTTCCAGCAGATGCCTCACCAGGGCGGAGTTTACGCCGTCTCCTGGACCATTGGGCGAAGAGGGCTTGGCGAACTCCACCGTGTCATGCATCTTCTCAGGCATCAAGACGGCGTAATGTCGTTTGCATATCTCAGGCGAATTGCCCATAAGTTCGGCAATCTTGTAAAGGGACTCGCCCTTTTGGGCCAAGTGACTGCCGAAGGTGTGTCGGAAATCCAGGCACGCCCACTTTAGCCCGTGGGCCTCGTTGATCTCCCGAAGCGTCTGCGAGAAATTGTCCGGATCCCACCGCCTTCCCGTCGGCGAGGGGAAGAACCACGACCCGTTTCGTTGGGAGTGATAATCGGCAAATAGGGCCATCAGATCCTGGCTTATGGGGACCACGCGGTTCCGCTTGGTCTTGGGTTGCCAGAACTCCCCATCGATGGTCTTGGCCCGCAGGTGGAAGAGCCGGCGATCCAGGTCCACGTCTTCTGTCGTCAACCACAGGGCCTCTGACCTTCGAAGGCCCGCGTAGATGTACGTCGCCACCATCGTCCGCAGCGTGGGATCAGCTTGGAGCAGCTCCAGTTGCTCCTGGATTTCAGGGAGCTTGAGGAAGCGGATGCTTGGGGCCGGCTCGCTGCGACGTTCCACGGCCGCAGCAGGGTTGGGATGGCGACGGTCGAGGGCCACGAAGCCTTTGGTCTTGATGGCGAAGTTGAACATCCGATGCAGTCCGCCTCGCATTAGGTTGGCGGTCTTTGGGGCGATGCCGTCCTGGTGGATCCGGCGGGAGATGAAGTCCTCGATCTTGTCGGGTGTCACCTCCTCCAGGAGTCGGGCGTGGATGTGCGCCGCTCTGGGCCTGTCCGGTGCCGCCGTAGGAGCGGCCGATACCCATCGCTTGTTGACGCAGCTTCCCGGTTGGAGGGCCGGGCAGATCGGCCCGAGCAGGATTCGCAGTACTGACAGGTCGTTCTTGTACGACTTGGGCGTGCGGATCGTGGACAGGAAGCGACAGTAGCTGGTCAGGAACTCGGGCAAGGGCGTGCTGGAGGGCGCGATGAGTTCGCCCTTGGCCTCCTCGCCCTCGACCAGACGCTTAGCCCGCTGGGCCTCTCGGCCGTTGGTGGTCTTCAGCGAACGGTGGACCTGCTCGCCGCTTACATAATATTTGATCCACCAGATTCCCCGTTTTCCGCGTTGAGAAATTGATGCCATGGCAACATTTCCTTACTTTTTTCCCCGGCTGTTGAATTGCCTGTCCCCTTGCCGGGGGAGTTATCGGGCGGCGCGGCGTAGTACCAAATTAGTACCAAATTGCCGTTTGAGACGCCGGCCAAATAAAAAGGGACAGGCGTAAGTACCTGTCCCTAAAGACGTTGCCGCACTAGCGGGGGTGGGATTCGAACCCACGACCTCCGGGTTATGAGCCCGACGAGCTACCAGGCTGCTCTACCCCGCGATCGTAGATGCAGCATAGAAGACGGGCTAAGGAGTGTCAATGCTTTTCTGGTCGGTATTTGAACTACTTGGAGTCCCTGACAAAATGCCGCGTCAGCCGGGTTGCGGCCAAAACCGTCCAGATGCAAGGAAGGCCGACGAAGCCATACCCAGGGCGGTATGGCCAGGAAGCCTGACGGGGCAGATGGGCGGTTTTCGTCGCACCGCGAAGGGCCCCTTCGCGTGTCGGCGGCCCCCGAGTTTTCACTCCTCCAGCATGGCCTGGAGTCGCTCGGCGTTTTCCGTCGCCCACTTCACCTTGCGGGCGATCATTTGCAGGAAGGGGAAGCCCGCCATGCGGCCGAAGGAGCCCGTGGCGGCGATGGGCAGCACGGCCTCGGCGATCATGGCCTCGCACATCAAGTAGGGGCAGACGCGGATCTCGTCGCGGGTGATGACGTTGCCCGAGTCGTAGCCGCGGATGAAGCGTTTCAGCCGCGACTCATCCAGGTATTCCGGCCAGGCCGACGGGTCCTCGCCCCCGCCGATGATGGAGAACTGGATGGCCCCGTTGGCCAGGTCCAGCACGCGCTGCTGCAGCCGGGCGGTGTCGTAGTCGATCACCGCCACCACGTAATTATCGCGGAAGAGCATGTTGCCGGGATGCCAGTCGCCGTGGACGATCTGCATCGGCCACTGGCTTATGCCCAGCTTGTTGGCCTGCTCGGCGCAAAGGCGGTAGGCCTGTTCGAGGTAATTGATGGTGCGGGTGAGCACGTCGGACTCGGGCCGGCCCTCCAGGGGCAGGCTGGTGATGGTGTTGCCGATGGCCTCGTGGATGACGGAGGCGTCGTGGTAACTGGCCTTGGGCGGGGCGTAGTCGCTGTGGAATTCCGACAGCAGCTTGTGAAACAGCCCCAGGATCTTTCCGGCGCTGGTGGTCTCCTGGAGCGAACCGCCGTAGCTGCTGCCCACGACGTACTCGAACATCTCGTAGATGCGTTGGTTGAGCACCAGCATGGAGTTGTTGTCGGGGCGGGTGCCGATCAGGTGGGGCAGGGGGAAGTTCTGCCCGGCCAGGTGCAATTGGATCTTGTGAGTGAAGGCGACCTTGTGCAGGTCGTCCTTGCCCCGGGTGCGGCGCTTGAACAGGAAGACGCCGCGCTCGCCCTCGATGACGAGTTTGGGGGCGCGCCGGCTGCCGCGGGCGAATTCACGGATGTCGCGGATGACGCCTAGATCGTAGTGGCTCAGGCAGGTGGCCAGCTCGACGGCGCCGAAGGTCTCGCGTTCACCGGGCATGCGGAGAATATCCTTTGGAAAACACGAATCATACGCCCCCCGGGCCCAGAGTCAACCATCATGCTTGAGCAGGTTGGACCGGGAAGGGAACATCGTACCCCCCTGATTCCAGTCACCCAATGACAGACCATCCCGATCACACACACGGACATCATCCATTTATCTCGCACGCGGAACCGTTCGCTTCGCTCACGAACCCGCGTGCCCTACATGACTTGGCGTCCTCTTGACGTGTTTCCGCTTCTTCAGAACATCTCTCTGCCTTCTCTGCGTCTCTGCGGCGAAGTTCTTTAGACCGTAAGGCGCTTACGAGCGAGATCGATCGCCAGGCGGATGGCGGACTTCATGGGCAGGGCGTCGGCCATGTTCTTGCCGGCGATGTCGAAGGCCGTGCCGTGGGCGGGAGAGGTGCGAACGATGGGCAGGCCCAGCGTGAGGTTGACCGCCTCGCGCCAGGCCACTAGCTTGATGGGAATCAGGGCCTGGTCGTGGTACATGGCCACGACGCAGTCGAATTCACCGGCCATCGCCCGGCGGAAAAGCGTGTCGGCCGGAAAAGGCCCCGACACGTCCGCCCCGTTCTCGCCCGCCATCAGGATGGCCGGCTGGATGATCCGCCTTTCCTCGTCGCCGAATTGCCCGCCTTCCCCGGCGTGGGGGTTCAGGCCGCAGACGGCGATCCTGGGCCGCTCGATGCCGAACCAGTCGCGCAGGGCCTGGTTGGCCAGGTCGATGGGGTCGTACACGCAGCCGATGGTGAAGTGGTTGCGGATCTCCATCAGCCCGATGTGAATGGTGGCCAGCACCACCTTGAGCTGCGGGGCGACGAACATCATGGCGTAATGGCGGCTGTGGGTGCGCTTGGCCAGCAGTTCGGTGTGCCCGGGGAAGGGGCTCTGTGCCATCTGCCAGGATTGTTTGGAGATCGGAGCGGTTACCAGGGCGTCGATAAAGCCCTTCTGGGCGGCGTCAACGGCGTCCTCGACGAATTGCAGGCTGACCTGCCCGCCGAAGCGCGTGGGCTCGCCGCGGGTCACCATGGGTGGCGCGGGCAATTCGTCGTAATCCAGCACGGTCACGCCCAGCTCGCTGCGGCGGACGTTCTCGTGGTGGTCGCGCACCCAGGAGAAATCCACCTCGGCCAGGTCGGCGGCGTAGGAGAACGACTCGCTCAGGCCGAAGACCATGAAGCGGGCCGATTCGCGCAGCGCCGGATCGGCCAAGGCCTTGACCACGACCTCCGGCCCGACGCCCAGCGGGTCGCCCAGGGTAATTCCGATTGTCGGAATGTCGTTCATGCAAAAACCTGGTGGCACAGGTTTTCAACCTGTGCCGAAAGGAACAGGTTACAAACCTGTTCCACCTAAATCACAGCCGGGCGCCATGGCGGCCGCTGTTTGCCGCCATGTCTGGCGGCGCCAACATGGTCACGCGAAAAAAAGCGTGACCATGCCACCCGAATCAGGCGAAGCCCGCCTGTTTGAGCTTCTCCATCGTCAACCCGCCCGCCGCTCCCTGCCCGGCAATCTGCTGGAGATAGCGGCGGACGTACTTGCCGATGATATCCAATTCTACGTTGAGGGCCCCCCCGGTGGAGAGTTTACCCAGCGTGGTCAATTCCAGGGTGGTGGGTATGAGGGCCACGCTGAAGCGCCCGGGCTGCACGTCCACCAGCGTCAGGCTCACCCCGGCCAGGGCCACCGAGCCCTTGGCCACCATCTGGTCGGTAAGCTCGGCCGGCCCGGCCAGGCGAAGCACCACGCCCGAGCCCGACCGCTCCAGACGTTCCACGCGAGCGATGCCGTCCACGTGGCCCGCCACCAAGTGGCCGTCGAGGGCCTGGCCGGCCAAGAGGGCGGGTTCGAGGTTGACCTGGTCGCCCCGGGCCAGCCTGGCCAGCGTGGTCAGCGAGAGGGTTTCGGGCACCACGTCGAAATCGGCCTCGTCGTTGGCGACGGCGGCGACGGTCAGGCAGGCGCCGTCCACGGCCACGCTGGTGCCGACCTCCAGCCGGGCGGCCAGCGGACCCACCCACAGCTTGAGCCGCTTGCCTGCAGGCGTGGCAACCACCGACGCCACGCTGCCCACTTGCTTGATTATGCCGGTGAACATGCCGCTATCTTACGCCCGCGAGCAGTTTTTTCCCAGCCCACAAATCTCACTGCAAAGGACACAGGATTCTTAACGCAGAGGGCGCAGAGGAACACAGAGGTTAGGAAAAAGCCGAAGAAGATGAAGGCATGAACAGTCTGATATCTTACTGCGGGAGATGCCCAGGCAGCGGAAACGCCATATAGATTCTTACCTCCGCGTTCCTCTGCGTCCTCTGCGTTAAGAGTTTCTTCTTTCCCGCATCCTCTGCGGTGAGATTCCTTTTGCCGTGATGACTTGCGGCCAATTCAGCCGACAAGTACTATACAAGGCGTCGGAACCCATGACGGCTCGAGATGAAAGGAGTCGTTTATGAGCGGGCACTTCCGTTTGCCCACCATCCTGCTGGGGGCCTGCCTGGCGGCGTTTCTTGCCGGCTGCGGCGAGCAGCCCGGCAAAGACATCGCCCAGGCCCAGCGGCCCTTCGACGGCAAGCTTCTCCAGCACGCCGGCGACGGCCGGCTCATCCAGGAAACCCGCTGGGACCATGGCCGGCTCATGGCCTGCTGGGAGTGGCGGCAGGAGTCGCACTGGGTGGAGGGCAAACTCATCCAGACCCCGCCTCGCTGGACGCAGACGGTGACCGCCGGCTACGGCAAGCGAACCATCTACGACGCCGACGCCAAGCCCCTGGGCCAGGAGCTGTACGAGAACGGCCTGTACGCAAGTTCAACGCCGTGACCCAAGTGCGAAGTGCGGAGTGCGAAAGTGCGGAGAAGAAGCGCGCAGTTCGGCGCCCGTCTTATAACTCCTACCGCTTTTCTTGACGAAGACACAGGACGAATGAACAGGGACGCAACCCGCAGGGACGGGCGGCTTTTGCCGCATGCCGTCGTTGCTCGGGCTCGANNTTACGCAGACAGGTCGCGGCCCGCGTAGGTTCTGTTAGAGCCCCTAACGGCCGGTGTTGAGATGAACGGGGTGGGTCCCTGTTCTCTGTGGTCTACTTGCTGACGGCTGTCGGAGCGCTGGCTGGGGCGCTGGACTGGGAGCTGGCCGGGGCGGCGGGCGTAGTCAACTTGACATTGTCGATCAGGATGTAGCCGCCCTCTTCGCCGCTGGCCAACGTGCTGAAGCCGATGCGGTTATATTCCAACTCCGGGAAGGCCTTGGCCTTGTTGTCCTCGGCCATGCCCGGCAGATCCATCAGCTTGGCCTCGGCGTGCAGCCACTTGTCCGGCTCGACTTTACGGATGGCGAGGTTGCCGTACCGCCCGTACTTCTTCTGGTTGTCGGCCCCGGCCACGGAAAGGCGCAGCCGCATCGTGTCGGCGCCGTGGACGTAGTAGTCAAAGGAGATAACGCTGCTATCGCACTTGAAGCTGACCTGCGGGCTGTCGGCGCTGGGGTGGCCGCCGGAAATCTTGATGCAGCCGGCCGACTTGTCCGCCCCGCCTTCCTTCCACTCCACCTTGGCATCGTTGGCGACCCAGCCGTCGATGCTGTCCTTGGTGTCGAACTTGTACTCGAAGTTGTCCACCATCGCGGCGGCGTACAGGCCGACACCGGCCAGGACCACAACCGCAATTGTCATAATCGTGCGTTGGAACATGGCTGATCTTTCCTTTCAGATTTGCCCGGTTCAGTCGAATCGGCGTCACGAGCCGTCGTGACTCTATCCTCGGACATCATACCCCGCCGCCGGGCCCCTGCAAGTGCAAACGCCTGGCGTCTCCGTTGGCTAAAGGACGTGCGAGGCGGTCACTGCCCGCCGTAGAGAATTCCAATCAATGCCCTCCCCGCCCAACGAGCACGGGCCGAGGGCTTAGGCATGCTTATTCTTCCGATACCGCTGCAAGAGGTTGGTGTTCTACTGTGCGAGAATGTCTTCAAATCAAAAGGAATGGACCATGAGGCCGACGCTGGTAGCCATTGCAGGGATGATTCTGGCCGTGGGGGCGTGCGCGGCAATAGCCCAGGAGAAGTCGACGATGTCGGCCAGCTCCTCCGCCCCTGCCGGCAGCGAGGTCACGCTTCAGGGCATAATGATGTGCGATGCGTCTTGCGTGCCCAAGCCGGCCAAGGACGACGAAAAGACGGTGGTGCTTTTCGCCGTCTCAGGAACGCCCCAAGTAGCCGCCGCCGTGGATTCCATTTTGAAGGACAACTGGCCTGATGAGACCCTAGGCGCCGACCAGGCCCGGAAGGTTCAGGATGAATGGATAAAGGGATTGAAGTACTACGTCGCTCCCGGCGAGTTGACCAAGGACACGGCGGCCAAATGCCGGTGGTACAACCCCGAGACGGCCATCACGGGAACCATTTCGGAAAAAGACGGAAAGAAGTGGATCACGCCCAGCAAGATAGCGGAGATGCGCCCGGGCTCACTCAAGTATCCCGAGAAAATGCTTAAGCCGGATAAGCCTCTGGCGATGCCGGGCAAGACCCCGCTGACGCTTAAAGTCGCCGATACGCTGTCGCTTAAATGCATCCTCCTGCCGGCCGGAAAGTACTTCGCCGGCATTCCTTTCTACGCTACCTACGCCGGCGGAAACGAAACCGACAGGGCCCGCTACGATGACGACTACCCGAACATGGTGACGCTGACCAAACCCTTCTATCTGGCCGAGATGCCCGTCACCCAGGAGATGTACGAGGCGGTCATGGGCAGCAATCCCAGCGACACCAAGGGGCCTCAACTTCAGGCCACGCGCGTCTCCGCCACGGACATTGGAAAGTTCTGTCAAAGCCTCTCGGAGAAGAACAAGCGGGTCGTGCGTCCGCCCACGCAGGCTGAATGGGAATATGCCGCCCGGGTCGGGACTTCGAATCCGCCGTTCAACTTCAAGCATAAGGATGAGATCAGCAAAGTCGCCGACCAGGTGAAATCCAAAAAGCCCAACGCCTGGGGCTTCTATGACATGATCTGCGTCGAGTCGTGGGAGATGATACGGGACGCGCGGACGATGTACCGCACCGACCTGGTTGATCCGTATCGCCCCGACAAGTCCGACAAGGAGCACAACGCCATGGGCCGGGCCTTTTGCTCGTTTGTCGCCACGCGGGAGGGCGTCGGCGACGGCAGCCAGCCGGGCTACACCCTGACCAGGTTCCGCGTTGCCGTCGAGGCGACGCCGGAAGAGATCGCCGAGATAGAGAAGGCGGTCAAGTAGTTCTGCCGTGTGAAATCAGGATATTAAGAAAAGGAAATAGTGGCCCATGTACTTGAATGCAGCTACCCGACTAGCGCTGGTGGGTGTTTTCCTGTCCTCGCTGGCCTACGCCGCCGATGCGGAGAAGGACGTCGCCGGCCAGGCCGATTGGCCCAACTGGCGCGGGCCCAGCCATAACGGCGTCAGTCTCGAAAAGGGCTGGCGTACCGACTGGTCAGCCAATCCGCCCAAGCAGCTCTGGACAGCCAAGCTGGGCTACGGCTTCTCGTCGGTGGCCGTCAGCGGCGGCAAGGTCTACACGATGGGCAACAACGGCAAGCAGGATACCGTCTTCTGCCTGGAGGCCGACACGGGCAAGGAGGTGTGGAAGCAATCCCGCCAGTGCACGACGAAGGAAAACTATCCCGGCTCGCGCAGCACGCCGACCGTCGACGGCAAGATGCTCTACACCTTGGGGATGGACGGGCAGGCGTTCTGCTTCGAAGCCGCCACCAGCAAGGTGGTCTGGAACAAGGATTATTACACCGACCTGAAACCGGTCGTGCCGCTGCACAAGTTCGCCTGCTCGCCCATAGTCGACGGCGAGCTGATCCTGCTGAACATGGGCAGCGAGGGCCTGGCCGTGGAGAAGAAGACCGGCAACGTGGTCTGGAAGAGCGTCGGCGAGGGCAGCTACACCTCGGTCGTGCCCTTCACGCAGGGCGGCAAGCATTACGCGGCCCTTTTCGCCGGTACACAGTTGATCGTGCTTGATCCGGCTACGGGCAATAAGATCGCCTCTGCAGCTTGGAAGACCAAGAATAACGAGAGCGCCCCCGACCCGGTCATCTACGGCGGCAAGATATTCATCACCAGCGGGCCCGAGGGCTCGTGCGGCCTGTTTGAACTGGCCGGAGACAAGCTGAACAAAGTGTGGGAGAACAAGAACCTCTCGTCCTATTTCGCCAGCCCGGTCATCGTGGGCGACTACGTCTGGGGGTTCAACAAGAACAAGAACTGGGAAGGCTGGAAGTCCGACCTGGTGTGCCTGAGCCTCAAGGACGGTTCCCTCCAGTGGACGCAGAAGGACGTGCAGAGCGGCGGCATCATGGTGGCCGACGGCAAACTCCTGATCCTTACCTACAATGGCGACCTGATCCTGGCCGAGGCGTCGTCCGCGGCCTACAAGGAGATCGGCCGGACCAAGGCCCTGCCCGACAAGCCCAAGGAGACCTTCACCGCCGGCCCGGTGCTGTGTGATGGCCGGATCTACGTCCGGAGCGACAACGGAACGTTGATCTGCCTGGACGTTAAAGCGAACTAGATAATACCCATTCCCTCCGCGCCCTCTGCGGTGAGATTCCTTCCTTCGGGCCTCCGCGGCGAAATTTGATTCTTTCCGAATTCCTTCTGCGATTTTGTCGTTTAAGATGATAGCTGCAAAAGGAGAGTCCCTGAACCGGCCATGACCACCCTTGAGCGCTACGAAGAGATCGACGTGATTCAGCAGCGGCTGGACGGCGTGCGCCGGCGCAACCAACTGGTGCAGTTGGCGCATGCGGTCTCGGGCCTGCTGGCGGTGCTGCTGGCGAGCCTGGCGGCGCTGGGGTTGGGGATGGGCTTTTGGCCGGGGCAGCCGCCCTCGGCCTTGCGCTGGTCGCTCTTGGGGGGGGCGCTGGCAGGATGGGTCTTGGCCGGGGTGTATTTTGTGTTGCTGCCGGTCCGGCGCCGGCTTAACCGCCACCAGGCCGCCCGGCTGGTCGAACAGGCCAACGGCGGGCTGCACAACTCCCTGATCAACGCCGTGCAGCTTGCCCGCGATGAACCGGCCATGCCCGCCCTGGTGCAGGCGACGATAGCCGAGACCCACCTGCGGACGCGCCAACTACCTATGCGTCGGGCCGTGCGGCTCAGGCCCATGGCCCGCTGGGGCCTGGCCGCCGCCCTGGCCGCCGCCGCCCTGGCCCTGGCGGGCATATTGGCGCCGCAGCGCATGTCTCGCGGCCTGGCGGCGATCTTCGCCCCCGGCCGATACGTGCCGGGCATCGCTACGGTCAAGCTGGTGTCGCTGGAACCGGGCGATGCCGTCCGCTTCATCGGCGAAGACCTCACCATCACCGCCCGCGTGGAGAATCCCCAGCGCCGGCCGATGGCGGCCAGGCTGGAGATCGCCGGCGCACCCGCCCCCCGGACCATGCTGGCCAACGACACCTGCGAGGGCTTCTCCTGCTACATGGGCCGGCTGGAGCAGAGCTTCCGCTACGCCGTCTGGATCGGCCAGACCCGCTTTCCCCTGGACCGCCCATACTACACCCTCACCGTCCAGCAGCAGGTGGACATCGAGCGGCTGGACCTGCTGGTCACCAGCCCGGGCTACCTGCACCAAGCGCCGCGGCAGATCGTGGCCGCCCCCGGGCCTCTTAAGGCGGCGCTGGGCAGTAGCGTTGAATTCACGGTGCTGCTGACTGTTGGTAGCACAGGCGTCCCGCCTGTGAGGCAAGATGGCACAGGCGAGACGCCTGTGCTACCCGGCGTGCTGCTGGAGATGCGCAGCGGGCGGAAACTGCCTCTGGGGCCCACCGACCAGGCCAACTGCTTCGCCGGCCAATTGCAGCTCAACGGCGACGACGGCTATCGCATCGTGCTGACCGATTCGGCCGGGCGGCGCCTCCGCCAGCGGCCCGACAACCAGGAAGCCCAGGCCGACGGCGTCCAGGCCGGCTACTACCAACTCACCGCCGTTCCCGACACCCCGCCGGAGGTGCGCTTTCTTCAGCCCGGGCGCGACGCCTCCGCCGCCCCCGGCGCCAACCTGCCCACCCGGCTGAAGGTCAGCGACGACCATGGCCTGGAGAGCGTCCGCCTGTATATTGGCCGGGAAAGCGAGACGCCGCGGCTGCTGTGCGATTTCGACAAGGTCCACGACAAGGACAACCTGGAGCTTGACTACCCCATCGCCATCGGCCCGCAGTACCGCGAGGGCGAGGTGCTGGTGTACTACGCCACGGCCACCGACGGGCGGAGCCTGGGCAGCCTGGGCGGCCCGCAGACCACCGAAAGCCCGCGGTACAAGATTCTCGTCCAGGACCCGGTCAAACTTGCGGCAGAGCGCAACAAGAAGTTCGACCAGCTTCGCACCCGGCTGATGGCCCTGCTGACGGCCCAGCAGACCCAGCGGGTCAACACTCAACTGGCCGTCGAAAAAGACCCCGACCTGGCGGCCCTCAAGGCCACCGCCGCACGCATCACCGCCGGCCAGGATGCCATCCGCAAGGACATGCTCGACCTGGTGGAGCACTTCGCCTTCGAGAGCGACATGGAGACCATCCGCCAGGCCCTGGCCGTGTTGGCCCAGAACGAGGCCGCCACCGCCCTCACCCAGGCCCGCGCCCTGGAAGGCCTGGCCGACCTGGCCGCCCGCGGCGAAACCGCCCAGCCACTGGCACAGTCCCAAAACAAGATCATCCACGCCCTGCAGACGATGCTGGCCTTGCTGCCCTCCATCCAGTACCCCCAGGCCGCCGAAAAAACCGCCGCCGGCGGCGACCTGCCCAACGACGTGCTGGACAAGCTCCGCGAGCTTAAGGCCAACCTGGAGAAGTTCACCGCCGAGCAAAAGAAGCTCGTCCAGGCCGCCGACCGCCTGACCAAGCGGCCCGTGGACGTCTTCAACAAGGAAGACGAAAAACTGCTGCACGATCTGCTTGCCTCACAGGACAAATGGGAAAAGTTCCTGGAGGAGGCCTTCACCGATTTCTCCAAGCTGGCCCAGCAGGATTTCTCCAATCCCGCCATGCTGGCCGAACTCATC
This sequence comes from Phycisphaerales bacterium, assembly GCA_003171235.1. GTDB lineage: Bacteria > Planctomycetota > Phycisphaerae > SM23-33 > SM23-33 > FEN-1344. The sequence continues at coordinate 17 of PMYM01000279.1, read as the reverse complement.
TCGGTCAAGAGCGACAT
>PMYM01000028.1 GCA_003171235.1 Phycisphaerales bacterium | reverse complement strand
AAAGTTAACCGGACAGTACTGAAAAAGACTATCAAAACTGCTAATGTATTCAGCTCGAGTTGTCTGCGTGAACTCTTGGAATCTGTGTCTGCTGAAAGCCAAATCCAGGTTGCTAACCAAAGGAGAGGAAAGTGAAAACGAGTGAGAGATTGCTGGTTTGTGGTTTGGTGCTGGCGGCTGTGTGCTTATCTGCTGGTACTCCCTCTTTCGCCGCCTCGACGGTCGGTTTTACCGTGTCGAACGTGGGAGGAGGGGTTTATGAGTATCTTTGGACCGTTGGTTACGACGGCTTAAACCCCACTGGTTTCGGCCAGTTGGAAGTCTACCTGCCCACTCTAATGAACTCGGCCACCAATGACGTGACAACCTTGAATGGCGCCAATCTCGAACCAAAGCCACCTACACCGTACGACCCGGCAGGCCCGGTAGTCACGTACCCATGGAACGCGTTGCATTACGATGCCAGCCACACCGGATGGACTCAGGCCAGAACCGATCTGGAAACTCCGGACCAGGAGGGCTTCGACCCCAACATAGCAGAAATTTCCTTCCTCACCAATGGGCAGGATTTCTCCGCGGGTACCTACCAATTCAGCTACAGGCTTGACCAGAATCTGACTTCCTTCTAATATGAACTCCACGATTCTAGAGAGGCAGATGAGGGCAATTTCCAATCGGGCACCGTCCCCGAACCCGCCACGCTGGGCCTGCTGGTGCTGGGCGGGCTGGCCCTGATCCGGCGCAGACGGTTGACCTAACCCGCCTCGCCCTGGGCAAACTTGGCCCGCGCTTCTGCTTGCTCGCGGGCAGCGTCAAGGAAGCCTTCGCACCAGTGTTCTTGCCCCTTAATAGCCCCCAAGAACAAATCCTCAGTTTAAGGAGGGTTAGTTGTTGACAAAGACCCCGGGAGTGGTAGAATGCCCCGCGTTGATGCACGCTCCAGGGCTGTTGTAAGATGCAGGCCCTGCGAGGCGAGGGAACCCGCTCAAGTTACCCTTCCTCCGGCCATCTTGGCCAACGGTGTTTTTCTGCCTTTTGAACGGAAAACAAACAGGCTCCCGCGGAGCCTAATAAAGGAAGGGATAAGGAGATGAACAGGCATTTCACCCGTTACAGCGTGTGCTTGGCTTGTGCCGTCTGCACGATCATGACATTTGTGCCTTGGGCTTCGGCAAGTCCGCTCCTGAGCGGGCAGGCCCTCTTCGCGGTTCCAGAGCCGGACCCGATAGGGGGTATCACTATAGCCGGCGGTGTTCCGGTTCCGTTCGCAACCGGCAACCTCAACGGCACCCTGACCTCCAGCGTGATCGCAGGGGACGTCAGCAATCCGCTCGGCGGGTTGACTTTCACCTATCTACTGCAGAACAACGCCGCGGCTATCGACGACATCGGCCGGCTCACCGTCAACAACTTTGCCGGCTGGCTCACCGATGTCAGCTTTCAAGCAGCTGCGGTAGGCGTGCCGCCCCTGTCGAATGACCGCAGCCCCGGACTGGGCGATGTGATGGGCTTTACCTTCAGCAGTCTCGGGGGGGGGCCAGGTCCAGTGCCCCCTGGCCAATCGAGCATGCTGTTGGTCGTGCAGACGAACGCGCCACAATTCACGCAGACGTTCGCCTCGGTGATCGATGGCAGCGTGGCCTCAGTGCCCAGCTTTTCGCCGATCCCCGAGCCCGCCACGCTATCCCTGCTAATCCTGGGCGGGCTGGCGATGATACGACGGCGCAGGTAGTCGAGCACCAGCCGAATTGACATTACAGGCAACGGGCGGCTCCTAGTGAGTCGCCCGTTCTTTTTGTGCGGCGAGGCACCGGCCCGCGAGTCTGAAATCCCACGTTCGGGGGCCTTTTGACGAGGTTCGGAAAGGGTGCGTTAGGACCGCCTCCCCCGGCCAGCCCGGGCGTGCTTGCCTTAATGACCTCAAGATTGTTTCAGAATTGCGCTAGGCGCAACAAGGGGGGTGCGGTAATATACCCACCACTCCAACCTCCGCCCTGGGAAGCGGCGGAGAGGGAAGCCGGCTGAGCCGCCGGTTCTACTGTGAGGGCAGGGCGAGAAATCGCTCCCTCGTTCACTCCTGCCTTAGCCCGTTCCGGGCAAGTTTTCCAAAAACATTGTGGTGTCCATTGTGCGTTCGGTTTCCACGTTTGATGGGCTTGGCAACGGTAGGCCAGGATTGCGACCGAACGCTGTGATAATCGTGGCCGGTTGCATCGGCCGCTTGTTGGATGCGAGACATAGCGGACCGCCTGCCCAAGGGCGCGAAGCCTGAGCCTGCTTCGCGATGGGACCTTGGTCGGGGCGGCAGGAACTGCGAGGAAGCGAGGGCAGCCTCCCTGTAGCCGAGTTGTATCGGCCTCGTTTCGGTTGCGCCCCTGCCGCAATCACCGCGCGCGCCAGGAAAGATGGAGGTATGCCTATGGAATGACGGAAGTACAAGCCCCCTGGCGATGGGCGGAGGTCACAGCCCGCCAACCAGTGCGATACACAGTGCCCCGCCCGGGTGTTCCGGCCGGGAGCGTGAGAGCAGTACGAGGGATGCCGCTTTGGAAGCAAACGAAGGCGAGGGGCCTTCAACCGCGGCGGTAAACCAGAAGAACCAGGCCCCAAAAGGGCCAAAAAATGGAGCCTCAAAAATGAAGCGTTCAATGATCATTTCTGCACTGTCAGCGGCAGCGGTTGTGTTCGCCGCTTGTATCCCGGCGAGTGCCGGCACCTTAGCATGGAACTTCAACAACGCAGGCGACTACTATGTTTCAGGTGACTCGGGGACCCCCCCGCTGAACGTTAGTTACATGCCGGTTGTTACCGTAGGCGTTGGCGCGTATGTTCCTGCACGCCCCTGGATCAATGCAGATGACAATGCACCCTATGGTTCGGATTGGGCGGCCGTGTTCGCCTACATCAATAGCCAGGCCTACCATCTCAAGGTCGGCGATATCACTGGCGGCGGGTTCACGCTTAGTGGCATGAACCACCCAGATGCAGTCTACGGCAGCCTCCTTCTTAGCCCGACTGGCGCCGGCGGCTCTACCGTGCTGATCAACATGTCCCCGATGGGCAGAACAGGGGCGAATGGAGCATTGGTCTACACATTCGATCTCAACACTCCTGCGAATGTGCTGGTAGGAGCGCCCAATTGGGGTGCCGCGTATACTGGCACGTTCGGCGGGGCCATCGACTGGGTCAACGCCAGTGCCTACAACGGCACCTACGCCGCGTTCTTCGGCCCGCAGATCGGCCTGATGGGGACCTCTGACACTACGTTTACTGTTTCGCAGATCACACTCGGCACCGTTCCCGAGCCGGCGACGCTGGGCCTGCTGGCCCTGGGCGGGCTGGCCATGATTCGCCGTCGCAGGTAAGTCAGTGATGCAAGGCCCCCGGCGGCAGTCGGGGCATCAGAAGAAGTCAGAACGAAGGTGGCGGGACAGGTTCCCGCCGCCTTCTTTTTGCGCCCGATCGGAGCTTTGCCGCCCAGCAAGGCGGAGGGCGCCTGGTGCGCCAGGCAACATGCCAGAATTCAGGTCCAGCAACGATTCGGCGACTCCATTCACCTCATCCATCCCAAATATGGCCACCTCATAACCCCCAAAATCCCGCGACGCCAAGAACTTCTTCTGGTATAAGCCCCGCCGTTCCAGGGAGGACGTTTTTCCCCGTGACAAAGGGGTGGCGTAATCCGTGCGGTACGACAAAAATCTCCTATTACTTTTGCCGGGGCGAGAGGGAAGAGGTAGCATCTCAGGCGAGCATGACAGCGGACGGATGACCGCCTTCACAGTCGCCAACCGCCAGGCGCCAAATCAAGGAGACTATCATGACTGAAGCCAACAGCACTCCCCCCGCC
>PMYM01000230.1 GCA_003171235.1 Phycisphaerales bacterium | reverse complement strand
GGCGAGACGCCCGCGCTACTATCCACGGCCGGGACGGACTTGCAACCCTTCGGCGGGCGATGCCGGGCAAGGGACGCGGGCAAGATGCCCGCGACACTGGCCCCGGGCGAGACGCCCGCGCTACTATCCACGGCCGGGACGGCCGTGGGACTCACGGGCAAGATGCCCGCGACTATCCACATCCGGGACGGCTCTGGCACCCACCGGCAAAATGCCCCTGCTACTGGCCCGAAATACCCCGCTGGGGCTTTCCCAGGTATTCCGTTTATTTGCGAATCGTTGAGATTCGTTGAGATTCGTTGAGATTCGTTGAGATTCGTTGAGATTCGTTGCGTTTATCAACAGAGATTCTATTCATGCAATACCATGTTAAATAGCGTGTTATGGCAACATTGTGGCGAGTTATCCACAATTTTGGCGTCGGGTGCCGCAATTCATGTTTTCGGCGTACAAGGGTATCTGCGCGGCCCGGTTTGGGCCGTCGGCGGGGCGGGCGGGGCCTTGGCATTGGCTCATGCGGGCCGGCCTGGTGTGTCGATATTTCCCTGGCGTCGCGGCTGCGCGCGCACAGGCAAGGAGGCCTACATGAAGCGTCATTGGCGGAAGGCGAAGGTCACGGGCAACGGTCGGGCGGCGGGCGGGGTTTGGCCGGTGCTGGAGCGGCTGGAGGACCGCCGGCTGCTGGCGTCGTTCATCTACACCACGGCCGCGGCCAACAACGACGGCCTGCTGCAGGTGCGCAGCGACCGCGACCAGGACGGCATCTACGAGACGGTCTCGGGTGAATACCGCCCCTTCCCCGGCGTCAAGGCGGGCATCACGGCCGTGGCGGCCGACTTCGACGGCGACGGCAACGACGAGTTGGCGGTGGCCCTGGCGGCCAAGAGCCCACAGGTCAAGATATTCAAATTGGGCAGCGACGGCCTGCCCACCGCCGAGATCGACAGTTTCGCGGCCTTCGACCCTGCCCGCTACAAGTGCGGCGTGCGGCTTTCGGCCGGGCGGTTCGTGGCCGGCGGGGCGTGGTCGCTGATCACCGCGGCCGACACCGGCGGCCAGCCCACCGTGCGCATCTGGTCGGACCCCAACCAGGACGGGCAGTTCTCCGACCACGGGCCGGCGGACACGCTGACGGTGGAGGCCGACCGCTTCCGCGGCGGCATCCGCGTAGCCGCCGGCGACGTGGACAACGACGGCTACGACGAGCTAATCACCGCCCCCGGGGCGGGCACCTCCGGCGTCATCCGCGTGTACGACGACGCCAACCACGACGGGGCCTTCTCCGACCAGGGCAGCTACACGGTTCTGGCGGCTTACGGCTCAACCTACCGCAACGGGCTGGAGATAGCGGCCGGGCAGTTGTCGGGCCTGGGCGGCGGCGGGGCCAAGATCCTCTTCGCCCCCGACAAGGGCGCCCTGCCGCTGATGGCCTGGACCGACCTCAACGCCGACGGCGTGCCGGACGCGACCATCAACGGCGGCTTCCCGCTGGGGTTGGAGTGGAAGGCGGGCATGCGGCTGGCGGTGGGCGACATCAACGCCGACGGCCAGGCCGAGGTGATCGTCTCCCCCAACGCCAAGAGCAAGACGGCCCAGGTAGTGGTGCTGGGCGACGACGCCTCCGACGCCGACGCCAACCCCTTCAACAACCCGCCGCTGGAGAGCTTCTGGGCCTTTACCGGGAGGGCCAGCACGGCGGTGGGCCTGGCCGTCGGAAAGGTGGTGCGCGAGGCGTACGCCGCGGCCAACCTGCCGCTGGACATTCCCGACAACGGTTCGGTGCAGTCGAGCCTGCGGACCGGGGCGGCGGCGGGCGTGGTGCGAGGGGTGACGGTGACGCTGGCCATACTGCATCCCCACGACGGCGACCTGACGGTGACCCTGCGTCACGGGCAAACCGACGTGGTGCTGTTTGCCCATATTAATGATGCGGGCGACGGCCTGGTGGTGAAGCTGGACGACGCCGCGGCGACGGACATCGCCGCTGCCGCGCCCGACAGCCCGCTGACGGGCAGCTACAACCCCCAGGGCGACGCACAGTTATCCGATTTTGCCGGGCAGTCGGCCGCCGGGCTGTGGACGCTTGTAGTCAGCGACGACGCCGCGGGCTTTACCGGAGAGCTTTTCTCCTGGACCCTGGAATTACAGTTCTAAGAGGTGTAAAGGCCTGGAGATAATCAGGAGAGAATCCGCGGGGCCGCGAACGCACCGCCGGTTATGCCCGGCGGGGCCGCCGGCGGCGCGGGTGAAAAAAATTGAATTTGGGATGCCTTTTCCGGGCTGGCACGTATAATAGCGCCTGTGTAGGTTCGAGCGATAGAGTCTGCCTGTCGAGTTTTCGTACACCGCCAGAGATCTCCTCGATCGATCCTTCCGCCCGGCCGGGAGTGCGGCCACTTTTGACCCGGAGAGAATCGGGTCAGGAAACCATCGCACAGGAGAAAACGATGGCAAAGAAACTGTTTGTTGGGAATCTGGCTTACAATGTGACGAGCGACGACCTGCAGCAACTCTTCGCTCAGCACGGCGCTGTGACCAGCGCTCAGGTGATCGAGGACCGGGCCACCGGTCGAAGCAAAGGCTTCGGCTTCGTGGAAATGTCCAATGACACCGAGGCGCAGGCTGCGGTCACCGCCCTGCATGGGCAAGACTACGGAGGCAGGCCGTTGACGGTCAACGAAGCCCGTCCGCGCGAGGATCGTCCCCGTGGTGGCGATCGCGGCGGCTTCGGTGGCGGCGGCGGCGGCGGTGGTGGTGGTGGCGGCGGCCGCGGCGGTCGCGGCGGCCGGTACTAGACCGGACCCCAGAAAACCCGACGCCCACGGCGCTAACCCCGCCGCCTGGCGTCTGCCGAAACAAGGGACGCGGCGGAAGACTCCGTCGCGTCCTCTTGCTTTGCGTCCTCTTGCTTTGGGAGCACAACTTCGGCCGCTCGCGGCCCTCACCGCCCGGCGGGGGCGGCGGTCAATTCCTCCAGGGCAAAGGCCGGATTGGCCAGTTCGGCCTGGCGGCTTGAAAGGTCAACCTGCTTCTCGATCAGTTTGCCCATGGCCCGGTAGTCGGCCTTGGGCAGGTTAACGGAGTAGTAGGCAGTCAGGCGGTCCTGCTTGAGGTGGAGCAGGGCGAAGCGGTTTTCCTGCATCTGCCCGCGGACCAGCAGGCGGTCGTAGTCGAGCTCCATGCCGGCGAATTCCAGGTGCAGCTCGAAGATGTCCGACCAGACGTAGGAGAGCAGGTTGTAGGGCTCGTCCGCCCCGGCGGCGTTCCGCCCGGCCAGATCGCCGGTATAGTCGGCCTGGCCCCAGTGCTCGACGCGGCGGCGTTTGTGGAAGAGCGGGTCGGGGTAGTTGGCCACGTCGCCCACGGCGTAGATGCCGGCGTTGCTGCTCTGCATGCGGTCGTTGACCAGCACGCCGTTCTCGCACGCCAGCCCCGCCTGCCGCGCCAGTTCCACGTTGGGCACGATGCCGGCGGCGATTATGACCAGGTCGGCGTCGATCTGCTCCCCTGCCGAGGTGGTCAGCCCGACGGCCTTGCCGCCGGACAGCCGCACCTCGCCGGCCCGCTGGCCGGTGTGGAACTTCACCCCCCGGGCGGCGCAGCAGTTCATTACGTACTCCGACAACTGCCGGTCGGCGAACCGCCGCCAGACATACGGGCCGCTGTCGATGACGTGCACCTGCCGGCCGCGCTGGGTCAGGGACGAGGCCAGTTCCATGCCGATGAAGCCTCCCCCCACCACCGCCACGCCGGCGGCGGAATCGGCGGCGGCCGAGACGGCCACGGCGTCATCCATCGTGCGGAAGTAGAACACTCCGGGGTGGCCCGTGCCCGGTATGTCCATCTGCACCGGCCTTCCACCGGTGGCGTAGATGCACTTCTGGAAGCGGACCTCCAGGCCGTCATCCAGCCGGGCCAGACTGCCGGCGGCGTCCAGCCGGCTGACCGACCTGCCGGCCAGCAACTCGATGCCGTTGGCGGCGTAGAAGTCCGCGCCCTCGCAGAAGGCCTTCTCCAGCGGCTTTTTTCCCTGCATGTACTCCTTGGTCAAGGGCGGGCGGTTGTATGGCCGGTGCGGCTCCTGCCCCACCAGCAGGATCTCCCCCTGCTTGTCCAGCTTGCGAATGCCCGCGGCGGCCTGGTGCCCGCCCAGCCCGGCCCCGACGATGAGATACTTGCAGGTTTTCATGGCCTTGTCTCCTGCCCAAGTATAGGGCCGATGTCTGCTTGACATGGCCGGCGTGGCCTAAGGTATGATGGGTCCCATGACACTTGCCGATCAGCAACGGGCCTTGCTGCTGGCGTTGGCCCGCCAGGCCGTCACCGTCGAAGTCACCGGTTCGGGCGCGGTGCAACCCTTCACCACCGACGCCGAACTGGCCCAGCGTCGCGGCTGCTTCGTGACCCTGACCAACCGCGGGCGGTTGCGCGGCTGCATCGGCACCTTTCATCCCGTCAAACCCTTGGCCGCCCAGGTCATCGAAATGGCTGTAGCCGCCTGCCAAGACCCCCGCTTCGTGCAGGACCCCATCACCCCCGGCGAACTTGGCCGGTTGAACGTTCACATCTCGGTGCTCTCGGAGCTGACGCCGATCGCCAACCCGCTGGACATCGAGTTGGGCGTGCACGGCATCTACATTGTCCGCGGCCACTCGGCCGGATGCTTCCTGCCGGAGGTGGCCACCGAGACCGGCTGGAGCAAGGAGGAGTTCCTCTCCCAGTGCTGCGCCGGCAAAGCGGGCATGAGCCCCGACGCGTGGCGGCAGGACGGCACGCAGGTGCTGGTGTTCACAAGTGAAAGGTTTGGGGAAGCGGAGGGGTGAGGCAGGATAATCGGTTAATGGTTGATTGATTGACTGGTTGACTGGTTAATTGGAGCGAGTGGCCGTTCTGAGCAAAGGACACATATGGGTTTGCTTCGTCCACGCCGGCTTGCGATCATTCTGCTCGTGGTCAGTGGTATAGCAGGTACACTTTAGACAACTACAAGAAACCGGATGAAATAGCCGTATGAATCGCGAACTCACGGCAACCGAAATGCATCTTGTTCGCTGGATGCTTGAACACGGGGGGCCAGAAGCGGAAGCCTTTTTATCGCAGTTGGAGAAGGCACAGGTTACTCCTTGGCGCTGCGCATGTGGCTGCGCAAGTTTCAATCTTTCGATTCAAGGGCTTCCGGAGCCGTCGGGGAAATACCATCCTGTTGCTGATTTTATCTTCGGACCTGATGACGATCTAAGCGGCATCTTCGTTTTCGAGTTGAGTGGCGTTTTGGCTGGCGTTGAAGTCTATGGATTGACTGGTGACGCTCCTAAATCATTGCCGTTGCCAGAATCGTTACGCCCGTTTCCCAAGGCAAAATCAAACTCGAGTGAACCCAACGGCAAGAGGTGAATACCTTCGCCGACCTGATGCTAGCGGCTGCCATGCCACCCAGGAACATGCCCTTCCGCCCGGCTTCGCCGAAGGCTACGCCGTGGCGTAAGGGCATGGCACCCGAAGGGGATTGCGCGTGCAACGCGTCCCGGCGTACCGGGACTAAGTTGCACGCCCTACCAATTAACCAATTAACCGATTAACCACTTCGCGAAGTGAAGTACTTGGCCGCGTTTTGGAAGACCGCCAAGCCTTGGGGCTGGGTGACCTGGCCGCGGGTCCACTGCGGATGTTGCACGATCTCCACGAATCGCTCGGGGTGAGGCATCAGGCCCAAGACCCTGCCGGTGGGGTCGCAGATGCCGGCGATGTCGTCGATGCTGCCGTTGGGATTGTCCCCGGCGTAGCGCAGGGCCACCTGGTCCTGGGACTTGAGCTTCTGCAGCACGGACTTCTTGGCCGGGACGAACTTGCCCTCGCCGTGGGCGATGGGCAGGTCCAGCTCGAAGCCCTTGGGCAGGAATGCGCAGCGGTCGCTGTCGGCCCGCAGGCGGACCCAGCGGTCGATGAACCGCCCGCTGTCGTTCCAGGCCAGCGTGGCGTCGCGATTGGCCCGGGCGGCGTCCACTTGCCCCCAGGGCAATAGCCCGCTCTTGATGAGCACCTGAAAGCCGTTGCACACGCCCAGCACCAGCTTGCCCTGCTCCACAAACCGGTTGAGCGGCTCAGCCAGGCGGTAGATCATCTGGTTGGCCAGGATCTTGCCGGCCGCCACGTCGTCGCCGTAGGAAAAGCCGCCGGGAATCATCAGCAGTTGGCAGTTATCCAGCAGGGCCGGCTGCTCCATCAGGCGGAAAACGTGCATCGTCTTGGCGGCGAAGCCCGCCAGTTCCAGGGCGTACTGAGACTCCCGGTCGCAGTTGGTTCCCGCCGCTCGCAATACCAGGGCCTTGGGTTGCATAGTCATCCTTACCAACCAAGACTGCAGGCTTCAGGGTGCAGACTGCAGGTTTGCCTAAGCAATCGAATTCAGTCTCATCGGATCAGAACCGGCCAAAGGTCTTCTGCCAGGCCGACTTGGCCCGGGCGATCTCCACGTCGATAACCGTATTGCCGGCGGCGGCGATGCTCAGCCGAGCGGTATCGTTGACGGCCCCCAGGCGGGCGTGCGGCTGGCCGGCCAGGGACTCTTCCAGCAAATCTACCTTGCCCGGCGGGACTTCCAGGAGGAACCGGCCGGCGTTCTCGGCAAAGAGCAAGGCGGCCACGGGCAGGTTGCGGGCCTGCAGGGCCGAGAGGTCCAGTTGAATGCCCAGGCCGCCGGAGAATGCCATCTCCGCCGCCGCCACGGCCAGGCCGCCCTCGGAAAGGTCGTGGCAGGCGCGGACGGCGCCCCGCGCGATGGCCTGCTGCACCGCCCGCATAACCGCCCGGTTGGCCGCCGGATCCACCGGCGGCAGATCGGTGCCGCTGGGCTTGCCTTCAGCCAGCAGGAAATGGCTGCCGCCAAATTGGGCGGTGGTGGCGCCGACCAGGTAGAGCAGGTTGCCCGCCTGTTTGGCGTCGGCGGTGACGCAGCGGGCCACGTCGTCGATCACGCTGATGGCCGAGATCAACAGCGTCGGCGGGATGGCGATGGTCCGCCCGTCGTCGGTGACGAATTCGTTGTTGAGCGAGTCCTTGCCGCTGATGAAGGGCGTGCCGTAGGCCAGGGCGCCGTCGTGGCAGGCCTTGGCCGACTGCACCAGCGCCCCCATGCGGTCGGGCTTGTTGCAGTTGCCCCAGCAGAAGTTGTCCAGGATGGCGGTGCGCTCCAGGTCGCCCCCGACGGCCACGCAGTTGCGCAGGGCCTCGTCGATGGCGTGCAGGGCCGACTGGTACGGGTCCAATTCGCCCAGGCGCGTGTTCATGCCGCATGAAATCACCAGGCCCTTGCTCCGGCCGTAGAGGGGGCGGAGCACGGCGGCGTCGCCCGGGCCGTCGCCGGCGACGCCCACCAGCGGCTTGACGACCGTCTGGCCCTGCACCTCGTGGTCGTACTGGCGGATGATCCATTCCTTGCTGGCGACGTTGGGCAGGGAGAGGATCTTCAGCAGGGTGCGGGTGTAGTCGTTCTTGGGGCGGGGGCGCGGGGTGCGCTGCCTGGCGGGGGCCCAGAGGGCCTCCTTGGTCGGGCGGGGCAGACCCTCGTGCAGGAATTCCATGTCCAACTCGGCCACGAGCTGGTCCTGGTAGAACAGCCGCAGGGTGGCGGGGCCGGCTTTCTCTGGTGGAACAGGTTTGCAACCTGTTCCTTCTTGCACAGGTTGAAAACCTGTGCCACCAGAAGCGCCGAACTGGCCGATGACCGTGGCCTCGACATCCTCGGCCGCGAAAAGCTTAAGGATGCGATCGAGATTCTCCCGCGGCACCGAGAGCAGCATGCGCTCCTGGGCCTCGCTGATCCAGATTTCGTCGTGGCGCAGGCCGGCGTACTTGAGCGGCACGCGGTCCAGGTGCACCGCGGCCCCCAGCTTCTGGCCCATTTCGCCCACGGCGCTGGAAAGCCCGCCCGCGCCGCAGTCGGTGATGGCGCTGTAGAGGCCCAGGTCGCGGGCCTGGAGGATGGTGTCGAGCATTTTCTTTTCGGTGATGGCGTTGCCGATCTGCACCGCGCCGGAAAACTCGGTCTCGTGCTCGTGGGTCAGTTCGCCGGAGGAAAAAGTCGCTCCGTGGATGCCGTCTCGCCCGGTGCGGCCGCCGACCACCACCACGGCGTCGCCGGCGGCGGGATGCTTGAAGCACTTGTCGCGCGGAATGAGCCCCACCGTGCCGCAGAACACCAGCGGGTTGCCCA
>PMYM01000052.1 GCA_003171235.1 Phycisphaerales bacterium | reverse complement strand
AGGGCCTTGGGGCCGATGAGGTCTTTGATTTTGTCCTTGGTCTGCGCGGCGACCCAGTCGTTGATGGTCTTGCGGGCGGCGGGTTCGTCCTTGAAGTTGACGTTTTCGAGTTGGCCGCCGAAGCTGTCCTTGATGCTCTTGATGTAGTCGGGTTTGAAAGCAAAGTCCTGCTGGCCCCACAGGGCGTTGGCGGCGTGCAGCTCCAGACCGTCCTTGACGGGGGCGTTGAACAGCTTCTGCATGGCGGCGAATTCAATCAGGGCCGTCGCCTTTTGGGTGTACTTTGCTGATATATCTGGGGGCTTCAATGTATCGATATGCAAAGCCTTTATCAGCTCTGTCTCTGTCTCTCCACCGGCGCCCACGTAGGTCATGCTCATGGCCGTGTGGATGCTGTAGGGCGAGAAGAAGAGGTTGCCCGGCTGGGTGCGAAGCTGGGCGAACAGGTCGGCGGCGAAGGCGTTCTGGACAGAAGCAACCTTCTTGGCCTGGTCCAGGGCCGCGTTGTCGGCCTCGTCCTGGGTTGCCGAAAGCAGCGTTCTTCCGCAAACCAGCAGGCACCCGACCGTCAGCAGCAATAGCGCCAATTTCATGTGCGATCTCCTTTGGCGGCCAGGATAAACCGCTCTCCGATGCCGCCTGCCACAAAGCTTAGACGCCCCAAAACCGGAAAAGATTCAATTTCCTCCCGCCCGCCGGAAGTATACCATCGCCAGCCGTGCAAGTGAGTGTGGCGGAGTGCGAAAGCGTGGAAGTGCGGAGCCAGGTAACGCAGGTTGCGCTGTGTATTAGGCCACCGCTTTAGCGGTGGCAATCGTGGACTCACCCCTCCCTCCGGCCCCCCTTTGGGCCCTTCGGGCCTCAGGAATCCGAGGTTCGAGACTCGAAAGTCAGATACCCAAGCACGAAATCCGAAACAATATGCAGCAATCATCAAGCGGCAAACAATAGCAGCTGGGCAACGGTTGCGGCAGGCCGAGTATCGGATTTGTCGTTTGCCGTTGGTTTCGAGTTTCGCACTTCGGATTTCGTGCTTTGGTCGCTAGCTCAGGTTGGCGACTCTTGAGTAAAGGTCTTTGCCGCCGAAATTGCCCGACTTCAGCACCAAGAGCAGCGGCCGCCCCAAATCCAGCGGGAAGCAGTAGGGCACCCCGGGGTCCAGCGGCAACCCCACCTCCATCAGCGAGGCGCCGATGGTGTCGCATACAAAGCTGGATGTCTCGCCGCCGGCGATCACCAGCCGGCCCAGTTGGGCCTGGCCCACCAGCCTCTTGGCCACCTGGCCAAGAAACTGGGCGATCAACTCCCCGGTTTGTACGGCAGTCAACCCGCGGCCAGCCCCCAACCGCTGGGTCCGCCCGACATCGTCGGCGGAATCAACCTTCGAGTGGACCAGCACGTTCTTGCCGCCGCGCAGAAGCCCCTCTGCCTGGTCGGCGACCTGCTGGGCCGACAACTCGCCCGAAACAACCTGCCCTGCCGGCACCGCCACCTCGGCAAAGCCGGCCGCGCAGGCCAGGGCGCTCTGGGCGCGCGATGACGGCGACATGCTGCCGGATATCACCAGCGTGCCGGGTGGGCAGGCGGCGATTTGTCGGGCGAAGGACAGCGCCGGCCTGCCGGCAAACAGCATTCTTGCCAGCGCGGCGGTGATGCCCGAGCCGCCGCTGACCAGCGGGCTGGCCGCGGTCGCCCGGGCGATTATGTCCAGGTCCTGGTCGGTCAGGGCGTCAACCACGACATAGGGCGATCCGTCACTAATGCGGCTGGCGATCAATTGCTCCAGCGCCGCTGGCCCCTGGCGCACGGCCCCCAGCGGCGCGAGGCTGATCTTGCGGCGGGTCTGAAATCCCAGCCATCGCACAAGGTTGGAATCGGTCATGGGGTTGAGGGGATGATCCCGCATGGGCGACTCGGAGAGCAGTTGGTTATTCACGAAGTGATAACCCTGGTAGGTGGTCCTGCCCAACTCCGGCAAAGCTGGCACGACCACGGCGCCGCTGGCCCCCAGAACCTCCAGGGCGGCGTCGAGGCTCTGGCCGATGTTGCCCTGCGGCGTGGAATCGAAGGTCGAGCAGTACTTCAGTTGGATTTTTTCCGCGCCGGCGGCGAGGAGAAACTTGGCCGCCTGGAAGGAATGGCGATCAACTACAACNNGGGCGACCCGCCGGTAGGCCTCCGGCGGGTCGATGGACCTTGACCGCGTGCCGATAATCACCGCGTCGTAGGCGGACAGGTCGGCCTCGGGGCCGATTGGCCCGCAGGCCAGCAGCGTCCTGGCCCCGCACTGCGTGAGCATGCCGGCGGCGTCGGTGGCGCCGGTGTTGTCGTCGGCGATGATTCCCAGTTTCATCACATGCTCCGGCCCAGCAGCAGGCGTTCCTGACTGGCCGTCAGAAACCCGCGCCCGCCCGACAGCAACCACACCTTGCAGTTCTCCTCCAACTCTTCCAGTATGCCCAGGGCCTGAGACGGACTTGCCGCGAAGGCCAACGCCCCGTGGTTTTGCAGCAGGATGGCGCGATCGGCCGGACACTTGCGGATGGCTGCCGCCAGGGCCAAATCGCCCGGCGGAAAATACGGCACCAGGCTTACCCGCCCTGCCCGCATGACAAACTGCGGCGTCATGGGCGGAACGTACCTGGCTGCCCGCCGCCCCAAAAGCGCCGAGGCAGCCACGGCATGGGCCGGGTGAACGTGCAGCACGGCGGCGGCCTCGGGGCAGTTGGCGTAGATGGCCAAGTGAACCAAGGCTTCCTTGGTCGGGCGGGTCGAGCCCACCGTCCGGCCGTCCAGCTTCGTGTGGGCCAGGTTCCGCCGCGTCACCTCCGCCAGCGGCATGCCGGTGGCGGTGAGGTAAATGTCCTGGCCGATGCGCACGCTGGCGTTGCCGCTGGTGGAGGTTCCCCAGCCGCGCTGGGCGAGGGCCTGGCAGGCCCGGGCCAGTTGGTCGCGCAGATCAGCGGCCATGGCGGGCCTCCGTCCTGCGGATGAAGGCCGCCAGGTGCTTCATGGCCGGCAGGGGGCTGGTGAGGATGGCCGCGGGCAAGGAGGAAAGCTGCCCGGCCAGCACGGCCGTCGAGGCCTGGGCCAGCACGATGGCATCGACGAGCTTGGCCAGGCGCGTGGCCTCGCGCATGACGATCTTGTCGTGGGCGGGGCGGTCGCCGGCCAGGAAGGCCTTGTACGCCGAATCGCACTGGCGGCCGATGACGCTCACGCGCCGGCCCGCGTCGGCGGCGGCGTCGCGAATCGTCTGCACGCTGGGCCTTAGCGTAGCCGCGTTGGTTGCCAATACGGCGATCCTGCTGTACCGCCGCACTGCCTGGCGGGCCATCGGGCCGTCGATGCTGAAGACCGGTATGGGCGTCGGGCCAAGCTCGCGGATGCAGGGCGAGACGGTCGAGCAGGTGACCTGCACCGCGGCGGCGCCCGACTCTGCGGCGGCCTGGATATGCTGGGCCAGGCGCTGGGCCACCTGGGGCGTCGGCCCGCCGGCGGCGCGAACGGCCGCGATCATCGTCTCGTCGGCGATGTGCAGCACCTCGATGCCGGCCGGCAGATGCTGGCGGATCAGCTCCGCGAACATCCCCACCACGCCGGTGACGGTATGAACGAACACAATGCGCATGGCGTCACTGCTCCGTCTTGGGCAGCATGATCTCGATGTAGCCCTTGGCGCCCTGGTGCTCGAAGGCAACCAGACGCGTGTGGTAGGGGGCAGCGTCGAAGCAATCGCCGCTCTTGAGAATCTGGGCCGCCTCGTAGGCGGTGTTAACCCGGCGCTTGTACTCGTCCTTAACGTCCTCGAAGACGCCGGCCAGGCCGTTGCCGATCCAGGTGTTGCCGTGCCGCGCGTGCAGTTGGTAGGAGGTGCGGACCAGGGCCCCGACGGTCAGGGCATAGATCCAGTAGCGCAGGGCCTCGTCCCATGCCCCCAGGCTCTTCATCTTCCGCGGCACCTGCTGAATGAGCATGGTCAGGGCGTAGTTGAGTTCGCCCAACCACCCGCCCTTGGTGTTGTAGGCCTTGGCCGCCTGGCAGATCGCCCCGGCCAGTTCCTCCGGCGCGCCGGCGGCGGCGGGGGCCTGGCCCGTCTCGATGCCGTTGATGGCTTCGGCGATGCGGATAAAGGCGTCGCGGTAAGCTTCCGAGAATTCGGCCGTCTGGCGGCCCTCGGCCAGGGCCTGGGCGATCTGTCCGGCCAGGGCGTCAACGGCGACGTCTATGGAAGGTCGGTTCTGCGGCGGGATGTAAGGCATGGATGATCTCCTCTCTTAAAGAAAGTATCCTGTAGCCGGGAGCCAGTAGCCAGGGAAAGGCCCTCCTGCCTGGCTACGGACTACTGGCTACAGACTACATTCGTCCTATTCATTTGAGGGGCGAAACATGGTCACGCGACAAGAAGCGTGACCATGCCACCCGACATATCGAATCAAGCTTTCCGGGTGCCATTCTCGTCACTCCTGTCAGTGGCTACTTTACCCAGGCATGCGCTTGGGCGACAATCAGAACTTTGCCGCCTGCCGTCAGTCCGGCGGGCGCCACCGGCCCGAACGGCTTTGCCGCGGGTTTTAATTCAATGGCCGCATAAAGGAGTCGCACGTGGGTAAGGACCGAATCGGCAAGTTGGCGATGGCGATGCTGGCGATGTGCTGGCTGGGAACGGGCGATCTTTTCGCACAAGAGGCGGCCGGCGGCACGGCCGTGCTGGATACCAGCGGGGGCTTCTGGCGGGTGTTTTATACCCTGCGCCAGCCCGTGGTGCGCGACGGCCAGAACCTGCGGAAGTTGGCGACCCTGGCGGGCGATTCCCCCGACCCTGCGGCCAACTGGACGGCCCTGGACTTTGACGATGGCGACTGGACACGCATTACCGGCAAATGCCTGCCGGCCGCCGACGGCTCCGATAACGGCGTCACCGGCAGCGAGGGCAGTTCGCCCGCCCTGGCCATGATCTGCCTGCGCGGCAAGTTCGGCGTCACCGACCCAGCCGCGGTCAAGGACCTCAAGCTCTCGGTGAGGTACCGCGGGGGCGTGGTGGTGTATCTCAACGGCAAGGAGGTGGGGCGATCGGACATGCCCAAGAACTCGGCCGGCCCCGAGGCCCTGGCCGAGGATTACCCCAAGGAGGCATTCCTGGGCAGCGACGGCAGCCCGCTGCTCAGCGGCCGTTCCAGCGGCGCCGCCCCGGCCGGGCTGAAGGCGCGCGTACGCCAGGCGGATATCGCCATCCCGGCGCAGGCTCTAAGCAAGGGCGCCAACGTCCTGGCCATCGCCGTGCACCGCGCCGCCTACCTGCCGGCGCTGAAGGAGTGGACCGACACCAAGAAAACGCCAGACTACATGATGTACTCCTTCCTGTGGGCCACCTGCGGGCTGCACTCCGCCCGGCTGACCAGCGCTTCGCCCGCCGGGCTGACGCCCAACCTCGCCCGGCCAAAGGGCCTGCAGGTTTGGAACAGCCAGCCCATGCAGCAGGATTTTGACCTTGACTACGGCGACCCCTTCGAGCCGCTGCGCCCGGTCAAACTGGTCGGGACGCGCGGCGGGGTGGTCTCCGGCAAGGTGGTCCTGGGCAGCGATCAGGACATCAAGGGCCTCAAGGCCCAGATCAGCGAGCTGACCGCCAAGGCGGGCGCCAAGATCGCCGCCTCCGCCGTCAAGGTCCGCTACGCCCTGCCAAATGGCCACGAGCCGGTGGCCGCGACCCATTACCCCTCGCCGGCGAGCATGTTCGACGGCCTGAGCGACACCCCGCCCGGCGTGGTGGAGGTGCGGGGCAAGGGCCAGTGGCCCTTGGGCGCGGTTTGCCCGGTCTGGGTGACCGTGGCCGTGCCGGCCGACGCCGTAGCGGGCGACTACTCCGGCAAGCTGACCATCTCGGCCGACGGCGCCGCCAAGCCCATCGAGGCCGCCGTCGAACTGAAGGTCTGCAACTGGCTCTCGCCCAAGCCAAACCAGTTCCGCACTATCGTGGACTTCATCGAGTCGCCCGAGACGGTGGCCATGCAATACGACGCGCCGCTGTACGGCGAGCAGCACTTCAAGCTGCTGGAGAAGTCCTTCGAGCGAATGGGTTATGTCGGCAATTGGACGGTGCACATCCCCCTCATCTGCCAGACCAACATGGGCAACGATCAGTCCATGGTGCGGTGGATCAAGAAGCCCGACGGCACATACAAGTACGATTTCACCGTGTTCGACACGTACCTGGACGTGGCCGAGAAGCAAATGGGCAAGCCGCGGATCGTTTTCATCGTGGTCTGGGATTATTTCGTGGGCATCGCCGGGCAGGCGATGGCCGGCTTGCACCCCGAGATCAAGAAGGTGCTGCCGCAGACTGCCGAAGAGGTGCCGGTGAGCGTGCTGGACGAAGCCACCGGCAAGGTGACCATGGAGACCGTCGGGCGGTACGACGCGGCCGGCAAGGCCAAATGGAAGGCGCTGGCCACGGAGATGATGGACCATCTCAGGAAGCGCGGTCTGGACAGGGCCATGGTGCTGGGCACGGTGGACGACGTCTATCCCACCAACGAGATCGTCGCCTTCTGGAAAGAGCTGCTGCCGGATGCCACCTGGGGCCGCTACGCCCATTACGATTGGCAGAGCTCGCAGAACGGCACGGGCCCGCCGGTGGGCTACCAGGCCCACGCGTACCTGACGATCTGGGGCATCAAGCCCATGCAAGGTTGGAAGCGCCCGGACAAGACGGTGCTGTTCTTCCGCACCGGCGGCTTTGGCGATCTGGCCCAGGCAGACGTTTCGCTGCCCATGGACCTCTCGCGGCTGCTGGGCGAGATCAACATCCAGGGGCCCAGGCGAGGTTTTGGGCGGGTGGGCCTGGATTTCTGGCCGGTGATCAAGAACGCCCGCGGCCAGGCGGTCATCAGCCTGCAGGGGCGCTTCCCCAAGAGCTTCTGGCGGCAGTTGGACATGATGGTGCGAGGCTTTGTCCCGCCCGGGCCCGACGGCGCCATGGCCACCGCCAAGCTGGAAATGATGCGCGAAGGCCTGCAGGAGACCGAGGCAAGAATCTTCCTGGAGATGGCGCTGGACGGGAAGAGGCTGTCGGGGCCATTGGCCGACAAGGCCCAACAGGTGCTGGACGAGCGTGTCCGAGCCCTGGCCATGGCTATGGAGAACCAGCCGCTGGCGGGCTTCTCGGCTACCAACAAGCCCTGGCTGGACGGCTACGGGGCGGGCGACTTCCACGCCAGCCAAGGCGCCATCTTCCGCCAGTGGTACATGGAAAGCGGCTGGCAGGGACGATCGGAGAGGCTTTTTACCGTGGCGGCCGAGGTGGCCCAAGGGGTAAAGTAACCTCGGCTCCTGTCTTAAAGAAAGTATCCTGTAGCCGGGAGCCAGTAGCCAGGGAAAGGCCATCCTGCCTGGCTACGGACTACTGGCTACAGGCTACATTCGTCCTATTGTGCTTTTGGCGACCGCTGTCCTCATAGATAGGCCGTCCCTCAAAGGAGTCCCAGAGATGCTGACGAGAATCCTCACCTGCAGCCTGGCGTGCGCGCTGGCGTTGCTGTTTACGGTTGCCCCCGGTCAAGCGGCCGACGACCAGACCACCACCGGCGCCGCCGCCTCGGCCCCCACAGGGCCGGTGGTCACCATCAAGGGCAACGTGTATTGCCAGAGAGCGATGGTGCCGCCGCTGGGTACCTGCGAGCGCAACAGCACATACATACCGATCCTGGTTGCCATGGACGGCACGGCGGAGATCAAGGCCCAGGTGGCCGCCATCCTGAAGGAGTACTGGCCCGCCAACAACACCCTGGACTTAGACCAGGCCAGGAAGCTCAACGACGCCTGGTGCGAAAAGCTGACCTACTGCTTCACGCCTTTCGATATCCAGGACAAGCAGCTCCCCAACCGCGATAAGCTGCACCATGAGATCGAGTTCGGCTCGCACTACATGGCGGTGACGGGCGTGCTGTCCGAGAAGGACGGCAAGAAGTGGATCACGCCCACCAAGCTCGAGGGGATCAGGTGGTACGAGAAGGACACCTTCGTCCCCGCCCAGATGCTTCTGCCCGACAAGCCGCTGGTGCAGGCCGGCGACAAGAAGATCACACTCCAGGTAACCGACAAGCTCTCCTTTAATTGCATCCTGCTGCCGGCGGGCAAGTTCTGGATGGGCTCGCCCTTCTACCAGATCCGCTACCAGGACGAGTTCCCCCACGAGGTGGTGCTGACCAAATCCTACTACATGGCGGAAATCCCGGTCACGCAGGAGATGTTCGAGGCCGTGATATCCAAGAACCCCAGCACCAACATCGGCCCGCAGTTCCCGGTGGAAAACGTCCCCATGGCCGACATCCAGGAATTCTGCCGCATCCTTTCCGAGAAGAACCACCGCAAGGTGCGGCTGCCGACGGATGCCGAATTCGAATACGCCGCCCAGGTCGGCACCTCCAGTCCCTGCTTCCACGAGAAGTACGTCGACCAGTTCAGCTACGTGGCCGTCAAGAAGGCCGAGGGCATTCCCTCCAATCCCATCAAGACCAAGCAGCCAAACGCCTGGGGACTGTATGACATGGTTAGTTGCGGCTGGCACACCACGGGCGACTACAAGATGTGCAACTTCCGCGGCAAGGAGGTCGACCCCACCGGGCCGGCCAGGCCGGTGCAGCAATACGCGGACAAGGATGGTTCGCACGGGCCGCTGTACAAGTCTCGTGGCGGGTGGTACTACGGCAAAGTTCGCCCCAACCAGCACGGCGCCAACAAGGATAACGGCGGGTATTACGAGGGCATCGCGATCTTCCGCGTGGTAGTCGAGGCCGAGAGCCCGGCTGCGTCGGCGCCGGGCCTGACGGTGGAAGACATCAAGAAATAGCAACGCCCACGGCGGCCAGGGACGCCAAAGCGGCCGTCGCGGCGATAAACTCAGAAGGAGAAAGTGATGCAAACACGCGGGAAATTGGGCACAGCCGTGATCCTCACGCTCGGGTTGCTGATGGTTGCCGCAGCCGCGGTTAATTTCGGATTGGCCCAGAGCGCCTCGGCGCCGGCCGCCGGGACGGCGCTGTGGGTGGAGACGTATGGGACCATGATCCTTCCGGATCGCCCCGAGGGGACGGTCAAGGAAATCGCCCTGGCAGGCGCGCGCAACGAGTATGTCTGCGCCCAACTGGCTCTGCGCACCGAGCAGGAGGCGGAGAAACCCTTCACCTTCGAGTGGACTGCCCTGAAGGGCCCCGGCGAGGCCGCGATCGCCAAAGAGAAGATCATGTTGTACCGGGCCGCCGATATCGACGTGACCAGGGGCTCCAATGAGAACAAGTGCAAGGATGCCCTGCGGGCCCGCCCGTTGGGCAAGTTCCCCGACGCCCTGGTGCCGCTGTACGACAAGGAAGGCGCCAACGTCGCCAACTCCATCAAGCCCGAACCCAACAAGACTGCCGCCTTCTGGGTGGACATCCTCATCCCTGCCGGCACGCCCACCGGGCAGTACGCCGGCAGCATCGCCCTCAAGACCGACGGCGCCACCCTGACCGTGCCCGTCAAGGTCCGGGTGGCGGACGTGGAGATTCCGGCCGAGGCGACCATCCCCTCGATGTACAACCTGCGGCTGGACTTCAAGAACGCCACCAAGTACGTCGACGGTTACGTTGCAGAAGCCCTGGCCCACCGCCTGCAGCCCACGCAATATCATGGCTCGGACGGAAGCATGCCCCAGGATTTGGTCGACAAGTTCAATCCCGGCGGCAAGGGCTGCTTCAGCATGTACGTCTCCGATACACAACCCCTCTCGGACGAAAAACTCCAGAACCTCAAGAAGCTGACAGAACACCTGAAGGAAAGGAAGCTTTTCGATCAAAGTTGGCTGCAGCTCAAGGACGAAGCCGGGAAGGAATATTGGGCCGGCATGGTCGGGGTGGTCAAGCAGATCCAGGAAGCGATGCCCGAATGGAAGGGCAAGGTGCTGGCCACGTTCTCCAGCAAGTCTGATTCTGAGCTGGACCCTTACATCAATTACCAGGTGACGCCGCTGCGTTGCTACGGCAACTGGGGCTGGACCAAGTATGACGGCCGGGAGGAATGGGTGACGCGCCGGGAGAAGGGCCAACACCTGTGGTTTTATGTGTCAAACAATCAGGGCACGCCCTATCCCACCTTCGACATCGACACGCCCACCGTGGCCTTTGAACCGCGGGTGATGGCCTGGGCCTGGTGGTACGAGAAGGCGGAGGGCCACCTGTACTGGGACCTGATGTTCGTGCCTGGCTGGAAGCTCAATCCAAAGTTCCCGCCCGGCGACGGCCAGTTGATGTACCCCGGCGATTTCACCTTGCCGGGCGCCCCCGACTGGGTGCTGGTCAAGGAGATCAAGCAGCCGGTGGTTTCGCGGCGAATGAAGATCTTCCGCCAGGGCCTGCAGGAATGGGAACTGCTCAAGCTGGCGGAGAAGAAGCTGGGCTACGACAAGGTCGCCCCTATCGTTGCCGAAGCCTACACCTGCATGGGCACCAAGGACGCCTCTCTGCCCAAGCCGGTGTGGAGTTATGACGAAGCCGCCTGGGACAAGGCCCGCGCGGCAGTCATCGCCCTGCTGGAAGAGAAGAAATAGGCAGTGCTTGACGGTTAGCGAATTCGTCTCAGACGCACATGTTGCGCCTGGGGCCACGACTGGATGATTGGCTTCTCCGAGAGAAAGGAACCGCAGATGGGCAGGTTAGCGGCATTGGTCCTGGCGACAATTGGCATCGGGATGGGATGGGCAGTGGCGGCGGAACCGGCCGGAAGCGAGCCGGCATCTGCCGGCCTGTCGCTGTGGGTGGAGACGCCGGGCACGATGATCCTGGCCGATCGCCCAGCCGGCGCGGCCAAGGAGATCGTTTTGGCCGGCGTGCGCAACGAATACGTGTCCGCCCAGCTTGGCCTGCGCAGCGGGCAGGAGGCGGAAAAACCCTTCACCTTCGAGTGGACCGCCCTGGCCGGCCCCGGCGGCAAGGAGATCCCCAAGGGCAAGGTGGAACTCTTCCGCGCCGCCGACATCGTCGTTGACCACGGCTCGAATGAGAGTAAGTCCAAGAACGCCCTGCGCGTCCGGCCGAAAGGAAGTTTCCCCGACGCCCTGGTGCCGCTGATCCTGGCCGACGGGACCAACGTCGCCAACTCCATCAAGCCCGAGAAGGACAAGACCATCGCCTTCTGGGTGGATGTATTCATTCCCGCCGGCACGCCCGCCGGCCAGTATTCCGGCGGCATCACGCTCAATGGCGGCGAGAAGCCCCTGACCATCCCGGTCAAGCTCAAGGTGGCCGACGCGGAGATTCCCGCCGAATCCACAATTCCGTCGATGTACAACCTGCGCGACTGGCCGCACGTCCGGGCCAACATCGACAACTACGTTGCGGTCGTCATGGCCCACCGTTTCCAGCCGACCAATTACCACTACTACGACATGCAGCAGGATTTCCTGGACCACTACAACCCCAACGGCAAGGGCTACGTCAGCGTTCTCATCAGCGACACGGCCAAGCCCTCCGAGGCCCGCGCCAAACAGGTTGCCGACTATCTCAAGAAGACCGAGGCCCACCTCAAGCAGCGCGGCCTGTGGGACCGAACCTTCCTGCAGCTCAAGGACGAGCCGGACCCCGGGGAACTGCCGGGCATAACCGAATTCGTCAAACAGGCGCTGGCCGACTCGCCCGACTGGAAGGGCAAAGTCGCCGAAACCCTCAGCAGCAAGGAAGGCACCGAGCTTGACCAGTACGTCACCCATCACGTCCGCCCGCTGGCCTTGTACGACTCGTGGAGTTGGCGGAAGATGGACGGCCGGGAGGAATGGGACAAGCGCCGCCAGGCCGGCCAGCAGTTGTGGTTCTACTTCTCCAATAGCCAGGGCACGCCCTATCCCACCCTTGACGTAAACACGCCCAGCGTGGCCTTTGAGTCGCGCGTGGCCGCCTGGGGATTCTGGTACGAGAAGGCCGTCGGCCACCTGTACTGGGACCTGATGTTCGTCCCAGGATGGAAGCTCCACCCCAGGTTCCCGCCCGGCGACGGGCAATTGATATACCCGGGCGATTTCACCATGGAGGGCGCTCCGGCCTGGGTGCTGGTCAAGGACATCAAGCAGCCGGTCGTCTCCCGCAGGCTGAAGATATTCCGCCAGGGCCTGCAGGAGTGGGAAATGCTGCGCCTGGCCGAGAAGAAGGTCGGCCGCGAAAAGGTCCAGGCCATCGTCACCCCGATCTACACGGCTTTGGGCAACAGCCAGAAGCCCAACGAGAATACCTGGAGCACCGACGAGGCCGACTGGGACAAGGCCAGGGCGGCGGTCATCAGTTTGCTCGAAGAGCGCCCATAGGCAGCCCGCCCAGAATTGCACGGCCATTCCGGCCGTGAGTGCGACCAGGCATGCCGCAGGGGCCGCTGGAGCCCTGTGACTTACCGGCCAAGAAAGAGGCCCCGGGCGCAGAGATGGCGTCCGGGGCCTCTTGTTGCCTTTGTGGCCAATGCCGGGTATTCTGCCGACCCAGACACCCGCGATGTCGGGCGGGGACAATATCAGGACAGCGGGAAAACCTGAGTATTCACGGATTTTCTGATAAGTTGTGCGTCTACTGGGATGACGGGACAAGAAGGCTTCCGGGATGCCCTGGAGAAACCCTGTTATCGTGGCGCCTCGTAACGGGCGGATTGGCGTCTTTGCCAGGCCTCGTGCCAAGTGCCGGTGAGAGGATGAAGCACCGGTTACATGTTCTTGTGCTGGCTGCCGCGGCCTGCTGGTTGGGCGGGTGTACGCCGGCACAGTACGCCCGCCAGGCGGACGTCACGGCCGATGCCACCATCTCGGCTGGACAGATGATCGCCCTGGGCGCCAGGCAGCGCCCCTTCGAGGTGATCTATGACCCGTTGCCGGTCACGGAGGTGGCCACGATGCCGGGGGCAACCCAGCCGGCCAGTGCCCCCTCCGGGCCCGTGCGCGTCATCCGCCTGGGCGAGAAGCTCATCCCTATCGGCGCCGGCCAACCGCAGAAACTAACGGCGGAGGACTGCCTCCAGATCGCCTTTCGCAACAGCCGCAGTTTCCAGGCCCGAAAAGAGCAGCTTTTCACCGACGCCCTGGCCCTGGCCAACTCCCGGCGCGATTGGATCGCCCATCCCTCCGGTTCGCTGGAGGCCGACGCCACCCGCACGGTAGTGCAGGGCCAGGGCGACACCAACTCCGCCAACGCCGCGGCCATCCTGAGCCTTTCCCGGCGGTTGCGCGACGGCGGACTGCTGAGCCTGGCGGCCGGCGTCAACCTGGCCAGCGATTTATTGGGCAGCCGGAGCACCGCCATAGATTCGCTGCTGACGGCCAATTTCACCCAGCCGCTGCTGCGCGGGGCCTGGCGCGGCCTTGCCTACGAGCCGCAATACCGCCTGGAGCGAAATTTCGTTTACTCCGTTTACGACTACGAGCGTTTCACCCAGACCTTCGCCGCCGACGCGGTCAACCGCTATTACGCCCTGGTTCAGTCCCGCGACCAGATCAAGAACCAGCGGGACAATATCGCCCGCCTGGAGCAGACGGTCAGGACCACCGAGGTGCTGTTCAAGGGCGAGGTCGTCTCCCGCATCGAACTGGACCAGGCTGAATCCAACCTGCTGGACGCCAAGGTGGTCCTGGAAGACCAGACGCGGGGCTACGCCCAGGAACTGGACAGCTTCAAGATATCACTGGGCCTGCCCGTTTCGGCCAGTATCGAGGTGGATTATCCCGGTGCCCTGGAGGCCATGTCCGAGCTGGGACCCCAGGAGGTGCCCGTCACCGAGAGCGACGCCATCGTCGTCGCCATGTCCACCCGCCCGGACGTGCTCACCCAGAGCGCCCAAGTGCGTGACGCCCTGCGGGACGTGGAGATAGCGGCCGACCAGTTCAACCCCCAGTTGGACGTGGTGCTGGGAGTGAGCGTGCCCTCTCAGGGTCCGCGCGATTTCTGGGATGCCCGCTTCGACCGCCACACCCGTCTGGCCAACGCCAAATTCCAGTACGACCTGGACCAGACCGACCACCGCGACGCCTACCGCGTCTCGCTGCTGGCGGCGGCCAGCGCCCGGCGAAACTACGACGAGTTCATCGACACGGTGCAACTGGACGTGCGGCGGGCCTACCGCCAGTTGCATCAGTCGCGCGTGACCTACGAACTGCAGGAACGCAACGTGCAGATCGCCCAGCGCCGGTCGCGCCTGGCCAACCTGCAATTGAAGGAGGGGCTGGCGGCGGCCCGCGACGCGCTGGAGGCCGAGGAATCGTTGCGGACGGCCCGGAACAGCCTCTCCGGCGCCCTGGTGAGCTACTACTCCACCCGGCTGGCGTTCCTGGCCAAGCTGGGAATGCTGTGGGTGGACGAGAAAGGCCTGCTGCATGAGCGAACCGAACCATTCGACTTTGCCCGCATCCAGCGGCAATACCCCCAAACCGCCCCGGCCGGGCAGTAAGTTCCGCCTGAGGCTGGGGCGCAAAGGCCTGATCCTCTGCGCCCTGCTGGTGCTGGCGGCGCTGGGGGCGACCTGGGGCATGCTGGCCCCCTCCGACAAGGGCGGCTCGGACGGCCCGACCACCACCGTCATCCGCGGCGCCCTGCAGGTGACCATCAAGGAGCGGGGCGAAATCTTCGCCGAAAAACGCAAGATCATAACCAACGAAATACCTTTCCCCGTCATCATTCGCCAAGTGGTGCCCAACGGCACGCTGGTGGGGCAGGGGGAGGTCATCATCCAGTTCGAATGCAAGGAATTGATCGACCAGATCACCAGGCAGCGGCTGGACGTTACCGCCGCCGACAGCGCCTACACCCAGGCCCGCGAACAATTGAACCTGAAGCTCAAGGAAGCCGACAGCCGGGTGGGCAAGGCCGAATACGCCCTGGAAGAGGCCATCCAGAACCAGCGCAAGTACCTGGAAGGCGATTACCCCATCAAACTGGCCGACGCCGACAACACGGCCCAGTTGGCCCAGCGCGACCTGGCGCTGGCGGAAAAGAAACTCAACTTCAAGTTGGAGGTCAACCAGGACCCCACGCTCAACAGCCCGTACAGCGCCAACGAAATCGAGACCGACACGCTTAACGTGGCGCGGCTCAAGTCGGGGCTGGAAAAGGCCCAGAGGCAGTTGGACGTGCTCAAGAAATACGACGACCCGCGCGACCGCCGCAAGCTGGAGGTTGCCGAGGACGACGCCCGCCTGGACCCCATCGTGGCCCTCAGGCACGAATGACGGTTGCGATTCGCCCCGGCGGCCGCGGCGAAAGGGCGTTTATCTTCCCCATTGGCAAAGCCAATCCGCGGCGTGTAGCATAGGATTTGTACGGAATCCCGCGTCGGAACCGACAGTACAGTAAGGAACGGCAATCACATGTTACCAGCGACAGCGACGATCCTGGCGACGATCGGCGTGGATCGGCTTTCGCGTGGTGGTGGAATTGCAATGATCCTCAGGTATTGGCCTGCCAGACAGACGCGAGATCGGAAGTCAACAGGGAACTCCCGGTTTGAGGGCGAGGAGTCATGACGATGAAGCCATCGGGAATCCTGAAGATTGTTTTCTCTTGTGTCGTCCTCGCGTTGCCCTGCGCGTCGTTGGGTCAACCTGCCGCCACGGCACCCCATGATCTTTCGGTGAGCGACCGCGGGACCTGGACCAAATGGGCGGATTCAGCCAATGGATTGCCGGCCTCAGGCACTGTCTTTGTCAGCATTGATCCCATCGATCACAACGTCGTTTACGCGTATAAGCCTCCTGGCGACACGGGCAACATGATGACGTTTTATAGCGCCCGGCTTTCCGACCCCAAGCCGGCCTTCAAAGTGTTTTCCAGCAAGCCAAAGAGCCAACTTGCAACCAAAAAGGAGCGAGCCAGGGAGCAAATCAAGGATTGGCCGTTATTCACACGCGAGACGTGCATTTGTTTCTGTCCCGACTCCCATGGCCGATTGCTTGAGACCGCTATCTTTGACAGATACAGCGACAACCATGTTTACGCATCACCGTATCCTCTGGTATACGGCAGCGGGAATTGGACGCCCATATCCGACGTCTCCGATTTCTGCGCCTGCCCTCCGCCGGTCCGACCCGATGGTAAATTCGCCGGCGGCCCTCCACTCTGGGGTACGAACGCGCCGCAGCCGCACTCGGCCCTGGGCTGGATCAAGATGGCCGGCAATGCGACACCCTGGGGCGAGATGTTTCTGGGCACGGAACTGGCGGGATTCTGGCATTCCTTCGACGACGGCAAAACATGGTCGAACATCGATCCGAACTTCTATCAACCGCAGCGCGACGCCTCGGGGTTTCCGGCATATCAGAACCCGGGCTATCCCGACCCGGCGGCTGGGCTCCATGGATCGTTTGGCAACAGCTATCCGACCGTGATCCTCACCAAGAACAGCGAAGTGCTTTTGCTGAACGGTTATAATACCAGTCTTTATACCAGCGACGGTCGCACGGCCCTTGCCAACATACCCATGTCCAACCACGAGGCGCAGACGCGGCATGGGAAGATCTACGATCTTCTTGGTGATATTGACGTGGTGAGTTCATCCTTGAAATCCGGCGAGAAGATACCGATGGGGGAGATTCTGGAATGGGATGATGTGGTATGGGATAAGGGAAAGCCGCCGTACACGGCGCTCACCAGCAACGGCGCGCCCTTTACTCCCGCTGAGAACCCTGTGACGCCGGACGGGCTGGACATATACGTCGGCAGCACCAATGGCGAGATATGGAAATGGACCTCGACCGCGCCCCTGTTGCCCGTGGTGAAGATGGACGCCAACAAGACCGTGACCTGTCCGGGGCCGGTCACTGTATCCGGCGCCGTCGCCGATGGCCCCTGGAAATACCAGTGGCGAGCCCGCGGTCCGGGGGATGTGATATTCTCCAAGCC
>PMYM01000206.1:6124-6271 GCA_003171235.1 Phycisphaerales bacterium | reverse complement strand
CAGGGCGTTTGCCTGTAGCCACGCTGCGCAAGCCCCTGGAAAAGGCGCCGCTCCACACAGCCAGGCCCCCCAAGGAGGCGTTTGCCGTCTCTTCATCGACTAGCGTCTGCCCGCCGCCTGTGGCCTTAGAGTCCCTAACAAAATGCC
>PMYM01000206.1:0-6076 GCA_003171235.1 Phycisphaerales bacterium | reverse complement strand
GCTCGGGCTCGACGACCCGTCTTAGGGTCGTCCTCGCCCTCGCGCCTTGGCCTGCGTCAAAATCCGCGGCGTCGCGGCCACGGGGCATTTTGTTAGGGACTCTTAAGCCTCTCTTCACTTGTCAAAAAGCCGTCCCGGCAGTCGGCCTGGCGTCTGCGGGGAATGACCGCACAACCCCAATTGTTATGTATATATATAACGGATGGCCGCAAAAGTCAAGGGCAAACTTCCACGAATAAAAGTTTTCTGCTCCCGCAGCCTTGTAGTTCGGGTTGACTCCGCGCGTGCCGGGCATGTTTGCCCGACCTGCTGATTGTGGGCCCCCGGGCCGATCCGGCACGCTGATTCCTCGCCTCCGGCGACGAATCAGCGCGCCCTGCCTCTGGCCGCCTCAGGCCTGGGCGAGCGCCGGCTCAGTTCCGTCGCGTTCCAGCCAGCGGAGGATCTGCACGCCCAGGAGCGTCATGGCCGTGGTGACCAGGCTGGCGATGCCGAAGATGTTCAACTCGTGCTGCATATTCAGCTCGACCATCTTGCCCGTCTGGTACCAATAGACCGGGAAGAAGACCAGGGCGGTAATGGCGTTGACCAGCAGCACGCCGTGGTGTGGAATGCCGTAGCGGGTCTTCTGGCCGCCCGCGCGGGCGGCGATGTCGCGCCGCACCTGGAGCAGTTGCCAGAAGGCTATTGCAGCCAACACCATTTTGAACGGGATGAACACCTTGGCGTACCACGCCAGCGAGTCGTTCAAGCCGTGCAGGTGCATGAAGTACATGAAGACCAGCACCCAAGCTACGTTCACCAGCGGCCCGGCCAATCCCAGCCACATTGAAACCATGACGATCCGCGGGCGGGCGGGCACGGAAGGCACTCGTGAGGCCACCTCCTCGTAGCCTTCCTTGGTCCAAGGCGCCGGCGGGCGGTAATGATCGTCCCCGCCCAGGCGCTTCCACTCGCGGTAGCCCAGGCAGACAAAGACGGCGCCCAGGCAATTGCACACCCACGGCCAGATGAAGATGAACCGGTAATAGAAGGTTTCGCCAAAACCGTAGTTGCTGCACAGTATCGAGATGCCGTCCATGCACAGCCCCAGCAGCGGCGCGCCCACGATGATGGCCGCCGATCTGACTATGGAATTGGCGGAACTGAACTGGCCATACAGGGACTTGGGCATCAATCGCATGAACAAGGGAATGCTGCAACCCTGCTGCAGGCTCACCTGGAAGGTGCCCACCATGACCAGGCCCAGGGTGATCCAGAAGAATACCTGGCCCGGCACGCTCACGAACAGCCAAACCCAGTTGCTAAATCCAGTTGCAGCCGTAAAGACCGCCAGGTAAGCGTAAATCCGCAGCGGGTGCCAGCGATCCACGAATATGGACGTTATGTAACTTTCCACCAGGCCCGCGAGCATGCCGTAGGCAACCAGTCTCCCCATCTGTTCGGGTGCAAGCCCCATCTCCTTGTAGAAGAAGGAACCGTAATACGTGGTGGTATTCAGCCCGGCCAATGCCCCCAAGCCGAGAAAGGCGTTCATGAGGTAGAAGTACCAGTAGAAACGCTTGGAGAACGATTGTTTGCCCATCGTCTTGATGCTGGAGATCAAACCCATGCTGCGGTCCTGCAGGAACGCTTTCACAAGATAGAAGTACCAGTGGAAAGGACTCGAGAACGATTGTTTGCCCATCGTCTTGATGCCGGAGAGCAAGTCCTTGCTGCGGTCCTGATCGGGCGGCGGCGGGTACTTCCCCTCTTTAACGAACAGGCACATCAGCGTGAAACCCACGCAATAAACTATCGCCGCGCCCGTGAAGATCTCGCGCATGTGGGTTTCGGCGAACTTGTATACGTAGTTGTTGTACAGTGCGGTCGTGCCGATGGAGACGGTGCGAAACAGGCCGTAGAAACGTCCCAGGAATTGAGTTGGCACCACGTCATTGAAGAGGTACCAGAACACCGAATTTACGAACATGTCAAAGAACTTGAAGATCAGCCACAGAGTGACCAGGAAGGTAAGCAACATCGTAACTGGCGGCACGGACTTCAGGAAGGGAAGGCCCCCTTGCAGCATCGGCGCCAGGGTGTCGCCCCAGCCCAGGGCAGTCAGGCTCAGGACCAGGAAAGGCATTGTCTTAAGGATGAACGGGATTCGCCGGCCCCACCGGCTGCGGTGGCGGTCGCTGCGGAAACTCACCCACGGGCAGACCGTCATGTTCAAGACTGCCGGCAAGGAGGCCAGGATGATCGACCAGGTCGTATTGGAAACGCCCAGGGACTTGAGCTTCAGCGGCATGATCGTCTGGGCGACCGTCTCCATCATCGTGAAACAGAAGTCGCCCCACAGCAGCCAGCCGAACAGCATGAACAGCCCCGCCTTGGCGTAGGTCAGGCTGCCGCACTTGTAGGTCTTTACGACCTCGCCCGGCCCGGGTTCGGGCGAGGCATCCGGTTCCGTCTGAGTTGAACTCCCGGCCATCCGGCCTCCCTATCCAAGAGTGTACATGAAAAGTCCCTGACGAAACACCGCGTGATCGCCGGACTTTTCCCCAAAGGCTCTGGGGTTGAAGGCACGCTTTTTCCAGATTCGGCCAGCTTCGCGGGTGCCATTATGACGACTTTGGAGGCATTTGTCAGGCGACCTTTTTTCGCTGTCCGCAATTTCCGTCGGCGGCTGACGTTTGGGATCATGGATCTGCCTTTGCCCCTGACCGCAACAGCAGTTAGGGTGGCGTTAGAGGATCATGACCGTACTTGCCCTGTACGAGAAAGCCTGGATGCGCGGCCTTGCGGATATTGACTAATTGTCAGTATTTGTTATACTTACGCTAGTCCAAAGGAGGATAGGTTATGGCATTAGTTAGTGCTAGGGTTGCAGGCGGGAACGGTGTCGCGTCGAACCTCCTGGAGCCCCTCGAAAGTCGGCTCCTGCTGTCGACCGTGCCGACCTGGCTGTCGGTTGGCCCCGGCGGCGGCGGGTCGTTCTTCTCGCCTTCCATCAGCCCGTACAACGCCAGCGAGATCTACACCCCTTCGGACATGGGCGGCCTGTATCACACCACCGACGCCGGGGCAACCTGGCAGGTGGTGGATGGGCACTATTGCCCTGGCGAACGGCAGACAGCCGTTCAGTTCACCAATATCTCGGGCACCCTCTACTACCTGGGCTCCACCGGCGAAGTCATCAAGAGCACCAACGGCGGCACCACCTGGGCAAGTGTCCCCAACGCCCAGTCGGGCACTACGCTCTTTGTTGATTACAACAATCCAGGCCACCAGGTTCTGTTCAGCGGCGGGACCAGTTTCTATTGCACCAGCAACAACTGGGCCAGCTACTCGACCACCACGGTAGGCAACGGTTATGCCGCCGGGGCGTGGTTCGACGGGGCCAACATCTATGTCGCCGCGGGCGACGCCGTCTATTATTCCACTAATACCGGCTCGAGCTTCAACAAGTACATCACCGTCGGCATCGGCGCCAGCGAGGGTATATCTTCCTTTGCTGGCTCCAAGCAGAGCGGCACGACCCGGCTCTTCATCGTGACGGTAAACTCTTCGTATCTGTACCCGGGTGAGGAAAGCGGCGACTATCGTCAGTACAAGGGCGTATACACCATCGACGTGGGCCAGACCACCTGGACCAAGAAGGTCAGCGGCATCACCAGCGGCACCTTCTATCCCTGGTTCGTAGTCATGCCCAATGGCGACATCAACGACGTGTACATTGCCGGCGGCAGCAGCTCTTCGGCCATGTCGGTTCTGAAGTCCACCAACGCCGGCGGCAGTTGGACCAGTGTCTTCAAGTACACCAACAACCAGAACATTCAGACCGGCTGGGAAGGCTACAACAACGACGCCACCTGGGGCTTCCCCGAGATGGCCTTCGGCTTGGCCGTGGCGCCCAACGACCCCAACACCGTGATCGAGACTGATGAGGGCGGCGCCACCATCACCACCGACGGCGGCACCACCTGGCGGGCAGTGTACGATAATCCCGCGGACCTCAATGCGGTTAACGTGCCTTCCACCAAGGGCAAGGCGTATCGCAGCAGCGGGCTTGACGATACCACCGTCTGGGGGGTCACCTGGGTCAACACCACCACGCTGTGGGCCGATTACACCGACATCAAGGGCAGCCGCTCCACCGACAGCGGAACCTCCTGGTATTCCTACTACAGTTCCGGCCTGCCCAGTATCACCACCACCAGCGGCTCCAACGTGGGCGTCAACACCACCTACAGTGTCGCCGTCCAGCCGACGACGGGCTATCTTTTCTCGGCCGTAAGCAACATCCACGATATCTATGAATCGGAAGCCTACCAGCGCGACGGCTACCTCGACGCCAACACGAGCGGCGGGGCTATTTTGACATCTACAAACCAGGGCCAGACTTGGACTGTGGTCCACAACTTCAATCACCCGGTCGTGTGGGTGACCATCGATCCCAGCAATCCCAACCGGGCTTTTGCCTCGGTGGTGACTTATGCCGGCAGCGCCGGGGGCATCTACGTCTCCAGCGATATCAACCTGGGCAGCAGCTCTCACTGGTACCAGTTGAGTGCCCCGCCGCGGACCCAGGGCCACCCCTGGAACATCGACATCCTCAACGACGGTTCGCTGTTGGTGACCTACGCCATGCGCTGGACTAGCGTGCCGGATTACTCCGCTAGTTCGGGCGTGTTCCTGGGCACGGGCTTCACCCAGGCCACCCCCACCTCCACCCCCAGCATCACCTGGACCGACAAGAGCAACACCACTCCGACCAACTGGACGTCGGGCACCCCATTGGAGTATGCCGTCCACGACATCACCGTCGACCCCTCCGACCCGACCCAGAACACCTGGTGGGTGGGCGTGTGGGACACCACGAAAGACCTGTATTATCCCGGCGCCATGTTCAAGACCACCGACCGCGGCGCCACCTGGAAGGAAGTTCTGACCGGCTTTTCCGGCTGGCAACAGAAGGCCTGGAGCCAGATTGCCTTCAACCCGCTCAACAGCAATGAAGCTTACGTTACCACCAACGGCAGCGGCCTCTGGTACAGCAGCAACATGCAAGCCGCCACCCCGACCTTCACGCAGGTCGCGAACTATCCCTTCGTCCATCCGATCCGGGTGGTTTACAACCCCTATCAGCCGCGCGAAGTCTGGATCACCAGCTTCGGCGACGGCCTGCGCTACGGCATCAACACCGCGGGCCTGCTGGCCGGCGACACCAACATGGACGGCAGCGTCACCTTTGCCGATTACCAGATCCTGGAAGCCAACTTCGGGAAGACCTGGCTAAGCTGGAAAGCCGGCGATTTCAACGGCGACCAGGCGGTCTCCTTCGCCGATTACCAGTTGCTGGAAGCCAATTTCGGCAAGAGCAGTCTGGCCGCCCCGTCAGGTTCCTTAAGCGCCCCGCTGGCCTTGTCCGCGGCCGCTCCCCTTGCCGCCGCGACAACCTCAACGTCAACCCCCGTGGCGGCCAGAAGCCTGCCCACCGCCAACCCCGCTGTCGCGGGGCGTTTCGTGGGCGGCCAGTCCCAAGCCCTGTGGCTTGAGAAAGCCGCCACGACTTCGCTGACATCCGACCTGGACCTGATCGATGCCCGCTGGACAAAGAAACTCCGCAAGCCCAAAGCCGACGATGCCTCGATAGTCGATCTTCTGGCCTCGCCGCTGATGTGAGGCCGCGGGCTGGTTTAGGAAGTCGGCAATCACCCGCCTAGCGGGCGGCCGCGCCGTAGCCTCTGGGCGAAGGCGGGCGTCCCGGCCAAAGCCGGTGCCAAGGGATCCCCGACGCGATACATCGCGTCGGGCCGCCCCAACCAGTCGCACCTGCCAAATAGAAAAAGGCCACACGGGTATGCTGCCCCGCATGGCCTTGGTTTTACGGCTTCGGCCGTGAACTGATCCGAACGGCCTCGGCCGTGAGCTCAGTCGAACGGCTTCGCGCCGGAGATCCCATATATTGGGATTCCCCCCGCGGCAACTGCGGGGGACCACGGTTTTCGCTATGCCCAGCAGGTATGCGTGAAAACTGCGGACCGAACAGAGGCGGTGTCGATCCTGCTAGAGCATTTTTCACAAATCA
>PMYM01000202.1 GCA_003171235.1 Phycisphaerales bacterium | reverse complement strand
CCTTCACCATCACGGTCACCAACGTCAACGAGGCCCCCACGGACATCGCCCTGAATAACGCCAGCGTGGCCGAGAACCAGGACGCCGGCACGAGCGTGGGCGATTTCAGCAGCACCGACGTGGACGCCGGCAACACCTTCACCTACACCCTGGCCACGGGCAACGGCACCAACGACGCGGACAATGCCTCCTTCACCATCGATGCCAGCGGCCACCTGCTGACGGCGGAGAGCTTCAACTTCGAGGCCCAGTCCAGCTACAAGATCTACGTCCGCAGCACCGACCAGGGCGGACTGTCCACCGAGAAGGCCTTCACCATCACGGTCACCAACACCACGGCGCCCATCGTCGCCTCCACCAACCCCACCGATCTCCAAGACCCCGTGGCCATCAATGCGACGGTCGCCGGAACCTTCAGTGAGGCGATGGACCTGACCGACATCACTGCCGCCGCGAATTTCACGCTGACAGGACCCGGCGATACCCCTGTGACGGGGTCGGTGCTCTATGATGCACCCAGCAATACTGTAACCTTCACGCCATCGGTCAATCTCGCCACCGACACCGAGTTTACCGCCACGATCACCGGCGGGGTCGGCGGGGTGACGGACTTGGCCGGCAATCCGATGGCAATCAGCAAGGTGTGGCATTTTACGACCGGAACGCAGATAGCGCAAGCGCCCATCGACCTTGGGCGGGCCGCCCCCTTCGCGGTGATGGCTACCGATGCGATCAGCGGCGATGATGACCTCATCACCGGAAATGTCGGGCTGCGCCCGGGAAGCTCACAGGGAATTGACCCGACACAGATCACCGGGACCATCTACATCAATACCCAAGAGATCCACGACGCCCAAGACGATCTGTTGATCGCGTATAACGACGCCATAGGCCGTTCGGTTACTCTTGTCACTGTGTCCGGCAACTTGGGCGGGTCGACCTTCACCCCCGGCCTGTACTGGAGTTCGAGTACGTTGGCGATCTCGGGGGCGCCCGGCCCCGGCAACACAGTGACCCTCGACGCCCAGGGAGACCCCAATGCGGTCTTCATCTTCCAGATGGAGTCCACACTCACCACGGGGCCTGGCGCCGAGGTGATCCTGGCCGGTGACGCCAACCCGAACAATATCTTCTGGCAGGTCGGGTCTTCAGCAACCCTGGATACGACCACGATCTTCTACGGCAATATTCTTGCCGCGGGGACGATCACGGTTAACGACGGGGCCGCGGTAGTGGGCCGGCTTTTCGCCGGTGCAGACGGAACGCCCTCCGGCGCAGTGACCATCCAAGGGAGCACCGTTACGGTGCCCGTAGCGTAGTAAGCCGTGACCTTTCAACATTAGAGCCCGGGCAATTCCGGGGTGCTGCGATCCAAGTGATCGTGGCGCCCCGGAAGACGCCCTGCCCTCTGCTGCCATGGCCTCTGGAACCTGTTGAACCACAGGGGCCGCGTTCCGCCCTGATTGAGTGGAGAAGCCGAGCCCGGCCCTCCGCACTGGCTTCAGAAAAGGAGGGCCGAGCAATGAGAGGTTACAGGCCAAGCTGGTTCGGTGAGGCGGACGACTCGCAGCCGCACCCGCTGCAGGAAGATCGCGCCAGACGAATCCTCCACTACAAGCCTCTGCCAAGGCGCCTGATGAAGACATCATGCCGCCTTGCCGTACCCGATGTACATGATGCCGTCACTGTTGATCCAGAAAGCGCGATACCGGATCAGAAGCATCCCGCCGTCTGCCTCGCGGGAAGTCATGGAATCATGACATAACGCGAGGCTGACGCTTTCCGGGCTCTCAAGAGCCCAGGTGGGCAGACGGAACTCAAGCTCCACGGTTCGGCTATTCAGGTCAACGACCGCCTTGCCCAGCAACAAGTCCAACAATCGCTCCAAGACCGACCTGCCCAGGTGCCGCATCAGATCAACGGAATCACCGACGGCCCCCAGCACGGTCTCAACCCGGCGGTCTATCTCCTTATCCGACAGCACCGGCTTAGGCGTGTGCTGGCGAATCTGGGACTCAACCTGGTCAAGCCGTACCGCCAACTCGTTGGCCTTCGCCTTGGCTGCCTCGCGTCCAATCGTCGGAAGCTCGTCCACCACGAAATTAATCTGGTCGTGAAGCTGCTGGCGCTGGCGCCGAAGGGCCTCAAGGTCGGGTTGGTGCTCGGAACGGCTAACCTGCTCCTGGCGCAGTCGCTCCTTCACGGCCGGCAGCAGCTGCGGCATAGACCTGATGACAACGGCCAACTGTTTCACGACCAGCTGCTCAATCGGCTCGGCAGGCAGGAGCTTGGTCGGTGCGATGGGCTTCGACGCAGGATAGCCGAAGCCTTTGGTGAGGCCATAGTACCGAAAACGCTTCTTGCCCTTGCTGCCCCCGCAGGTTCGCCCCGTCAACGGCCGGCCTGTCTGCGCGCACGTCAGGCGCCGCTTGAGGATGAACGACGTCTCGCGATGTCGATCTTGCTGTTTTGGCGTGGGCCGCGTACGGGTCAGCCGTCTGCGCCTGAAGTCCTCCTGCTCAGCCTTAGCAAGTGGGCGAATAGCGGCAGGCAGGAATTCCGCCAACGCCGGCTGCTGGACCCAAACCCACTCGTCTTCCGTCCTGAGGCGCCGGGGTGGTTGGCGGTACTTGGACAGCTCCTGATGGCTGCGGTTAGCAGGTTGCGGACCGTCCTTCGACCGCATGAAATGACGACCGGCCGCCGTCTGATTCGTCAAGCCTTGGCCAAGGTAGATGGGGTTGGTCAGAATGATATGTGCAGTACGGCTGGACCAGGGGCCGCCCCGCGGCGCCGGAACGCCTTGATCGTTCAGTTCCTTGGCAATCCGGTGTTCGCCCCAGCCCTGCGTATGATGCAATTCATAGATCATCCGCACCACGGCAACTTGCTCCGGGGCGCCGGGAACCAGCACCACTTGATCGCCTCGTTGCATGCGGTAGTGATTTGGCGATCCGCTCTTGGCGTTGCGGCCGAAGGCCTCCAGCACAGTGCGCGTCTTCGGGTCTAGCTTCTGTTGGGTTCTATCGGCGAAATCGTGCAGCAGGAACCGAGGTTGCCCGTTGGGCGCCAGCACTAGGCGGTCGGTGCCGTAGGGCGTGTTATTGCAGTGCGGCACCCGCCCCGACAGAATGGCCGTCATCGCCCCCCGCGTTGTAGCCAGGGCGATGGCCTTGGACTGCTGATTGGCGGCCGTCAACTTCAGGCTCTTGAAGACGTCGGCGAACTCGCCGGGCGGCACGTTGTCCATCACGCTGACGAGCTCAATGCCGGCGTCGCGCAGGACATATTCGATGTGGGCACCGTCGAGGGCGCCCATCCGCGTAAGCCGACTGAAGTCATGCACCAGGACAACATCAAAATCATTCTTCTCCTTCTTGCGGTCGATGAGTTCGCCAACCTGTTCGTGGACGCGCGGGTGCAGCCCCGAAACTCCGTCCAGTCGTGCGTCGCCGGCATGGATCATGCCCCGGCGCTCGCCATAGGTGTTCAGCAAAGTCAGTTGGTCCTCGATGCTGGTGTCCACCTGCCCGCGCGTCGAGCAGCGGACCCAGTTGATATACTTCATTCCGCCAAGATCATCACGTTCGTTCTGGCTGGTCATTTCTAATCCCTCGCTACGGCGCCCGGCCGATAACTGCTGCTAAGGCGCCGATCAAGTTTTCGGTGAACTGCCGCTCCTGGTCTTGCGTCATCCGAATCGACCTGATCGAAGCGGTGATTGCCTCGGTGGAATTCAGGACTCGGGAGTCCACCTTCTTCTGTTCTTCATTTCGCGCGGCAACGCGAAAAGTCCTCCCTCGAGTTCTAGAATTAT
Source organism: Phycisphaerales bacterium (assembly GCA_003171235.1). Lineage (GTDB taxonomy): Bacteria > Planctomycetota > Phycisphaerae > SM23-33 > SM23-33 > FEN-1344. The sequence goes on along the minus strand of PMYM01000202.1, from coordinate 1,822 downwards.
CCATTGCGATCTCCTGCCGCTGTTTCCCGCTCAATCCTCGACAGCTTCTTCTTACTCTCCACTGCATGTTTTCTCCTTCGTGCGGTTCGGCGCCGACATTGGATATTTGATGGCGCATATGGCTGCGTGGGCGGCCGCATCGTAAGTATGGACATAATGGTCGAGGATGGCTGACGAACGATGGCCCATGAACTCCAGCACGTACCTTTCCGAAAGTCCTTCCTGGACGGCGATGGAGGCAAAGGTATGCCGCAGAGTATGCAGCTTTAGCTTCCTCCAGTTTTCAAATCCGCACTTGCGGCATAGTTGTTTGAAGGACGCCAGTACACGCCGCTCGTTGACCGGGCGCCCGGTCTGGGGGTACATGGTTGTCGGCATCGCCGTGAAAATACGTTCGCCGTCACGGGGTAGCACGCCAAGCACGTCCATCAACTGCGGGTTGATGGGAAGGTCCCGGCTATGGCGCCCCTTGGTCTTGCCTGGCGTCGAGCCGCCCTCGCTGATGACGAAGAACGCCTGGCCGTGGTCGTTGGTTTGCAGGTCGGCCCATCGCAATTCGGCAAGTTCGCCAATCCGCATCCCCGTCCAGGCCAGCGTTGCGATAATCGGCCGCATGTGGGCGTTGGCCTGTTGCAACAGTATGCCCACTTGTTGGGCCGTCAGGACGGGCTGAGGCGTGGGCTCAGGCTTGGACAGCCGGATGTCCGCGAATGGGTTCTGGGCAAGCAGTTTGCGGCTGACCGCCCACCGCAGCATCTGCTTGAAGACGATGCCCCGGTCATGCACCGTTTTGTCGGCTAGGGCGGCATCGACCAGCCATTTGCGGAACCGATAGAAGTCGTCCTCCGTCAGGCTGGTGGCGCGATGCTGGCCGCCGGCCGACCAATCGAGGATATTCCGGGCAATCACTGGTACTTTTCGATGGTCTTGGGGGCTCGGCCGCGGGTCTTCTGAAACTCGATATAGCCCTCAACGATGTCCTTCAACGTTGTGCGCGGGCTGACGATGTGGGGCTGGCCGGCTGTCAGGCGCCGCTGGATTTCCCCTGCCTTCTGGATGGCCCTCTGTTTGTTCCCCGTGCCCAGCGGCTCCTGCTTCTGCCGACCGTGCATGCAGTACTCTGCCCACCAGCGGCTGCTTTCCACTAACTCGCAGGTGCCACGGTTGCGATTGACCCGCCGGCCGATGTAGATGTGCGGCTCGGTGCCTTCAACGGGTTGTCGCTGGGCGAGTTTCATCCGCCCATCACCTCCAGGATGAAACGGTCTCGCCAGAAGAGCAGGGGCTTGCCCTTCTTGGCCGAGCGGCTGAAGTGCCCGTAACGGCTCATCCGGGTTTTGATGGTGTTGGGCGCCAGCCGGGCGATTTCAGCGGCTTCTTTGAGTGTAATAATGGGCTGGTACTTGTCCCTGTAGGCCTCCGCAATCTCGGCAAAGCTGAGGTCGTCTAGGCCCTCGTGCTGGTGCCGGGCGCGGCGCGGCCGAAGTTTGGCTCGGTTAGCGCCGGGATCAAGATGTTCAGCGTGCTCGGACATCAAGGGGCCGAGCATCGTTGAAAGCGTTTCACTTTTCAGAGAAATCTGATGATAGTCTGCTGGTGCATAATTGTCGTAAACGGCTTGCCGGAATATCGTTACATTGCCAGTGATAGTCGGCCGCAGAAGAATTTTTGAGAATTCTTCAGTTTTTCTGCGTTGGTGACCCCTGAAATGGTTACCCAGATTAACAATCGACCTCACCTGGGTGGTGGCCGGCATGCCCGCCGAACAGGGAAAGAGGCGCGGATGATCTAAGGACAGTTTTAGAGCCTATCCTAATAACCC
>PMYM01000097.1 GCA_003171235.1 Phycisphaerales bacterium | reverse complement strand
GCCTGCCGGCACGTCATGTACGCGGTGGATGTGCTGCGGCAGGTTCTGCGCTCGACCAACGTCAGCGGCGAGACCGGCCGCAAGGCGGCCGGGCAGATGCTGCGTGTGGCCGGCTGCTCGGGCTGGCAGGTGTCGGCCGGGGAAAGACTGCGCCGGGGACCCGACCCGATGGGCAGGTACGTCAAGCCGCGACGAAGATCGCGCAGGCGGCGGGGCGCCGTGGTTTGCCAGGCGCAACCGATCAACCACGTGCCGGCGGAAGCGGGTGTGTCCGGCGGGAAAGACAACCTGGCTGCTGCGCTGGGCTGCGGCGACCACGGCACGCAATCAATTGGCGATCAAAACAGCGCGCAAAACAGCGATCCAAACAGCGCGCAGATCTTCCGTACTTTTCCGCAGTTTTCCGAGGGGGGTCGGGAGGGCCGGGAAGCTAACCAACGGCTGAATCAGGAGTTGCGCGAAAAAGAAGGGGCCTTCATGCAATCAGGAAACGCGGGCAAGATGCCCGCGACACAGCAGGACACGGGCAAGATGCCCGTGCCACTCGCCGATTCACCAGGTCATAAACAGGTTCCAGCGCCTGGTCATTTGAGTTATGATTATGATCTTGCCGCCGGGTCTGGGGCGAAACTCCCGGCCGGAGCGGCGATTTAATTAAGGTGGAGCCTGGCGGGTCGGCCGTTGTGAAGCCGCGGATCAATCGCGCGGAGCAGCCGCCCAGGCAACAGGTAAAGGTCGCAATTGGTAAGGTTGTCGCGTATGGACAGCAGACGTCGGACGATATTGTTTCTGACCGGTGCGGGCATGGTGCTGGCGATGGCCCAGCCGGCGCTGGCGGTGGTGCCGGTGCTGGTACCAGCCGCGGGTGCAGTATTGAGCCTCATCCCGGTCATACTGCTCGCCCTGGGCGGCATGTTCCTGGCGCTGTTCAAGCTCTCGACCTTGAAGAAGATACCGCTGGTGCTGTGGCGGCAGAAGATTCCGCTGGTGGTCATCGCCGGGATGATAACCGGCGGCGTTTACCTGTGGGGAATAGTCTTCCCGACCAAGGTCATGGCCACCAACGCCGCGGTGCAGACTAACGTCTTCTGGCCGATGTTCCGCGGGGACGCCGGCCGCACCGGCTATGCTGGCAACGGCGCCGACCCCGTGACCGGCGGGATCAACTGGTCCATGAATCGCGACGTGCGCGGCAAAGACGCCCGGCTGTGGTCCAGCCCGGCCCTGGTGGGCAACCGCGTGTACGTCAGCCTGGTGGTGGCCTGGGGCCCGACCAATGCGTTGGGCGACGGCGCCGTCATGTGCCTGGACGCCGACACCGGCGGGCGGGTCTGGTCGGCCGTGCCCAAGGGCTACCGCGGCACCTTCAGTTCGCCGGCCGTCGAGGGCGACTCGGTGGTCGTGGGCGAAGGCCTGCACAAGGTATATGACGCCCGCGTGATCTGCCTGAACGCCGCCGACGGCAAAATCCGCTGGGAATTCCGCACTCGAAGCCACGTCGAATCCACCCCCTGCATCGCCGACGGCAGGGTGTACGTCGGCGCCGGCGACGACGGCTACTACTGCCTGGACCTGGCCGGCAACGGCGACGGCACGACCAAGGTCGACTGGCACGTCGGCGGCAAGGATGAAAACGGCGAGGAACGGCCGGACACTCCCAACTACCGCGACTGCGAATGCTGCCCGGCCGTGGTGGACGGCAAGTTCTACGCCGGGCTGGGCAACGCCGGGCAGGCCGTCATCTGCCTGGAGGCCAAGACGGGCAAGGAACTTTGGCGGCAATCGGCGCCCTACCCGGTCTTCGGGCCGCCGGCCGTGGTGGACAAGAAAGTGTACATCGGCATGGGCACGGGCGACTTCGCCAACAAAGCCGAGGACCTCCAGCGCCTCAAGCGCGAGGAGATGCAGAAGGCCGGTCGCAGCGATCAGGAAATCAAGGCCGAAGTGGACAAGATCCGGCGCGGCGGCGAAGTGTGGTGCCTGGACGCCAACTCCGGCAAGATCCTCTGGCAGGCCAAGATCGGCGAAACCATCCTGGGCGCCATCGCCGTGCGCGAGGACAAGGTCTTCTTCGGCAGCCGCGACGGCCTGCTGCAATGCTACTCCACCGACGGGGCGAAACGGGGCCAGTGGAACGCCCAGGGCGCCATCGTGACCAGCCCGGCCGTCACGGGCGAGCACGTCTACGTCACCACCGACAAGGCCAAGCTTTTCGCCGTGGGGGCGGACGACCTCCAGCCGGTCTGGGAAGCGACGCTGGGCAACCCCAGCCTGTACTACATGAGTTCGCCCACCGTCGGGCGCGGGCACGTGTACGTCGGCGCCGACGATAACGGCCTGCTTTGCCTGGGCCAGCCCAAGGAGCCTCACCCGCTTTGGAGCGGATATTTGGGCGGGCCGGGCATGGGCGGTTCAATCTCGCCGACCATGCTGCCGGCGCGCGGGGCCTTCGCCTGGGCATATCCCGTCGAACGGCCCGAGGAGGGCGCCCCGGTCGACCGCATCACCGCCCCGGCGGCTTCCATCGGCCAGGGCTACCTCGTGCCGGTGAAAGACGGGCCCTCCAAGGGCCTGGTGTGCCTGTCCTTGGACAAGAAGAAAAACGTGGTGCAGAACTGGGCGTATGCCAGCCCGCTGGGCGTGGGCCAGTCTCCCGCCGCCTACGGCGACAAGGTCTTCCTGGTCGAAGGCGAGCAGGGGCAGGTGGGGCGAAAGCTCACCTGCCTGGCCAGCGCCGACGGGGCCGTCTGCTGGAGCAAGCCCCTGGACCCCCAGGGGCGGGGCCAACTGCTGCTGACGGCCAGCCGCCTCTACCTGTCCGACGCGCCAGAGAGCGTCGCCTGCCTGGACTACCAGGGCAATCAGATCTGGCAGCGAACCGTGCCGCACCTGTGCGGCAGCGGCTGCCTGAGCAACGATCTGCTGCTGGTGCCGGTGGAGGGCTCCGGCGGCATCGTGGCCCTGAGCGCCGCCACCGGCGACGACCGCACCAGCCAGCACGGCTGGGAACTGGCCGGCAAGCCGGTGAACGGGCCTTTCCTGGACTGGGACATGCTGCTGCTGGGCACCGACAAGGGCGTTGAGGCCCTCAGCCCCTTCACCGGGCAGAGCCTCTGGGTCAGCAACACCGCCGTCCCGGCCACCGCTATCGTCTGCGAGAAGGGCCTGATCAGCTACGTCAGCACGGATGGGCAACTGGTGGTGCTGTCGGTGGGGGGAGAGCTGCTGGGCAGTGCACCGGGCGCCCTTTCCCAGTTCCCGCCGCTGGTCTCGCGCGACGCGGTGCTGTTCCTGACCGACAAGGCCATTCTCCGCTTTGACCCGGCGCCGCCGGCCGGCGGGGATTCCGCCCTCGCCCAGACCCCCGCGCCCACCACCTGGATGAAACTCGACGCCATGACCGGCAAGGCTTCCTCCCCCATGGTGCTGATCGACTCCCAGGTCATGTTCGGGGCTGAGCGCGGCCTGGTGGCGGCCAAGCCCGGCCGGTAAGAGAAGAAAGTTACTCGGTTAATCGGTTGACCAGTTAATCGGTAAGGTGGCCGGCGTTTTGAATTACTTACCGATTAACCGATTCACTGATTAACCGATTAACCTTTACCATCGCGAACTAACCTTAGAAGGGACGTTCATGAGTCAAGCGCAGCAGACTTCCCACAAGCCACGAAAGATGTACATCGACATCGACGGCGTGCTGGTGGTCTGGGACAGCCGGCACAATTGCATCGAGCTGGCCCGGGGCTTTGGCCGGCTGATGCGGTTCTGCAAGATAAACGACATCCAGCCGTACTGGCTTTCAATGTGGGCGCTGTTCCCCGGCTCGCTGGAGGGCGTGAATTGCCTGCTCTGGCCCAAGACCTGCCCGACCATGGCCCACCCCCAGCCCCTGGTGTACGACCGGGCCGCGGGCAAGGCCACCATGATCGACTTCGAGAGCGATTTCGTCTGGATCGAGGACGGGCTGGGGGATAAGGATCTGGCCGCCCTGACCCAGCACAACGCCATGGACCGCTTCTACTGGACCGACGGCACCGACGGCGACTGCCTGATCAAGTTCATGGAGTTCACCCGGCAGAGACTGGCCCTGCCCATTCACGACGAATGGGGCCCGGCGTGGGATTCCACTTTCTCCCGCCCGCGCGACCGCAACACGTCCTACTACGGGCTGAAGCCCTAACGAACGGGGAATCGGTTAATTGGGGAATCGGTTAATCAGATAAGACAAAAAAATCGCCGCGAACAACGCGAACATCGCGAACAAGAACATTCAAATCATTGAGTCTGTAAGGTGGGAGGAATCGACCGAAGACCGATCTCCAGTCAGAGTCTAAGAAGGACAGAGGAATGGTGGGAGACCGCCCTCTGGCGGTTTCTCCCGCCCTACGGCTTGTTGGGGGTTTAACCGATCAACCGACTAACCGATCAACCGACCAGCCTATTTCCCGACGGCGTAGAAGACCGGTTTGCCTTCCAGGGGCAGGTCCTTCGGCGGGGCCTTGCCTCCAGGGATGGTCCACTTGAGGGTGAGGGTGGCCTTGCCGGGGATGGCGAAGAAGCCGTCGCTGCCGGGAGCTACCGGCCAGGATCCCAGGCAGCGGTCGCCCAAGTAGCCGGTGACGTTGACCGGGCCGGCAAAGCCCGCCTTGGGCGACAGGGCCACCTTGGCCCAGGAGCCCTCGGTGGTCTGGCGGCTGAGGGTGTAGGCCTGGCCCTTGGGCAGCACCATCACCAGCTCGTGCCCGCCGTCGCCGGCGAAGTCGGCCATGCAGCCGGCCTGCTGGCCCTCCGACGCCTCCGGCAACACGCCGCCGCTGGAGATGTCGATGGTGTTGGCGTGCCCGAAGCTGCGGAAACCGCGGTTAAAGAACAGATGCGGGGCCGAGTCCACGTAAAACAGGGCCAGGTCCTGCCGCCCGTCGCCGTTGAAGTCGCAGGCGCTGCCGCACACCAGGTTGGTGAAGGCCTTGTAAGCGAACTCCCCGGTCTGCTTCAGCCGCTCCTGGAATTCAAGTTTGCCGTTGTTCTGCCAGAAACTGGTCGACTCCTTGCCGCAGATCAGCAGGTCGGGCAGGCCGTCGGCGTCGAAGTCGCCCAGGCAAGGGCTGACCTGGCCCTCGCCGGCGGCAATTGCGCAGGCCTTGGCCGGCTCGAATGCGCCCGCCGCCTTGCCCTTGTACATCAGGCTGCCCTTGGCGAACACGGCCAGCACGTCGGGCAGGCCGTCGCCGTCGAAGTCGGCCACCAGGCACAACTGAGCCTTGCCCAGGTCTTTGAGAAGGGCGGCGTCGGCCTGGAGGGCGGTGGGTTTGTCGCCCGGCACGTAGAACAACACCTTGTCGCCCGCGCCGATCACCAGGGCGCTCTTGCCGTCCTTGCCGCTGTCGCAGGCGGCCAGGGCGTAGGGCTCTTCCTTCAGGTCGTCTTTGGCCAGCTTGGCGTCGGGGGCGAACTTGCCATCGGCCGACTGGAGATACACCGTCAGGGCCGAACCGTCCCAACTGGCTATGTCAACCTTGCCGTCGCCGTTGAAGTCGCCAAAGGCGACGAGTTTGCTCTTGGCCGACAGGCCGTAGCGGGCGGTGACGTCGACGAACTTCTCCTTGGCGGCAGCGTCGTATTCAAAGATCCGATCGCCGTTCTCACAGGCGATATACAGGCTGGTCTTGCCTGTGCCGGCCAGGTCCACCGGCAGGGCGGCGCGCACCTTGCCGTCGATCTGGGCGAACTTGACCGGTTCGCCGTCCCAGGCGATGTCTTCCCTGACGGGCATGTCGGCCCCCTCGTCGCCCAGGATGTACTTGACCGCCCGCAGCAGCATGTCGGTCGAGCCCTGGTAGGTGCCGGCCATCTTCTGATCCATGCCGTCGAATATCCACTTGCCGTCCTTGGTAAAACAGGCAGCCCAGCCGTCCTCCACGTGCAGGAAGGCCACCGCTTCTTTCTCCGATCCCTGATCCCGCTGGAAGGAGCCGTAGAACATGAGCACCGGCATCTTGCCGATATCCTTGAGCTTCTTCTCGAGGAACTCGCGTTGCTCCTTGACGGCCACCTTGGAGAGGTCCAGGCTGATGGTTTTTTGATCGGTCTTGCCCTTGAGGGCCTCCACCACCGTAAACGTCGCCTGCATGTCCTTGACGCTTTCGACCTGGAGGTGCAGGATGATGTCGGATTGGCGGGTCATGATGACGGGCGTGAAGTAGGGGTCGATATAGGCCCACGCCGGCTGGGCCGTCAGCAGGGCCACCGCCGTCGCCAGAATTGGAGCCAGTAGCTTTTTCATGACATCCTCATTAAGAAATCTTGCCGACCGGTCCTGCCGGCCCTCTACAGGTCTAACACCGCCGCCCGCCGCGGGTGCCGACCCTCTATCTTACTATGTGCGAGTATTGCTCACTAGAGTTACTGCCTTGGGGTCGCGGGAGTGCCGGGATTCTACGCAGAGGCGCAGAGAACGCAGAGAAAGGATTTCCAAAAAACAAACCACAAAGCTCACAAAGAACACAAAGCCTCTGTTTCCTGCAAATGCTCTTCGTGTTCTTTGTGCTCTTTGTGGTTCAAGCTGTTTTGTCTTTCTCTGCGTCCTCTGCGCCTCTGCGTAGAGTCTTGGATTACTATTCCAGCCCGCCGCGGAGCGGTTTCTTGCGTTTCTTGGGGGCGGCTGGGGCGGCGGGTTCGGCTGATTGCTCGTCGGAGGAGCTCTGGGCGGCCACGCCCTTCAGGGACAGGCTGATGCGCCGACCCGGCTCGTCCACCTCCAGCACGCGGAACCTGGCCGCTTGGCCGACCTGCACCGCGTCTTCCACGCGGTTGACGTGCTGGTCGGACAGTTGGCTGATGTGCACCAGGCCCTCGACGCCCGGTTCGAGTTCCACGAAGGCCCCGAAGTCGACGATGCGGGTCACCCGGCCGGTGATCTCGCCGTTGGCCGGATATCGCTGGGCGGCGCCGTTCCAGGGGTTGGCCTGGGCCTGCTTGATGGACAGGCTGATGCGCTTGCGCGCCAGGTCCGTCGAGATCACCTTGATCTGCACGTTGTCGCCGGCCTTCAGCAGGTCGGAGGGGTGCTTGAGCCGCTGGGTCCAGGTGATTTCGCCGATGGGGATCAGGCCCTCCACGCCCGGCTCGAGTTGGCAGAAGGCCCCGAAGTCGGCCAGGCGGGTGATCAGCCCGGTGGTCGTCAGGCCGGCGGGGTACTTGCTCTGGGCCGCGTCCCAGGGGTCGGGCAGCATTTCCTTCATGGACAGGCTGATGCGGTTGGCCTCGCGGTCGATCTTGAGCACCTTGACCTCGACGTTCTGGCCGGGCTTGACCAGATCCTCGGGTTTCTCCACGCGGACGTGGCTCATCTGCGAGACGTGCACCAGGCCGTCCACCCCGCCCAGGTCCACGAACACCCCGAAAGGCATGACCTGGCGGACGATGCCCTGGCGGACGTCGCCTTCCTTGAGTTCGGCCAGCAGTTGCTCGCGTTTCTGCTGGGCCTCCAGTTCCAATATCGCCCGGGCCGAGACGATCACGCGGTCCTCGCGCCAGTTGACCTCGACCACCTGGCAGCGGAGCTTCTGGCCGACGAAATCGGCCGAGTTCTCCACGCGGTACAGGCTTATCTGGCTGATGGGCATGAAGGCCTGCACGCCGCCGAACTTGACCTCCAGCCCGCCCTTGTTGGTGCCCTCGACGTAGGCTTCCACCACCTGCCCGACCTGCAGGCTTTCGCGGGTGGCGTGCTCGACGGCGCCCTGGCGGGAGAGAATCCACAGGTCCTCGTCGCGGTCGTAGCGGACGACCTGCAATTCCAGGAGGCTGCCGACCGCGGGCGGCTCGTCGAACTGGCTCAGTTCCACCAGCCCCTGGTCCTTGCCGCCCATGTCGACCATGACGCTGTCGCGGTCGATGGCCACCACCCTGGCCTGGCGCACCTGCCCGGCGGCCACCTCGGCCGGCGCCTGCGGGCCGGCGACGACGGGGTTGGTTTCGTTGAGCAGTTCCTCAAGGCTCCGTCCGCCCAGGGCTTCCTGGATTTCCCGCTCCAGCGACTCGTCCAACATCTTCTTGGGTCTTTCCTGCTCGCTCACGTCTAATCACCTGTCATAAGTGCATGACCCCCGGGCCAATGCCGGGCCATAAGAGTTTACACGTTACCCCGGCGGCAAGAACTAAGCAAGACTACCGGCTGAAGGATTGAAAAGCGGAAAGCTAAAAGCTGAAATTAAAGCGGGCACTGCCGAGTTCCTATTTCAGCTTTCAGCTTTTAGCTTTCAGCTTTCACTTTGCCTCTGTCGAATATACTGCAAGTAGGAGAAGTCATCATGCGAACCGCGCCCCAGTTTTCCGTGTTCCTGGTCAACCAGCCGGGCGTGCTGGCCAAGGTGGTTATCGCCCTGGCCAAGGCCAAGATCAACATTACAGCCCTGACGCTGGTGGACTCCAGCGAACACGGCGTGCTGCGGATCGTTTGCCATCCAGGCCAGGAGAGCAAGGTGCGCGAGGTGCTCCATCGCACCCAGGACGGCTTCACCGAGACCGACGTGCTTTGTCTGGAAATGTCCAACGAGCCGGGTAGCTTCGCCGCCGCCGCCCAGAGATTGGCCGACGCCCACATCAACATCACCTACGCCTACTGCACCGGAGGGGCCCCCGGCGGCAGAACCACCGCCGTCTTCAAGGTGGCCGACCTGAACAAGGCGATCAAGGTGTTAAAGCCCGCCGCCGGGCGGGCTGAGAAATTCGGCACCGTCAAGACCAGCTTCCGCCGTTAGTGAGAATCTGAAAGCTTAAAGCTGAAACAAAAGATAAACCTGAAAGCTGAAATAAGCGTTCGGAGACAGCCGGTTTTCATTTCAGCTTTTAGCTTTCAGTTTTCAGCTTTCAGCTTTATGGAAAACCATGACTACTTCGAGCATTCTGGCTGACTTGGTCCTGAGCGTCCCCGCCCAACAGACCGTGCTTCGCCTGGTGGCGGCCTGCGGGCTGGGGGCGATGATCGGGCTGGAGCGGGAATTCCATGGCCGCTCGGCCGGACTGCG
>PMYM01000267.1 GCA_003171235.1 Phycisphaerales bacterium | reverse complement strand
GGTCACGCAAGAAGCAGCGTGACCATGCCACCCGCCCTACGGCTTGGCGCCGATGGGGAAGTCGCCCAGGTCACCCGACCTACGGTTTGGCGCCGATGGGGAAATCGCCCAGGTCGATGACGGCGCCGGCGGGGTTGAGGTAGGCGGCGTTCATCATGCCGCCGGCGAGGCTGGTGAGCACCAGGCCGTAGAGGTTCTGGTCGCGGATCAGCCGCATCTCCTGTTCGTCGGGGCCGACCTGGGCGGGGTCGTCGTAGTCGCGGTCGAAATGGCCCACGAAGTAGCACAGGCTGTCGGCCGCGTCGCGCAGCATCTGCTCGCCGGGGACGTAGTTCTGGTCGTCGCGGCTCTCGGCGGGATTGTAGAGTTTGGCCTCGGCCTGGCCCTGGTCGTAGGTGATCAGCCCGGCCCAGCGGCTTTTGGTGTCGGCCCGGTCGCTCTGGGCCATGCGGCGGAAGGCTTCCTGTGCCCGCGGCCTGCCCAGCACGCCCTCCAGGAGCATAATGTTCCACAGGTCGGCCAGGGTGAGGGTGTCGGCCTGGGCGGCGAAATCCACCACCCGCCCCAGGCGCTTGCGGTCGGGCGGGCCGGCGCGATGCATGGACATGGCGGCGGCGATCTGCTGGATCATCTCCTGCCGCGGCAGGAAGCTGCGCAAGGGGTCGGCCGCCAGTCGCGACAGCAGGTGATAGTCGCGGATGTTGAAGCGGTAGCCGCCGTCGGCGGCCCACCTGGCGGCGACCCGGCTGGCCAGTTTGCGCATCTCCGGCGGCTGCTTGAACAGGATGACCGCGGCCAGCAGTTCGCTGCGGGTGCGCGGCAGGTAGCCGAATTGATCGGAGAAGTATTGCAGGGCCTGGAGGGTCTCGCTCTGGGCGTTCATGGCGGCGATGCGCGGGCCAAGCTGCCCGGCCTGTATGCGGCTGGCCAGCACTTCCATGGCCGAGCCGCGGGCGTTGAAGTCCTTTGAATTGAGGGCCTCCAGCAGGGCCAGGTCCCACTGCCGCCCGGCCAGTTTCTCCACCAGCCGGCGGAAGCGAACCTCGTCCTGCTCGGAGGGTGCTTTTTCGCCCGCCCACAGTTTGACGACCTCGGCCAGGGCCATGGGCGAAGGGTGGGCCTCGATGTAATCCAGGATCTGCTGGCGGGTGCGGAGGTCGGCCGGCAGCACGGGCGGCGTCATGGTGACGGTTTCGACTACGCCGTAGCCCTTGCGCGCCAGGAAGCCCGCCACGGCTGAGCGCACCGGTTCGGGGGCCTGGGGGTCTTTGAGGATTCCGGCCAGGGCGGCCAGGGTGTCGGCGTCGGCCAGTTCCAGCCGCTCGAGCAGTTCCAGCGAAGAGACCCGCTCCTGGGCCGGCAGGGCGTCGTTCAAGACGCGGGTGGCGTTGTGCAGGGCGACGGACAGGGGCGTGAAGTCCTGCGGCGCCGTTTGCAGTTGCTGCTCGTATTCGCCGATGTTCTGGGGCGGATGCTGCGGCGGGGCGGCGCATCCGCCCAGGCAGGCGGCCAGCAGGATCAGGGGCAATGGGTGGCGGGTCATAATGCTATCGCTCTGCCCCGGCGGCGGTCCCGGCCGGTTGGGAGGCCGGTTGGGAGGCGCTCTGGGAGGCCGCCTCCGCCAATTGCCGCTGCCCGGGGGTGGGGAGCTTGTCCAGCTCGGCCTTGAGCTGGCCGAACAATTCGGCCAGCGCCTTATTCTGCTGGCCGACGGCGGCCAGGCGGCGGCGGAAGGCCGGCATGTCATCGGGCTGACTGGCCGGCTGGGAGGCCGGCTGGGAGGCCGGCTGGCTGGCGGCCCACTGCTGGCGAAGCTGCTGGGCCTTGTCCTTGTAATTCGCCAGCAATTCCAGGGCCCTCATCTTCTGGACCTCGTCGAACTTGTATTGGACGATGAAGCGATTGACGTACGCCTCCCAGGCGTCGGTGTTGATCGTCGCCCCGCCGGGGCGGGCGAGCAGGCCGGGGCCGCCGGCGCTGGGGGCGGAGGCGACCGCCCCGCCGGGCGAACCCGCCACAGGCTGGCCGTCGGGGCCCAGCTCGGGCGGGGGCTCTTCGGGCGGCAGGCCGCCCAGTTGGCGGACCCGGGCCTTGCCCATCCTCATCACCGTCTGCAAACCCTTTCGGTCGGTGGATAGTTTCTCCTTTTGGGCGTCGGTGAGCGTCTGCTCCAACTCGTCGCTGAAGGAATCCAATTGCTTCTGCGTGGCATCGACCATGTCCAAGGCCCGCCGGGCCAGGTCCTGGCGGATGTCCTCGGGCAGGTCCTCCGGGCGGACGTTGTTTTCCCTGACCATCTTGGCCGTTGCCTGCAGCCGCCGCTGCAGGTCGAAGATCTGCCGGCCATAATCCTTGAGGAACTGCTCGGCGTGGAGCTTGACCAGTTCGCGCGCCTGCTCCTGCTGGTCGGCGTTGAGCTCGTATCGCTTGATGAGGTTTTCGGCGACGGCGTCGGTCTGCTTGGCAGCCTGCTGGGTGAAATCGTCGTAGGCCTTGGCGGTCTGCTCGTCGACCGTCTGGTCCGGCCCGGCCGGTTGGGCCAGCGCCGCCCCCAGCAGCGTCGCGCTCAGACAGATAGCGGCCAGTCCCGCTTGGCGGAATGTCGTGGCGTCCATGCCGGTATTGTATGGAGCGGCCCCCGCCGCCACAAGCCACATCGCTCGATACCGGTAATGCCTCAAATGCAGGGAGCTGGGGGCACAGGTTAAAAACCTGTGCCACCAAAGCACCTATCTTGTCCTCCCCCCGAAACTGAGGCATTGCCTTCCACGCCCGCCCATAAAATTGAAATCCGCCCTTGCGGGTATTACACTTTGGGGCCTATGGCAAGCACACAAGACATTCATGCGCAAATGGAGTTGCTGCTGCGCGGCAGCGAGGCGGTTTACTCGGCCCAGGAACTGGAGAACCGGCTGGCTGCTTCCTACAAGACCGGCAAGCCCCTGCGCGTCAAACTGGGCATGGACCCCACCGCCCCGGACATTCACCTTGGCCACTCGGTGGTCCTGCGGAAGCTGCGCCAGTTTCAGGACCTGGGCCACAAGGCGGTGCTGATCATCGGCGACTACACCGCCCGCATCGGCGACCCCTCCGGCCAGAACGCCACCCGCCCCATGCTCTCGCCCGAGCAGATCCAGGCCAACGCCGCCACCTACTTCGAGCAGGCGGGCAAGATCCTCGACACCTCCGAGGGCAAGTGCGAGATCCGCTACAACAGCGAGTGGCTCAGCCAACTCACCTTCGCCGACATCCTGCACCTGACGGGGCAGATGACCGTGGCCCGCATGCTGGAGCGCGACACCTTCGCCCTGCGCTTCAAGGACCAGACGCCCATCGGCGTGCACGAATTTCTCTACCCGCTGATGCAGGCCTACGACAGCGTCCGCGTGCAGGCCGACGTGGAACTGGGCGGCAGCGACCAGACCTTCAACAACCTTGCCGGGCGCGACATCCAGCGGGCCTACGGCCAGCCGGCCCAGGTGGTGCTCATCATGCCCATCCTGGTGGGCCTGGACGGCGTGCAGAAGATGTCCAAGAGCAAGGGCAACTACGTCGGCCTGACCGACACCCCCAAGGACATGTTCGGCAAGGTCATGTCCATTCCCGACAACCTGATGGCCAACTATTTCACCCTGCTGACCGACCTGCCGGGCGCCCAGGTGGCCGAACTGACCGACGCCAATCGCACCCATCCGCGCCAGGCCAAGGCGACCCTGGCCCGCATGATCGTCGGGCAGTACCACGGCCAGCCCGCCGGCGCCGCCGCCGAGGAGGAGTTCACCAAGGTCTTCTCCCAGGGCGGCACGCCGGAGGAGATGCCCCAGGTGGTCGTGGGGCCCGGCGCCATCGGCATCGTGGAATTGATCGTTAAGGTGGCGGGCTTTGCCGCCAGCAACAGCGAGGCGCGGCGGTTGATCCAGCAGAACGCCGTCAGCATCGACGGCCAGCGGATCAGCGACCCCTACGCCTCCCTCACCCCCAAGGACGGGGCGGTGCTGAAGGTCGGCAAGCTGCGCTTCGGGCGGATCACCGTTAAGAGCCCCTCTAGATGAAACTGCCACACCTGGCGCACCCGGAAAAGTATGTCGGGCTGTTCGTGGCCGACTTTGAGACTTCAACGGCTGTGGGGTATACGGCCGAGGAAGTGGCCCTGCTGCTGGAGTCGCAAGCTTACCGGCGGACGCCCATCTACCGCATTTGCCGCGTCGGGCCGCAAGGCCAGGTGGAGATGATCGGCGTGCCGCCGGAGCGGTTCGCCCTGGAGAGCGGTTTGTATTTTTACCGCCGGGACGGCCAGGCGGCGCGGGACGATTTCCGCCAGTTTGGCGCCCTGGGCGAAAGCGACCCGCCCCCCTGCCGATGCCGGCTGGTGCTGGCCAGCCTGCCCCAAGCCGGGCGGGAGAAATTCGTCACCGGCCTGGAATACCCCGCCGAGTGCGACCAGGACGTCTCGGGGTGGCTTTTGGCCAACCAGGTTGCCGCCGGCGACTACGTTGACGGCGGCCCCGGCCGCCTGGCGGCGGTACGCCTGGAGGGCGCGGTCATCGACTCGGCCCAATTGCAGCCGGACGCCTTCCGCCGGAGCCGCTCGCGCGCGGAAGTGCTGGGGACGATCGGCCAGCCGCTCCAACGGACGGTTTAGGCCTTCTCAAAGTCATTTCGCGTATTACACTGGTTAAGCCAACCATGACCCGCAAAGGCAAAGCGCAAAGGCGCGTCAAAGACTGGAACAGCCGCTTCCGCAAGGAGGCGCCCGGCGAGTTCGACACGCCGGAATGGGAAACCCTCCTGCCCCAGCGGGTGAAGATACCCGCCTGGCGCGACGCCGCCCAGCAGGCCGAGGCCGCCGGCCAGCGCACCGTGGGCATGGTCATGGGCCTCTTCCCCGGCGGGGTGTTCGTGCAGACCTCCCAGGGCCGGCTCCAGTGCGGGCTGGCCGGCACCTTCCGCCCGCCCAAGGGCTCATCGGCCCTGGTCGTCGGCGACGAGGTGGCCCTCGCCCTGGCCCTGGACTACTCCGGCGACCCCGACATCCATAAGCAGCGGGCGGACGGCTTCATCCTCTCGCGCCAGCCGCGGCGGACGCTGCTGTCCCGCCCCACGCCCATCAGCGGCAAGCTCCGCGACCAGTACGACCGGGAGAACTTCGAGAAGGTGGTAGCGGCCAACATGGACGTGCTGCTGATCGTGGCCTCGGCCCGCCAGCCGGCCGTCCCGGCCGCCCTGATCGACCGCTTCTGCGTCATCGCCGAGCGCGGCGAGATGAAGCCGGCCAT
>PMYM01000146.1 GCA_003171235.1 Phycisphaerales bacterium | reverse complement strand
CTACTATATAATTCGTAATTGCTTGTACCTATTTATGTTATGCAACTTTACTAACAAGTCCCAAATAATGTACATCTTTCGCTGCGCATTGACGGGGAGTCTTTTTTTGAGGCACTCACTCTTTTCATGACTTGGGTGCGATCCCGGTTTATGTAGAGGACAACTCGCCCACAACCCTGCAATGGGGTTCTGTGGCAGGCCCCTAACCAGGGCCTGTTTTTTTTGTCCCTCAAACTGACCCACTACCAACANNTGCGGAGTGCGGAGTGCGAAGTGCGGAAGTGCGGAAGTGCGGAGCCAGGCCGGGGTGCTGGATGTTGCAGCCTGTTGCCCGGGGGGTATAATCTGCCGCAGTGCCGCCGCGGCGGCATCCGGGAAACTGGGAATGAGGTATCTGCTGTCGGGCATTCTGCTGGCGCTGGTGTGCGCTCCGCTGCTGTCGGAGGACGTGGAGCTGATCTACCGCGACGGCGTCTGGGTGCAGTTGCCCCCGCCGGCTGAAGGCACCCCCGAGGGCGAATCGGCCATCGTGCGCCGCGACCTCAAGCAGCAGAACTTCGCCCTGGCCGTCGAGCACGCCAACCGCTTCCTTAGCCGCTACGGCGGTTCGCCCCTGCGGGAGGAGGTCATGTTCCAGGCCGGCAACGCCGAGTTGGCCCAGAAGCGCTACTGGCAGGCGTACCAGTGGTACGAGCGGCAGTTGAAGGATTTCCCCGGCGGCAACTACTCCGACCAGGCCATGGCCAAGGAGATGGAAGTGGCGGGGGCCTTCCTGGCCGGGGCCAAGCGCCCGACCCTGGGGGTTTTCATGGTGTCGGCCCAGGACGAGGGGCTGGACATCCTGCACAAGATCGCCGAGCGCGCCCCCAACAGCGACCGGGCGGAACTGGCCCTGCTGGCCGTGGCCGAGTATTACGTCAAGGACCACCGCTACGAGCAGGCGGCCGAGGCCTACGACGCCTTCCTGCGGCTGTTCCCCAAGAGCCCCCGCGCCCCCCAGGCCGAATACGCCGCCGCCGACAGCTACCTGCGCGATTACCGCGGGGCTTCGTTTGACGAGACGCCGCTGATCGAGGCCCAGCAACGATTCAAGGCCTTCGCCGAGCACTACCCCGCCGCCTCCCGCCAGCACGACGTGGACGCCGTGCTGGGCAGGATTCTCGACCTGCGGGCGGCCCGGCTGTACCAGACGACCCAGTTCTACCTCAAGCTGGATCACCCGACGGCGGCGGCGGAGTACTGCCGCATTCTGCTGCGGGAGTATCCTGATTCGGCCTATGCCTCCTCGGCCCAGCGGACGCTGGACCGGCTGGAGAACCGCCCGGCTTTGCCGGTTTCCCCCGCCCCGGCGCCGGCCAACGTTCCGGCCAACGCCCCCTCCACCCAACCTTACGCAAAGGAAAAACTCTGATGAAAGCCGCCTTGCCGGCCAAGTCTTCTCGCTTCTTTCAGCTTTCAGCTTTCAGCTTTCAGTTTTTCTTCCTGACTGCCTTGCTGGCTGGCTGCAGCGACGACCCCAACCGGGGATACACCACCGGGGGCCTCTTCCGCGCCGACGTGCACACCGTCGCCGTGCCCATTCCCCAGCGGGCGGCCAATGAATTCCGCATCAATAACGAGATGCGGCTGTGCGAGGCCCTGGCCAAGTGCGTCGAGCGGGAAACGCCCTACAAGCTGGTGGCGGACCGCGCCCGGGCCGACAGCGTCCTGGAGTGCACGCTGCACAAGATCACCCAGCGCGTGCTGTCGTTCGATCCGCGGAACGGCCAGGCCCGGGAAATCGAAGTCCGCGTGCGCGTGAGCTTCACCTGGAAGGACCTGCGCGACGGGCGCATCCTGGCCCAGGAAAAGAACCGCGATTTCATCGTCAGCAGCACGTACATTCCGGAAAGCCCCTTCAACGAGGACTTCTTCCAGGGCAGCCAGGACGCCTTTGACAAGGTGGCGGTCCGCATAACCGAGTATATGTACAAGCCCATGCCGGCCAAGAGCCGCCCCCCGCCGCCGGCGGCCGGCTGACAACCCGCCCGGCGGGCGGCCCGCCGGTTCGAGCGGGCCTTTGCCCAAAAGGCCCGGTTCCTGTAGAATGTTTTGCGCGCAGGCAACCTGGCGCTGCCGCGATGCGTAAGGTTACATAGGAGTCAGCGGACCATTGCTTGGGACATTCGTTCCGCGCCCGCGGCCAACCCGCGGGAATCCCAAGGCCCCTGCCGCCTGGCCGCCAGAGACATAGATTAATAGGACGGCATCCGCCGATGGCTGACGACGACAACAAGTTCCCAAAAGGCAGGCGGCCCCTGCCGCCGCCGTTGCGGTGGAATTTCATGGGCTGGGTGGTCTTCGCCGCCCTGGCGGCCGTGCTCATCCTGGTGGTGCTCAAACCCCTGGATCAGCGCGAAGAGCTGATGCCCGGGCAACTGCTCAATTACGCCCGCAACGGCCAGGTCAAGCCCCCGCTGGTGATACGGGCCGACCGCATCGAGGGCGAACTGCAACTGGACCAGATCCAGGGCCACTCCAAGAACGCCCGCCCCAAGTTCTTCGTCTACATCAGCCCCGACACCAGCAAGGACTGGATCACCGAGCTGACCAAGGTTCTGCCCGAGGGCTTTAAGTGGGGTTCGCCCCCCGGCTGGCTGGATCAGACCCTGCCTTACCTGCTGCTGTACGGCGGGCTGTTCATGGTGGTCTGGTTCTTCCTTTTCCGCAAGATCGGGCAGGCGGGCGCGGGCGGGGGCATCCTGGGCAACTTCGGGCGCAGTCGCCACCGGCTGCTGACCAAGGAAGTGGTCAACGTCACGCTCAACGACGTGGCCGGCATCGAGGAGGCCAAGGACGAGGTCAAGGAGATCATCGAGTTTCTGCGCAACCCGCGGAAGTTCGCCAAGATCGGCGGGCGCATTCCGCGCGGCGTGCTGCTGGTGGGCGAGCCGGGCTGCGGCAAGACGCTGCTGGCCAAGGCCATCGCCGGCGAGGCGGACGTGCCCTTCTTCAGCATCTCCGGCTCGGATTTCGTGGAGATGTTCGTGGGCGTGGGCGCCAGCCGGGTGCGCGACCTGTTCCGCCAGGCCAAGGATTCGGCCCCGTGCATCATTTTCCTGGACGAGATTGACGCCGTCGGGCGCCGGCGCGGCGCCGGTTTCAACGGCGGCGGGCACGACGAGCGCGAGCAGACCCTCAACGCCATCCTGGTGGAGATGGACGGTTTCGACACCAACGACCAGGTGATCGTCATCTCCGCCACCAACCGGATGGACGTGCTGGACCCGGCCCTGACCCGCCCGGGCCGCTTCGACCGCCAGATACACGTGCCCCTGCCGGACATCAAGGGGCGGTACGACATCCTGAAGATCTACGCCGCCAAGGTCAAGACCGGCCCGGACGTGGACCTGCAGCGGATGGCCCGGGGCACGCCCATGTTCAGCGGGGCCGACCTGGCCGCCCTGGTCAACGAGGCCGCCATCGCCGCCACCATGGCGGGCAAGGATTTCATCGAGCAGGCCGACATGGAAGAGGCCCGGGACAAGGTCCGCTGGGGCCGGGCGCGCAAGAGCCGCGTCATCGACGAGCGCGAGAAGGAAATGACCGCCTACCACGAGGCCGGCCACGCCCTCTCCCAACTGCTGTCCCAGGACGCCGACCCGCTGCATAAGGTCTCGATCATCCCGCGCGGGCCCATGGGCGGGGCCACCTTCAGCCTGCCCGAGCACGACCGCTACTTCGTGACCCGGCGCTGGTGCCAGGCACACCTGCGCGTGGCCGTGGCCGGGCGCATCGCCGAGGAGATGTTCTGCGGCGACATCGACAGCGGCGCCGCCGGCGACATCGCCGCCGCCACCGACATCGCCCGGCGCATGATCATGGACTGGGGCATGAGCGAGAAGCTGGGCTTCGTCCGCTACACCCCAAACAACCAGGCGGCGAGCTTCGACCTGGGCCAGAAAGAGTATTCCGACCGCACGGCCGAGGTCATGGACCAGGAAATCAAGGCCATCATGGACGCCGCCTACGACCAGGCCCGCAGCGTGCTGGAGGCCAATAAGGAGAGCCTCTCCCGCCTGGCCCAGGCGCTGCTCAAGTACGAGACCCTCGACGCCGAAGAGGTCAAGCTCATCGTCGCCGGCCAGAAGTTCGACAAGCCCTCCGTCAACGACCTGCTGGAGCGGGAGTCCAAGAAGTCCCAGGCCCCCGCCCAAAGCCCAAAGCCCCGCGCCGCCGAGGGCGCCGGGCCGGCCATTCCCGAACCGGCCTAGAAAGTGCCAATTGGCAATTGTCAATTGACAATTGAACAGTGGTTTAGACTTTCGTGAGACCGTCCCGGATTGTCGGGGCGGTCTCTTCTTTTCGGCTGCCACGCCACCCGAAACATTTGGCAATTGAAAATTGACAATTGAAAATTGAAAATAGGAGTTAAGAATGTCCGTTGAAGCTCTCAAGAACTTCCAGCCCACAAAGGACTTCTTCGTGGGAATAGACTCCGACGGCTGCGCCTTCGACACCATGGAGATCAAGCANNAAGCACAAGGAGTGCTTCATCCCCAACATCGTTAATTACTGGGACCTTCAGGCCGTCAGCAAGATGGCGCGCGAGACGGCCGAGTTCGTCAACCTCTACGGCAAGTGGCGCGGCATCAACCGCTTTCCCGCCCTGGTGATGGTGCTGGAGCTGCTGGCCGAGCGGCCCGAGGCCACCGAACGCGGCTACAAGCTGCCCGACATCGAGCCCCTGCGGGCCTGGATCAAGCAGGAAACGCGCCTGGGCAACCCCGCCCTGGCCGAGAAGGTAAAAGCTTGCGGCGACGGCGTGCTCAAGCGGGCGCTGGACTGGTCCGCGGCCGTCAATGCCGACGTGGCCAAGATCGTCCGCGGCGTGCCGCCCTTCCCGCATGTGCGAGAGAGCCTGCAGAAGCTCTTTCCCGTGGCCGACATCGTGGTGGTCTCGGCCACGCCCGGCGAGGCCCTCCATCGCGAGTGGGAAGAGCACGACCTCGCCCGTTACGCCGGGCTCATCTGCGGCCAGGAGATGGGCACCAAGGCCGAACACATCAAATACGCCGCCGACGGCAAGTACAAGAGCCAAAACATCCTCATGGTGGGCGACGCCAACGGCGACCTCAAGGCCGCCCGCACAAACCAGGTACTCTTCTACCCCATCAATCCCGGCGACGAACCCCAAAGCTGGAAGAACTTCCTGGACAAGGACGCCGACCTGTTCCTTTCCGGCCGGTACGCCGGCGCCCGCGAGGAGAAACTCATCAGCGAGTTCGGCGCCCACCTGCCCGAAAAGCCGCCGTGGAAAACGCGGTAGCCTCTAACCGGCAAACATGACGGAAACTCCCGTGTCCGGTAATCGGTTCGCCATATAGCCCCCGACGCGGGTCGGGGGTTTTCTTTCCGGGTTTGTCATTCTGCCGACGCCCGAGCCCGGGGCAATCCAAAGCGGGTTGCGCGTCAAATCTGGCTCTTGCGCGTCCTACGGGGCTTTGCGAGTCGCGGTCGGAGGGCGAGTGCTTTCCTGCGGGGATCGCGCCCCGGCGGCCGTTTGCGATGCGATCGGCGGCGGCGCCCAGGCGCCGGTGATAGGAAACACTACTCCCGCCGGCGAGACCATCTGCCCCGACTTCCACTGGTAGGACGCTCGCGGATTCCCGGCAACTCCCATTTTTGTTCCTTCCGGCAACTGGATATCGAAGGGTCTTGTCTCCGCCAGATCGGGGTGAAGGTTTATGTTTGTCCGTTGGCATTTAACTATGAATTCGTTTTTTCGGCCGTTGGTCAGTTCCACCGAATCCAGGATTTCCCCCTTTGTGGCGATATACGTACCCCCTATTGACAGAATTTCCGTCACCGTGGCGGCCTTCAATCCCCGCTTGACGTCCGCTGACGTTTTCTTTCCGTTGTAAAGATCATCTCCCGTTTTCTCTATTACATATTTCATCAGAATGTTTCCCCTGTGCCGCGCCACCCATGCCGTGACATGCCCCTGCTTGCTGTATCCTTCCAATACCTGACACGGTTCACCGGCCACCGTCTCTTCCCCGCCGCGCACTGTGACGTCGGATTGCGCCAAAATGTCCGCGACGCTCATGTGGCTTGAGCCGTCCACGTCGCCGTCCAGGAAGGAACTGTGTTCTTCATGTTCGTATGTTATCTGCCGGTGCTCCGGCCGAATGACAGTAGTCACTCTCGCCAGCAGGATCGGACCCTCGGCGGTTGACAACACCTCTATCTCCAGGTCGTCCCTGAACAAGTCATAATGGGTGAAACTCTCGTCTGGCAGGAGCTTGCCGTCGTCTCCCCACGTCAGCGATTTGCCGCGCCAGACCATCTGATCGCCATGCCTGACGAAGTCAAGGTCGATTACTGACCTGCGGCCAGAGGGTTTTCCTGGATCGTACATCTCCGAGTGGATAGTCATGGACACTCTCTTTTTCCAGGACGTTGAAGCGGGAACGGCAACGGACACCTCGCTTGGTTTGGTTGAAGCGTCTGCGGCAACCGTGATGAGGGGTGTCGCGAACGTGACGACACAGAAGATGATGCAATTTCGCCCTGTCATGATTTGCTCTCCTGAGGAGTAGTGAACGCCCTGTGAGGGATTCTACGGATGGGGCGGCGACGGCGACAAGCGCAAACTTGGGACATGACAGTAGATGGCGGGCAGGCAAGTCTTGGCCAGGTCTTGCCAGTCCATGCCGAGGTGGCGGAAGCCCCGTCAATACCGGACTCTCGTGCGGTGAAAAAGCCATCCCCGTGCCAACTGTCGGGACAGGTTCGCGTTGGCGATGCCGGCATCGGCCAGGCGATGACAGACGGTAGGGCGGGAGAAATCGACCAAAGGCCGATCACCCGCCCCGGTTATCCGGAATCGCAACCCTTCAGCGTGTCCGCGCGCCCTTGAGAAATCCCTGGGCCGCCAGCCACTTGGCGCAGCGCGGCGACCAGTCGTACCGCTCCGCCACGGGCCGCACGCCCTACGGCTACGGTTTGCCCAGCACCAACGCAATATCTCCCCGCGTCTTTTCCTTATTCAGCGGTTTGCCGCCGTCGTCTCTGAGGTCCGCCCCGACGCTGTAGATGACGACGCCCACGTCGGTATCGGCGATCTTCATGCCCTGCCCGGTAAAGGGGTCCAGCGGCACTGTCGGGACGTAGTCGGGCACGAGCAGGTTCAAGTCGGCTGGGAATGAACCCTTGGCCAAACGGTAGCGCCACATGGCCACGGCCAACATGGCCAGGCGATGCTGGGCATCGGCCTTGGCGGCGTGTTCCCCAGTCCGAAGGAAAGAGGGGGTGAAGATACTGGCCAGCAAGCTGCCCTTGCCGAGCCTTCCGTAATCGGCAGGGGGATTCTGCCATTCCTGGGCGTTCTTGCAATACGGCTGGGCGGACATTTCTTCGCACCTTCGCATCCATCGCAGGTACGCTGCAACGTCCACCTCCCACAGGAAGACGCGGTAGGGGGCGGCGGAGCAAGGCCCCGGAAGGCCCGGCGATGCCAGTTCGACTGCCGGATTGGTCAGAGTGAAGATGGACAGGCCAAATGCCTTCTCCATTCGTATGCTTCTGTGCAGTGCGGCATGGAAGCTCATGGATGGGTCAAGGTGCAGGGCGTCCAGAGCTTCGTCCGTCAAGGGCCCGTGGTCGAGCAGGTACTGAAGCGAGTCGAACGCCTGTTCCTCAACGGCCACTCCCATAAGCAGCGCGATAAGCGGCGGGTCGGCAGTGACGTGGCCGGCCAGGGCGAAACCGGCGCTGAGGTCATTTGCCGCGTCGGCCATCCGCCCCTGGTAGGCGGCTGCCCGCGACGACAGGAAAAGCAGTCGACTTAGACCCCGCATTTGGCTCAGTACGGGCATGACTACTGTGACGGACGGCGGGTTGTACTCAACCCCGAAATTGCAGGAGGGAAGCTCCCCGGCCTTGCGCAGCAAGTCGATTACCGGCCTTTGCCTGCCCAGAAAGTCGAGCATCCGCGGGTCGTCGGGCTTGACCTCGGGGCGGGCCCAATCCGAGACCGCCTTGCTCCAGTCCTCGGAGATATCCTTCCGTGCGTCCAGGATATCCTGTGCCTGGCGGTATAGCAGGGCTGCGTTCTGGGAATCCGGCACTCGCGGGGGCGAAACGGACAAGGCGACCGCGCCGGCCTCAACCCGCATGGTGGCCATTTCCTGGCGAACGGCCAGGTCCAGGTTCCAGAAGGTCATGCAGGCAAGCAGCAGGGCGACCGCCCAGGCCAGCGACAGGCGGCCCAGCCGCCAGGCCGTCGCGGCCGGCCCATTGGCTGAGGGGGATGGCCTGCGCCCGCGCCTGATTACTATGATCGCGGCCACTATGAAGGCGGCGCACGCCGCCGACGAACTAATCAGCGGGAAGAGCGCGCCGCCGGCCCAGATCTCCGTCGCCGCGAATGCTCCAACGGCAAGCAGCCACGGCACCACGGTCAAGAACCACCAGGCGATGCGGATCGCCCACCGGCGGCCACGCCCCGTCGTCCGCGACACTATGCCCACGCCCAGCGACACAAACAGCACGGACGCAATGGCCGCTTCCAGCCAAAAGAGAACCTGTCCCATGGCTTCTCCTATCTATCCGGCGATTCGGACATTCCACCGGCGGACCCGCGGGGCCTGCCGTATGGCACCAGTTGCTCGCCTGCCCACAGCAGCAGGCATTGTCGGTTGACCTCGTCGGCGGGCAGGCCCAGTTGCATCTGGTCGAGTTGCCCGCGCAGCGTTGCCACCGTATTGCGGTCCAGGCCGGGCGTCGGCGGCGAAACGGCCGCGACGGTTACGCTAAGGTTCAGCAGCACCAGGAAAACGGCCGCCACGCCCGCTGCGTATTGCCAGAAATCCGCCCGCTCCGAGCCGCGCAGTTCTTCCTGCACACTTGCCATTACCCGCCCCCGCAGGGCCGCACCCGGCTGGCAGAGGCCGCGCAGCGCCTGCTCGATCGCCGCCAGGTCGGGGGGTAGTTCATCGCCGGTCATGTTTTTCTCTCCACCATCAACTTGAGCTTTTCAAGGGCGTATCGATATCGGCTGGCCGCGGTGTTGAGGCTTATGCCGCAGATATCCGCGATCTCCTTGAAGGTAAGTTCGCCTTGAATCCGCAAGGCCAGCACCTCCAGTTGCACAGCCGGCAGGCCCGCGGCCAGCGCCCACAAGCGATCAGATTGGCACCTGTCGTCAGATGAGAGTGCCGCCGTTGATATCGCCGCCTCCAGTTCTGTCGCCGCGGTGTGCTGGCGACGCCGGAGAATCCGCCCGGCTGCGTGGCGCAGCGACGCGAACAGGTACGCCTTCATGTTGCCCACTTGGGCCAACCTGTCCCGGTTGCGGACCAGCGAGACGAACACGTCCTGGAGGGCGTCCTCGGCGTCGGGCGCGCTAGCCAATATGCGCAGGGCGGCGCCGAAGAGCGCCGGGCCGTAAAGGTCGTACGTCTGCTGGTACGCGGCGGCGTCGCCCGCAGCCAAGCCTTTGGGCAGGTCATCTTTCAAAGTCAGCCCCTGCTGCTAATATAAGAGAGTCCCGATAGGCGTCGATTTGTCTACGAAAATCTCATCTTCCTTGGGCCGGGGACGCGAATCGGCAGGGTGAGGCCCTGCCGGAGGCGGCGATTCCCGTTGCCATTCCTGCCTGGGCGGCGGATAATATAGCCAGGTGCATGGATGACGAGGTTTACTTGCATTGCGGCGGCCGCGGCAGCGATGGCGGCTGCGCTGGGGTCGGCTCTGGCGGGATGTTCCTACCGCCAGCAGGCACGTCTGCTGATCCAGCCGGACACGCAGTGGGGGTGCGTTAATGAGTCCGTGGCCGGCTCGCCGCGGAGGCTGGTGGAGCGCAAGATCGTCACCGCCGTGCGCCGCACCGAAGTGGCCGAAGAGGCCGTCATCGACGCCTGGGTGATCGCCGGCCCGGCGGGGGTGGCCCATCGCGGGGCGGTGGTGGTGCTGCACGGCCTGTGCGACAGCAAGATCACCTACCTGCGCATGGCCGGAGCCCTGGCCCCCAAGGGATACGACTTTGTGCTGCTGGACCTTCGCGCCCACGGCCGGAGCACCGGCAACTATTTCACCTACGGCTGTCTGGAGCGGCACGACGTGAAGGCGGCGGTGGACGGCCTGCTGAAGGAGGGGCTCATCTCCGGCCCCTTGTACGTGATGGGCGTGGAGGTGGGCGGGCTGGTGGGCCTGCAGTACGCGGCACTGGACGGTCGCGTGGCCGGGGTCATCGCCGTGGGGGCGCCCAAGGACTTCCGCTCGGTGGCCCGGCGCATGTACTCCGCCGCCAGCCAGGAGGAATTGGAGAAGATCGTGGCGGCCTCGGGGCGCATGGGCGGCTTTGACCCGGCGGAGGCCTCGGGCCTGGCGGCCGTCGCCAAGTACAAGGGCCCGGTGCTGTTCTATCACGGGCTATTTGACATGGCAGTGCCCTATGCCGACAGCGAGGCCTTGGCGTCGGCCGCCGCCGGGCCCACGCGCCTGGTGCCGATGACGGCGGTCAGCCGGCTGGGCACGACCCTCCTGAGCGACGCAGCCGTGCTGGAGGCGCTGGAGCGGCTGCACAACGGCCAACTGGGCGAGGAGCCCGCCAGCCAACCGGTCGGCCCGGCAGCCGATATCAGCGTCCCGGCAAGCGCGACGACGGCGCCGGGCAGCGTCAAGGAGTAAGCAGTGCATGTCGTTTCCACGAACTGACCTGGGAGGCATCAAGGTTTCGCGGTTGGTGGCCGGCTCCAACTGGTTTCTGGGCTATTCCCACCAGACCGTCGCCCGCACTAATTTCCTGACCGCCATGCAGACGCGACGGAAGATCGCCGACGTGCTGTGCGTCTACCTCAAGGCCGGCGTCAACCTGGTGATGGGGCCCTTCAGCACGCTGTTCTTCGAGAGCCTCGACCTGGCCCAGCAGCGAACCGGGCGCAAGTTCCACATCATTTGCACGCCGAACCTGGAGTTGACGGCCCAAGGGCTGGACGTTTCCGGCACGGCCAAGTCCTTCGACCTCTGCGCCAAGGCCGGCGTCAGGTTCTGCTGGCCGCACACCAGCTCGGTGGATCGCCTGTATGACGGCCTGAGCCGCACCATCCGGCATGGTCCGGAGTTCTGCGCCATGATCCGCCAGCGCGGCATGATTCCCGGCCTGTCCACGCACATGCCCGAGGTGATCGTCGCGGCGGACCGCCAGGGGCTGGACGTCTGCTCCTACGTCTCCATCTACAACTCTGCCGGTTTCCTTATGAACGTGGAGATCGACTGGGTGCAGAAGGTCATCCACAACGCCCGCCACCCCGTCACGTGCATCAAGCCGATGGCGGCGGGGCGGGTCATGCCTTACGTCGGCCTGCCGTTCGTCTGGAGCACCCTCCGCGACTGCGACCTTGTCACCGTCGGGCCCATGACGCCCGATGAAGCGCAGGAATGCATCGAGATATCCCTGGCCGCCCTGGAGCGGCGGCCGGCCAGGCGGCAGTTGCAGTCCACCCGCAGCAAGCAGAGCCTCAAGTAAGATCCTGCCGCTTATGCGCCCGGCCCCGGATACCGACTCGGCAAAGAGCGGTCGCCGCCCATCTCTCTGACGTATTACTTTCAGGAGGTTTTCGATTCCCGCGGCGACGGCTCTGCCGTTATCTTAAAGGGCTATTCGCCCCCTGGCGGGGCGGGAGAAGAAAGCGCGGCTTTCTATGTTCGAAGTGCTTGAGAACCAGACGTTGGCCCCGAGCTTGCACCGGCTCACGGTGCGGGCGCCGCTGGTGGCGGCAGCCCGCCAGCCGGGGCAGTTCGTCATCGTCCGCAAGGACGAGCAGGGCGAGCGCATTCCCCTGACCATCGCCGACGCCGACGCCGGGGCCGGCACCATCCGCCTGATCGTCCAGGCCATCGGCCCGAGCACCCAGGACATCGTGGCCACGCCGGCCGGCGGGGCCTTGCGCGACGTGGTCGGCCCCTTGGGCAAGCCCACCCACCTCCAGAAGTGGGGCAAGGTGGCCTGCGTCGGCGGCGGCGTGGGCACGGCCGTGCTGTATCCTTTGGCCAAGGCCCTGGCCCAGCGCGGCAACGAGCTGTACGTCATCATCGGGGCCCGTTCGGCCCCGTACGTCATTCTGGCCGACGAGTTGGCGGAGTTTTCCAAACAGGTTTACGTCATCACCGAGGACGGCTCGCTCGGCCGCAAGGGCCTGGTGACCGCCGTGCTGGCCGACATGCTCTCGGGCACGCTGCCCAGGCCGGACGCGGTCTTTGCCGTCGGCCCGGTGCCCATGATGGCGGCGGTGGCCGAGCAGACCCGCCCCCACAACATTCCCACGATGGTCAGCCTCAACCCCATCATGATCGACGGCACGGGCATGTGCGGCGGTTGCCGGGTCAAGATCGGCGGCCAGACGAAATTCGCCTGCGTGGACGGCCCGGAATTCGACGCCCACCAGGTGGACTTCAAGGGCCTGGCCAACCGGCTTAAGATGTACCAACCCCGCCAGGACTGCCGCATCGGCCTGGGCAAGGAGGGGCGGTAATGGCAAACAAGCTCACGCCCAAGGATCGGCTGGCCATCGAGCGGGTTCACATGCCCGAGCAGGATTCTTCCCAACGCGCCGCCAATTTCAGCGAGGTGAACCTCGGCCTGGCGGAGGCGGCGGCCATCCGCGAGGCCCAGCGATGCCTGCAGTGCAAAAACCGCAAGTGCGTGGAGGGCTGCCCGGTGCGGGTGGACATTCCCGAATTCATCGCCAAGGTGGCCCAGGGCGATTTTGCCGGGGCGGCGGAGATACTCCAGCGGCGCAACGTGCTGCCGGCGGTGTGCGGGCGGGTCTGCCCGCAGGAGACCCAGTGCGAGCTGGTGTGCGTGCGCGGGCTGAAGGGTTCGCCGGTGGCCATCGGCCACCTGGAGCGGTTCGTAGCCGACTGGGCGATGACGCACCAGAACGGCCAGATTATCGCGCCGGCCGCGGCGACGGGTTTCAAGGTGGCGGTGGTGGGGGCCGGGCCGGGAGGCCTGACCTGCGCGGGCGAACTTGCCCGGTTGGGCCACCAGGTCACCGTCTTCGAGGCCCTGCACGACCCCGGCGGGGTGCTGCGCTACGGCATACCCGAGTTCCGCCTGCCCAAGCGCATCGTCGATTACGAGGTGGGCAACCTGGTCAAGCTGGGCGTAAACATCCAGTGCAACGTCGTGGTCGGCAAGACCATCACCCTGGAGCAGATCCGCCGGCAGTTCGACGCCTGTTTCGTCGCCAACGGGGCGGGCCTGCCGGTGTTCCTGAAGATCAGCGGCGAGGACTACAACGGCGTTTACTCCGCCAACGAGTTCCTCACGCGCGTGAACCTCATGGCCGCCTGGAAGGAAGGCCCCGGTCGCACGCCGATTATCCGCGGGCGCAACGTGGTGGTCATCGGCGGGGGGAACGTGGCCATGGACGCCGTGCGCACCGCCCGGCGGCTGGGGGCACAGCACGCCATGATCTTCTACCGCCGCACGGAGGCGGAGATGCCCGCCCGCGTCGAGGAGATCAAGCACGCCAAGCAGGAGGGCGTGGAGTTTCACCTGCTGGAGTCGCCGCTGGAGATCTTCGGCAGCGACGACGGCTGGGTGAGCGGCATGAAATTCCAGCGGATGCAGTTGGGCGAGCCGGACGCCTCAGGCCGCCGGCGGCCGGTGCCCATACCCGGCAGCGAGCACACCGTCGAGTGCGACGTGGTGGTGGTGGCGGTGGGGGCCCAGGCCAACCCGCTGCTGACCGGCTCGGCCCCGGACCTGGAGGTCAACAAGTGGGGCTACATCGAGGTCGGCCCCGACGGCGCCACCAGCATTCCGGGCATATACGCCGGCGGCGACATCGTCCGCGGATCGGCCACGGTCATCCTGGCCATGGGCGACGGCAAGACCGCCGCCGAGGCCATTGACGGCTACCTGAGAAAATTGCGGGACAAAGGATAGCCACGAACCACGCGAACATCGCGAACAGAGATAAGAGTTGGGATGGTTGTTGGTTCTCGGTTGCGAGTTGTAGGATGGGACATATTCGCCTTAGGCCGATGAGCTCTAGCAAAGTGAGAGCCAGGCCCGAGGGGCCGGCAAGGGTTTAGCCGGGGGCGGAGCGAAGCGCAGCCCCCGGAAACGGGTCGGAAGAAGCGCCAGTCCCGAAGGGGCGAAAGGAGTTACATGTCTTTTATCTGCTTGAAATACCACTTGGTCTTCTCGACCAAAGACCGCCGGCCTCTAATCGCGGCCCCAATAATGTCCCGCCTCGGTCCGTACATAGGCGGCATAATCCGCGACCTCGGGGGAAGCCTGCTGGCCCCCAACGGTCCCGCCGACCACATACACATCGCGACCATCCTGGACCAGAAACAGCCCTTGATGGAAGTGCTGGGCATCATCAAGGCCAACTCCTCAAAGTGGATTCATCATACGTTTACTGAATTGGCGGCCTTTGAGTGGCAGGAAGGTTATGCCGCCTTCTCCGTTTCGCATTCAGCCACAAACCAGGTCGTCCAGTACATCCAGCGGCAGCATGAGCATCACGCCAAGGTGGGTTTTGAACAGGAGCTCCGCGCTCTGCTGGACCGCCATGGCATCAAATATGACGAGAGGTATCTTTGGAAGTAAGGTTCCTTTCGCCCCGTTGGGGCTGGATAGGTAGCGACACTCCACCGGGGGCTGCGCTTCGCTTCGCCCCCGGCTAAACCCTGGTCGGCCTTTCAGGCCTGATCACGGCTAACCAGTATTCCCTAAAGCAGTTGGAGAATTGTGTGCTTGCTGCAGGCGGTAACGGCCGCCGCCCGAGTGGTCAGGTCCCGACCAGAGGCTAAATGAGTTCTTCCAGGGCAATTTTCCTCAGGGCGACTATTGACAGCACCCGGGAAAGCCGATAATATGGACCTCTGGAGCGCCAATGACGGCCATCATTTTGACAACGCTGTGGGTGGGACTTCTGGCGGGCCTGCGGGTCCGCCTTGGCGCTGCGCTTCTGGCGGTCGCCGTACGTTAGGCCGCTTGCGCCGTTTCGCGCAGGTCGGCCGCTATCCCCGAAAGTAAGCCCTCGCGGGCAATTTGTTGCGCCGCGGAGGCAACCAGACACGTTTACCCAGGCAAGAGATTATTGAAGGTGGAAAATGTCCAAGAGTGCAGAGAAACCAGGCAAAGCTAAACCCTCACGCATAGGCATGACCGGCGCCCAGATCTTCCACGAGATGCTGCTGGAAGAGGGCGTGGAGGTCATGTTCGGCGTGCCCGGGGGCGTGCTGCTGCCGATCTTCGACGTGCTGTACAAGACCCCCATCCAGTTCGTGCTGACCCGGCACGAGCAGGGGGCCAGCCACATGGCCGACGGCTACGCCCGCTCCACCGGCAAGGTGGGCGTGTGCATCGCCACCAGCGGCCCCGGGGCCACCAACCTGGTCACCGGGCTGGCCAACGCCTACATGGACTCGGTGCCCATGGTGGCCATCACCGGGCAGGTCAAGAGCAGCCTGATCGGCAACGACGCCTTTCAGGAGGTCGATACCACCGGCATAACCCGCCCGGTCACCAAGCACAACTACCTGGTCAAGCGGGTGGAGGACCTGGCCAGGGCGATGAAGGAAGCCTTCTACATTGCCCGGACGGGCAGGCCCGGGCCGGTGCTGGTGGACATCGCCGTCGACGCCACCATGGCCAAGGCCCAAGAGGAGCCCGACACCGCCCCCAACCTGCCGGGCTACAAGCCGGCCGTCGCCGCCCACACGCGCCAGATAAAGGCCGCCTCCGACGCCATCAACGCCGCCCAGCGCCCGCTGCTGTACGTGGGCGGCGGCGTGATCCTCTCGGGCGCCAGCCCGGCCCTGCGTAGCCTGGCCGCCAAGGGCCGCATACCCGTCACCACCACGCTGATGGCCCTGGGAGCATTCGACGAGTCGGACCCCTTGGCCCTGCAGATGCCCGGCATGCACGGCCTGGCCGGCGCCAACTACGCCATCCAGGAGTGCGACTGCCTGGTGGCCGTGGGCGCCCGCTTCGACGACCGCGTCACCGGCAGGCTGGACACCTTCGCCCCCCGCGCCAAGATCGTGCACATCGACATCGACCCGGCCTCCATCAGCAAGAACGTGAAGGTGGATGTGCCGGTGGTGGGCGACGCCCGCGAAATACTGGAAAAGATGCTGCCCATGATCCAGGAGAAGGATCGCTCGGGCTGGCTGGCCCAGGTGGCCGGGTGGAAGGAAAAACATCCCTTCAGCTACCAACCGGGCGAAAAGATCAAGCCCCAGCAGGTGATCCAGGAGATCGGGCGGCAGACCCGCCACGACGCCATCATCACCACCGGCGTGGGCCAGCACCAGATGTGGACGGCCCAGTTCTACGGCTGGCGGCGCCCGCGGCAATTCATCAGCTCGGGCGGGCTGGGGACGATGGGCTTTGGCCTGCCGGCCGCCATCGGCGCCCAGTTCGGCAACCCCGGCGCCTGCGTCATCGACATCGACGGCGACGGCTCCTTCGCCATGACCATGACCGAACTGGCCACCGCCGTTCGCTACCAGCAGCCCGTCAAGGTGGTGGTGCTGGATAACAACTACCTGGGCATGGTGCGGCAGTGGCAGGAGATGTTCTACGGCAAGCGCTACTCGGCCACGCCCCATCCCTGCCCCAACCTGGTGCTGCTGGCCCAGTCGCTGGGCGCCACGGGCATGGAGATCAGCCACCCCGACCAGGTCGGCGACGGCGTCGCCGAACTGCTCAAGTGCCCCGGGCCGGTGGTGCTGGCGGTCAACGTCGAGCCGGAAGAGAACGTCTGGCCGATGGTCGCCGCCGGCAAGAGCCTGCACGAAATGGACATGGGAAGGCTGGTTTGACCATTTTCAATTGACAATTGACAATTGACAATTTGGCGGCGGGAGACTTTTTCCGCGCCTGATTGACTCAATGCAAAGGAGATTCATCGTGCGACATGTCATAAGCGCCTACGTTCAGAACACGCCCGGCGTGCTGGCCCACGTGGCCGGCATGTTCAGCGCNNCTGGAGCAGGTCCGCAAGCAACTGGCCAAGATCGTCGAGGTGGTGCGCGTCCGCGACTTCAAGGACGCCGACTACGTGGAGCGCGACCTGATGCTGGTGCGGATCGCGGCTGAACCGAACGTCCGCGGCGAGATCGTCCAACTGGCCAACCTGTTCCGCGGGCGGGTGATCGACGTCGCCCGCAACAGCCTGACGGTGGAATTGGCCGGCACGGAGGCCAAGGTCGAGGCCTTCCTGGACCTGGTTCGCCCCTACGGCATCCGCGAACTGGCCCGCACCGGCGTCATCGCCCTGCAGCGCGGCAAGCAGCCCGAGCACAAGGCCCAGGGCGAGGACGACGCGGCATAGAGAAGGCTTCAGGCTTCAGACCAAAGGCTACAGGCGCATCGGATAGGGCACGCTGATTTCGCGAAAGTGAAATCTGCGTGCCTTTCTATTTGTGGGCCACCGGCCAGTTAGACGGCAATACGGTAAGTTTGCATTAAGGATACGATCAGGCCCGAATGGGCTGGTAAGAATTTAGCCGGGGGCGAAGCAAGCACGGCAACGCCGTGCGCAGCGAAGCCCCCGGAAAGGACCATCGAAAGGAAGAGCGAACGGCTGGACCCGCGTGCGGAACAGATCTGAATCGCGACGGCGTGATGACCCGGCAGGGCACGGTGATTGCCCGCCGGAGGCGAAGAATCTGCGTACCGGGCCGCTCGCAGAAAACCACACCATCGGCAGTCGAGATTGGACCCCTTGGCCAATCACGGCACTGCCTCTGCTCGTTGGGGACTGATTACCGGGGGTTCCGCCCCTCGACTGCGCTCGGGGGCTCCACCCCCGGCTAAATTCTGGCCGGCCCATTCGGGCCTGGTTGCGCCTCTTCCTACATGACGTCGTACTTGGTTATTTCCGTTCCTTTGTGAACATGTCGCGGAAGCGGTCGAGGATTGACTCCTCCTTGAGGTCATGGAACTCTCCCGCGTCAAAGAGAAGGAATCAAAAAAAGCGGCCCTTCCGGTGGGAAGGGCCGCTCAGCCGGCAGCGCCCGGCAATTCAAAACAGACTACTTGTTATCGTCAGGTTCGCCCTTGGAACTTTCGTCGTTGGGGGCCGGCTTTTCCTCGGCCGGTTCCGCGACGCCGGGCTTGTCGGCCAGGGCGTCCAGGGCGATCTGGTCTGCCTGCTCGGGGTCGATCTTGTCCTTGGCCCGCTTTGGCCGGTCGCGGGTGGCCGAGAGGAACTGCTGCTCGTCGATGGCGCCTAAGAGGCCGCTGTCGGCCCCCAGGCCGCCGCGGCGGCGAGCCGGTTCCCCGCCGGCGGGATCGTGCTCGGTGGCGACGTCTTCAGCCGCCCACTGGGCGCGCTTCAGCGACAGCCCGATCTTGCGCTCTTCGGGATCCACGCGCAGGATCTTGACCTCGATTTCCTGTCCGATCTTGACCACGTCCTCGGGGTTCTCGACCTTGTGGTCGGCCAGTTCGGAAATGTGCAGCAGGCCTTCCAGGTCTTCTTCCAGCTCGACGAATATGCCGAAGTTGGTGATCTTGGTGGCCTTGCCCTTGACGATCTGCCCGGGGATGTAGTGCTGGGGGATCTGCCGCAGCCAGGGATCCTCGCTCAGTTGCTTGAGCCCCAGGGCCACGCGGTTTTTCTCCTCGTCCACGGCCAGCACCACGCACTGCATGTCCTGGCCCTTTTTGAGCATCTCGGAGGGGTGCCCGACCTTGCGCGTCCAGGACAGGTCCGAGACGTGCAGCAGGCCGTCGATGCCTTCCTCGATCTCCACGAACGCGCCGTAGTTGGTCAGGTTGCGCACCTTGCCCGACACGACCGTTCCGGGGGGGTACTTCTCCTTGACCAGCGTCCAGGGGTTGACCTCGGTCTGCTTGATGCCCAGGGAGATTTCCTGCTTCTCGCGGTCTATCTCCAGCACCACCACCTCCACCTGGTCGTTGACGTTGAGCATGTCGCTGGGGTGGTTGATGCGCCTGGTCCAGCTCATCTCGCTGATGTGCACCAGGCCCTCGACGCCCTCTTCCAGCTTGACGAAAACGCCGTAGGGCACGATGTTGACGACCTGGCCCTTGACCCGGCTGGCCACCGGGTACTTCTGCTCGATGCCTTCCCAGGGGCTGGGGGTGCGCTGCTTGAGGCCCAGGGCGATCTTCTCCTTCTCGCGGTCCACCGACAGGATGGCGATCTCGATTTCCTGGTCTATCTTGAGCATCTCGGAGGGATGCCCGATGCGGCTCCAGCTCATGTCGGTAATGTGCAGCAGGCCGTCGATGCCCCCCAGGTCCACGAAGGCGCCGAAGTCGGCGATGTTCTTGACGATGCCCTGGCGCACCTGCCCCGGCTGGATCTCGGCCAGCAGCTTGTCCTTGGCCTCGGCCCGGCGCTCCTCGATGAGTTTGCGCCGGCTGATGACGATGTTGCGGGCCTCCTGGTCGATCTTGAGGATCTTGGCCTCGATGCTCCGCCCGATGTACTCGCCGATGTCGGCCGGGCGGCGGATGTCCACCTGGCTGGCCGGCAGGAAGACCGGCACGCCGATGTCCACCAGCAGGCCGCCCTTGATCTTGCGGCTGACGGTGCCGCTCACCACGTCGCCTTCGGCCTTGGTGGAGATGATGCGCTCCCAGGACCGGATGCGGTCGGCCTTGCGCTTGGAAAGTTCCACCAGCCCGCTGTCGGATTCCACCGCCTCCAGCAGGACTTCGATCTCCGTGCCGGGCTTGGCCTCGGCCGCGGAGTTGAATTCGGAAAGTTCGATGACCCCCTCGCTCTTGAGCCCCACCTCGATGAACACGTCGTTGCCCGAGACGCTGACGATCCGCCCCTTGAGGATGCTGCCGACCTGGAACTTCTCGGAGGTCTGCCGGACGGCCAGGTCGAGGCTCTCGGCCTGGTCCTTGTCGCCCAGGGCGGCGGTCAATTGCTGCTTTACTTCCTCGTCGGAGATGCCCAGGGAATTGATCAGATTGTAGTCAACCATGTTTTCTCTACGTGCCTTAATGACAAGTTGTCGCGGCGAACTTCCCGCGCCCTTAATGCGGGCGCCGCGGTCGCCTTCCTGGCGGCGACTCTGCCGGCCGGAACGCCCGGCCTGCCGGCTGGCCCTCTGGCCAAACCGGCAAACGGATCAGTCTACTCCTGCCCCGCCGCAACGGCAAGCACAAACACGTTATGACGCAAGGGGGCACTTGACTGCACCATCGCCGGGGGAAGTTGGGACAGGGAAAGCTGAAAGCTAGAGCAGTTTGCAGAAGCCTGTAG
>PMYM01000255.1 GCA_003171235.1 Phycisphaerales bacterium | reverse complement strand
GCTCCAAGCCCCGGCGATAGTTGTTAATGTTGTAGTCGCTGAACCACCGCTGCACTTCCTGGCCCTTGACAAACAGCAGCACCGTAGGCACGAAGGACACGTCGTAGCGATCCTTGAGCTCCTTGCTGGTGACCGCGAAGGTGGCGCTCAGGTGCTTATAGCGGGCGATGACTGCCCGCCCTTCATATTCCTTGGCCAGTTGGTTGAAGGTCGGCTCCAGGGCGATGCAGGCGGGGCAGCCTTGCTTGAAGAACATGACCAGCACCGGCTTGTCGGCCTGGATGATTTGCTGCTGGAAGCCTTCCTGGCTGTCCACCAGCAGCGGTTGTGAACCGGAAGCGGCGCATCCGCCGACGGCCAGGGCCAGCACAGCCCCGGCCACGACGCCGACGCAGACAATTCGCAGACTGACTTTACGATCAAAACCTGTCATGGAATGGCTCCTGGTTGATTATTGGCTCTTGGCGGCGGCCTGAAGTATCTGAAGTCGCTGGCGGACGCGGTCGGCGTGGCCCTTGGGGATTACCTCCGGCCAGTGCCAGCGTATAACGCCCTGGGGATCGACGATAACGGTGGAGCGGATTACTCGCCCGTACGTTTTCTCGCCGATGTTGGCGTCCACGTATGCCCCGTAGCTGCGCATGACCTTCTGGTCGCGGTCGCTCAGCAGGCTCAGGTCGAANNACCTTGGCCGCCAGGTTGCGGAACTGGCCCATCAGGGCGGTGAACTCGGTGGCCTCGCAGGTGCAGCCGGGGGTGTCGTCCTTGGGATAGAAATACAGCACCACCCACTGCCCCTTTAGTTGGCTGAGGGTGACGGACTTGCCGTCCTGGTCGGGCAGGGTGAAGTCGGGGGCGGGGCTGGCGATGATGGCCGAGCGGGCCGAGGCGGCCTCTTCCTGCACCGCGGCGGCCTGCAACTCCTCAGCCGAGGCGGTGGTGGCCATTGAATGGGCGGACTCTTGCGGGGGCGGGGAATGGAGGTCGCCGGAAGCCTTGCACCCGACAAGGGCCAACGCCGCCATCCCGGCCAGCCAAAAAGCTCGCATAATCATAAACTCGCGCCTTATCCAAATATGGAATCGACAGATCGTTAACAGATGGTAGGGCGAATAACCGAGCCTTTTCCACCGGGGTTTGGTGGGGCGATGCGCCGGCGGAAGC
Organism: Phycisphaerales bacterium; assembly: GCA_003171235.1. GTDB lineage: Bacteria > Planctomycetota > Phycisphaerae > SM23-33 > SM23-33 > FEN-1344. The sequence goes on along the minus strand of PMYM01000255.1, from coordinate 10,589 downwards.
GGGACAGGTCAAATATGGGTCGGGTTATGCGCAGCCGCACTGACCGCGAACACTGCCGGAGAATTGCGGAGCAGCGGCGCCGCTAAGAGCGCAGGCGCAACAGCACTAATGATTAAAGTGCCTCGTGCCGGTAAAGATCATGGCCAGGCCAAGCTTGTCGGCCTGGGCGATGACGTCGGCGTCCTTCTTGGCTCCGCCGGGCTGGATGACGGCGGCGGCGCCGGCTTCTTTGGCCCAGTCCAGGCTGTCGGGGAAGGGGAAGAAGGCGTCGCTGGCCAGCACGCAACCGGCGGTGTCCACGACGTTGCCCCCGCCGTAGAGCTTGGCCAGGGTCATGGCCAGGCGGGCGGAGTTGACCCGGCTCATCTGGCCGGCCCCGGCCCCAAGCAGCGTTTTGTCCTTGGCCAGCACGATGGCGTTGCTCTTGACGTGCTTGCAGACCAGCCAGGCAAAGCGCAGGTCGTCCATCTGAACCGGCGTGGGCTGAGATCTGGTGACCACCTTCCACTGCTGTTCGTTCAGGCCCACCAGGTCGCGGTCCTGCACCAACAGGCCCCCTACCACGTAACGGGCGTACTTCTCGCTGTTGCGCTTGCCGGTCAATGGGCCGGTCTCCAGCAGGCGAACCTCGCCGCCCCAGCCCTGCTTGGCGCGGATGATCTCCAAGGCGCCCGGCTCAAACGACGGGGCCAGTATGATCTCGGCGAAGAACCCTCCCGCCCCGGCCGATTTGCCCCAGCGGGCGTAGCTCTCGGTGATGGCCGAGGCCAGCTCCGGCGTCACCGGGCGGTTGACGGCGATGATGCCGCCCATGGCGGCGTTGACGTCGCCCAGGTAGGCCTTGCGATAGGCCTCCACCAGGTCGGCGTCGATGGCGCAGCCGCTGGGGTTGGCGTGCTTGATGATGGCCACGGCCGGCTGGTCGAACTCCTTGACCAGCTCCAGCGCCCCGTTGGCGTCGAAGTAGTTGTTGTAGGAAATTTCCTTGCCGCCCAGCAGCTTGGCCTGGGCTATGCAGGGTTCGGAAGCGTCGGAGCCGATGTAGAAGGCGGCCTTTTGGTGGGGATTCTCGCCGTAGCGCAGCTCGGCCGACTTGGTGTAGGCCAGGTTCAGCCGCTCGGGGAATTCGATCTTGGCCTGGGCGCTCAGGTAGCGGCTGATGGCGGCGTCGTAACCGCCGGTGGTGGCGAAGGCCGACCGCGCCAGCGCCGAACGCGTCTCCTTGGACACGCAGCCGTCCCTGGCCCGCATTTCGGCCAGCACCTGGGCATATTGGGCGGCGTGGGTGACCACGGCCACGAACTTGTGATTCTTGGCCGCCGCCCGCACCATGGCCGGGCCGCCGATGTCGATCATCTCCACCGCCTGCTCAAAGGTGGTGTCGGGCTTGCCGATGACGCTCTCGAAGGGATACAGCCCCACGCACACCAGGTCGATGGGCTCGATGCCGTAGCGCTGCATGTCGGCCAGGTGGGCGGCGTCGTCGCGCAGGGCCAGGATGGCCCCATGCACCTTGGGATGCAGCGTGACCACGCGGTGCCCCAGCATTTCGGGAAAGCCCGTCCACTCGGACAACTGGCGGACCTTTACCCCGGCCTGGTGCAGCGCCTTGGCCGTGCCGCCCGAGGAAATCAATTCCACACCCATGGAGTGAAGGGCGGAGGCGAACTCGACGATGCCGGACTTGTCAAACACGCTCAGCAGGGCACGGCGAATCTTGACGTCCACGGGCAAGAGTCCTTTCCGAAAACGCAGCCACAAATGGCACAAGGGCCGCGGGTGAATGAATGATCAGGCTGCCGGGCCTGGGGCCGCCGCAAGCCGCGGGCAACTCCCGGTCCAGGGCCTCTAGGCTGTCTCTGTTTTCTGTGCTCTATGTATCCTTGGCGGCTGTGGCTGTTGTCGCCGTCAGGGTCATTGCCCCGGCAGTTGGCGTTCGTCCTTGAGCATCTCGGCCGTCAGGACAGGGGCGCCGGCCGGGCGGATGCACACCAGGGCGCCAGGCTTGCCGGCGGCATAGACCGCCGGAGCCGTAGCGTTGGCGGCAAAGACGTCCAGCCCCGTCAGCGGCAGATCGGCCTTTATCTGGCCGGTCATCTCGTCGATTACCTGCAGGTGGCGATTCTGCGTCAGCAGCATGATGTCCGGCTCGGTGCTGGCCACCACCAGCCGACCGGCGGGGCTTTCCCACCGCCCTTTGCCGCTGGCCACGTCAATGCAGTAGAAGCGGTCGTTTTCGGCGTACTGGAAGCAGCTTCGCTTGCCCACCTGCACCGCCTGCCGCAGCGGACCCTGGGTGCGGAAGTTCCACAGCTCCATCGTCATCCCCAGGTCAAAAGCGTAAAGCTTGTAGTCTTCGCTGGGGACGAAGCAGCCGCGGGCGTCAACGTAGAAATCCGCCGACAGCGGCCCGTCGGTCTTGGCCTTGATGGGCAGGCGGGCGGAACTCTCCTGCGGCTCGGGATCGAGCATGCGGAAGATGCCGTCCTTGCTGGCCAAGTACAGCCGGCGGTTGAAGTACTGCGGGCTGGCCGCAATCGTGTCGCCGGTGGACATCTCCCAACGGTTGTACCCGTCGGTCAGACGGACGGCATAGTATTGCCCGCCCATCGAACCGGCGTACAGGCTGACGCCGTCGGAGCCGCAACCCGAACTGGCCGGGAAATGCAGCGGCAGCTTGCGCAGCTCCTGCCCGGTGGCGCGGTCCAGAATCGCGTAGTAACCCAGCGTGTTGATCAGCACCACGTTGACCGGCTTGACCTTGCCCAGGTCCGGCGGGTTGAGGATATTGGCGATGCCGACGGTCCCAACCAACTGCAGGTTGTCCAGGTGTAGCGGGGCGTAGGTCTCCTCCAGCCGGCCGCCCAGTTCGTAGCTCCACTTGTACAGGCCGCGAACCGCGTCCACCGCGATCAGCCGGTTGTGGCTGGTCAGCACGTAAACGCTGTCGTCCAGGCGCACGAGCCGGTACACCGTCTCGCCCGGCCGCAGGGGCAGAGGCATCGTCCAGAAATACTGCAAGTTCGCCTTGGCCAGGACGGCGGGGCTGAGATTCGGGGCCGAGGGGGAAACTCCCGCCTGACAACCCACCAGCCCCAGGCCCGCCACCAGGCCCAGTATGAGAGCCGACTGCCGCATGGACATCTCCTTCTTTAACCTTAAGAGCGGCCCGGGCCTGCCGCCCGCGCCTATTCCAGTGACACAAACTCGCTGAGATTTACCTGCTGCTGCTGCTCGAACTCCCGCAGCCGCTGGATTCGCGCCAGGTCCTCGTTGATGCGGTTGACCAGTTTGAAGATAAACGGCCGGCCTTCCAGCCGGGCACGCAGGTCGGCCACCATGTCGTCCCAACTGTTCTCGTACAGTTCGCGCTTCAGGACCAGCAGCATGCGCTCCTCCCGGCCCAGGCGGGAGACAAACTGGCGAACCTTGCGCGTTCGCCCGGCATCGAGTTTCGGGCTGTTCATGACGGCCCTCTTCTAGCCGCCCGGCGCCGGAGGCTATCGCCCCGGCCGGGGGCGACCTGGCCACGTCCACATAATCTAGGCCACGGCCACAATAGCGTCAACAAAACAATGTTATCCAGCCGGGCCAGGCGCCTGCCGATGATGGGCCCCACCTTCCGCCCCACTGATGCCCCCCGCCTTGCGGCCTCCCTTGTACTCCCCTTCGCAGCCCCTTTTGTATCCGGGCCTGGCCGGTCCGGTTTCACCTCTGGTAGATGGGCAGTTGGCAGCACTCGACCGACATGGCAAGCACGGCCATGGCCGTGGCATAGTTGACGCCGGCGGCGGACTCGCTGGAGCCGCCCTGGGGGAATGAGCCGTCGGGCTTCTGGGCCTTGAGCAGCATGTCGTACATCCTGGGGGCGTAGCGATGCCAGTGGCTGTCTCCCAGTTGGAACATGGCCTGGGAGGTGTAGTACAGGCCGTAGTAGAAGTATTCGCCGCCCACGGCCGCCGGGGGATGGGAGAGGATCCACTCTCCGCCGTCGAGGGCCTGGGGACAGCGGTGCTTGCCGCAGAGTTCCAGGCAGAGCAGGGCCGTGCCGGTGCGGGCCAGGCCCGGGCCGCTGCCGGGCTGGTAGCAGAAGCCCACGCCCTCCTTGGGCGCGGGGGCGTTGGCATAGGCCGAGTCGCGGCAGCGCAGGACGAAGCCGACGGCCTTGTCAATGCATTCGGCGGGCACGGCCGCCCCGTTGTTGCGGGCGGAACGCAGGGCCATCAGTGCCCAGCCGGTGCAGGATATGTCGGAGTCGGGACTGTTGATCTGGTATCGCCAGCCGCCCGCGTAAGCCGCATCCTTTTTTACCTGCTGGGCGGCGATGATGTTTTTGAGCGCCCCGGCCAGGGCCTGGTCCAAGCGCGTCTGGCGCTGGGCGTCCACCATGCCCGACGCCTCCGAGAGCATCAGCGTGGAGATGCAGTGTTCGTACATGGGCCCGTGGGAGGAGGCGCTAACCAGCATGCCGTTGGCCTGGCGGCAGGACAGCACGAAGTCGATGCCCTTGTTCATCACCTGCCCATAGGGCCCCGAGCCGGGAGTATGGCCTTTGGCCATGAAGGCCATCACCGCCAAGCTGGCCACGGCGGTATTGCGATTCAGCCCGGAGGCCGGCCAGCAGCCATCCTTATCCTGCTGGCGGGCCAGGTACTCCAGGGCCTTGTCGGTGGCCTGATCGAGCGGCTTTTTGTAGTTATCCAGGTCACCCGCCTGCTGGGTCGTTGCCGAGGCGCCGGCCGGGGCCGCGGACAGGCGCTGCGGCGGCAGGCTCATCGCCAGGAAGACCAGCCCCGCGGCCAGGGCCAGGATCAGCGCCAGTGCCGGCAGGGCGCCTCCGCGGCTGTCATGCTTGAGGGGGATCATTTCTTTGGGGCTCCGGCGGTCTTGGCGGCGATGGCCTGGAAATACCGCTTGATAAGCAGCCGGTATTCCTCAGGGAGAGCTTGCTTGTCGCCCTGGAGGACCTGGCTGTCGAGCCGGCCCTTGAAGCGTGCCCAGTCGTCGGGGGCAATGCCCATGGCCTTCAGGTCCGCGGGGCTAAGGTCCACCTCGGCGCTGCCGACGCGGGCGCGGCCCTGGCTGGGCCCCTGGGGCGATTTGCTCGGATCGGAAGATTGCGACTGCATGGCGGCGGCCGTCTCGGCGGCGGCCTTGGGATTGATTCCAGCCGCCTCAGCCGCCTGTTGCGCATGACGCGCGAGTTCATCCAGCAGTTGGGCAGCCTGTTGGGCCTCTGAGAGTTTGGCGTCGATGGCGGCGTCGCGGGCGTCCTGTGCAGCCTCGGCCAGATCCTGGGCGTCCTGGGCATCCTCAGGCGTCTTGGCCGGGGGGGACTGCCGGGCCATGTCGGCCAGACGCTGGCCCAGTTGCCTGAGATTGCCGGCCGCCTGGGCCAAGGCCGCTGAACTATTCTGCTGCCAAGGCGCCGCCTGCGCCAGCCGGTCGATTCGCAGGGTATCGGCGGCGGTCTGCTGGGCGGTCTGGGCGTGCTGCAGGTCTCGCTGGGCGGCGGAGGCCAGTTGAGCGGCCTGGGCGTCGGGCGTGAGGCTGTCAATGTACTGACCGACCAGGGCAAGGTCCTTGCGCAAGTCCACTGCCTCCTGGGCCAGGGCGGCCTGGCGATCTCCCAGCAATTTTGGCATCTGCCCCTTGGCCAGCAGATCGGCCTGCCGGGCCACCTGCTGCTGGCGGGCGGAAAGCTCCCGGGCCTGGTCGGACATCTTGGCCAGTTCCTCCGGCTGGGCGGGCGGGCCCTCGGCGGCAACCTGCTGGGGTTCCTGGCCGACGGGCGCTGCGGCCTGCACCTGGGCGGGCTTATCGCCACTGCCGGCGTCTCCATCGGGTTTGCGGTCGGGGGGTTTGGCGTCCTGGCCGGAAGGATCGGCCTGGCGGGACTGCTGGTCCAATTTGTCGGCCAGCTTGCTCATGGCCTGGGCGGCCTGGTCGGCGCTGCGGGCGGCCTGATCGGGCTTGGCGGCGGCCAGTTCTTCGGACGTTTGCCGCGCGGCCAGCAGGGCCTTGGACTCCGGCCGCTCCTGGCTTGGGGCCTTCTGCTTGACCTGATCGGCCAGGCCGGCCAACTCCTGCTCGATCTGCCGCTGCTGGGTCTGGAGGCGGCGAAGCTCAGAGTCCTTTCGCGCCTGCTGCTGCCGGGGCAGTTGTTCGTTGAGGGCGGCGGCCTTGTCCCGCAGCGCCCGCTGCTGTTGGGCAATGTCGGCTAGAAGTTGCTTGGGCGTTGGGGCAGGCGAGGTAGTTGTCTGGCCAGGCTGGGTTGAGGCGGGTTGGGTGCCGGCAGGCTGGGCCGGGGCCGGGGCGGTCGCCGCCTGTCGGGCAAGGGCCTCCGCCTGGCGATCCAGTTTGGATTGCTCCGCCGCCAGCTTGGCCAGTTCGTCCGGAACGGCCTGAACGGACTGCTGCCGGGCGGTGTCGGCGCTGAGGGCGTCCTGGGCCTTCTGGAGCTTCCCGGTGGTCTCCAGCAGGTCCTTGGTTTGGCGATTGAGCTGCTGGGTCTGGGCCTGCTGCGCCCCGGGCGTCTTGCGCGCCAGTTCGGCAACGCGCGAGGCCAGGGCCGCCTGTGCCTTCTGCCAGTCCGCCAGGGGCATGGGCGGGGGCGGCTGGGCATCGGCCGGCTGCGAGGGAGTCTGCGAGGCAGGCTGGGAGGCAGGCTGTCCAGCCGGCTGGGTTGTCACTTCCGCCTGGGCCAGCCGGTCTTCTTTGCTGGCCAGTTCGTCCAGCTCCACCGCCCGGCGGGCCAGGTCCGTCAGCACGTCGAGCTTCTTGAGCAGATCGGAGACTATGTCCATGGCGCGGATGACCTGCACGTCGGTTTCCTCGGCGTTGTCGGCGCGGAGCTTCTGCTGATCGCTGATCTTGACCAGTTGCCCGCACTCGCGTGCCCGGGCGATATGCTCGTCGGCCAGGGCCGAGAGCGTCCGCCCCATTTGAGGAAATTCGCCGTCGCTGATCTGCTGGGCCAGCTTGCGGGTTTCGCCCTCGGAGGCGGACAGGTGTCCCAGCATGTCGTCCAGCTTGTCCACGGTGGGCTGGCTGACCTGGCTGGTGGAAACCATTGACTCGCGCAGGGGGGTGGAGATTTTCTTGGCCTCCGTCAGCTCGGCGTAGATTTTCTGCAGCGATTCGCGCAGGCGGAGTTCGGCCGCCAGTTCGACCTGCACGGCATAGTCGGCCGCGGCAACGTCCAAAGTGATGGTCCGCTCGTCCGAGACGCCCACGTGCGGGCCGCCCATTTCCGGCGGACAATTATCCGCGGCCTGGACGGCGAATTTCACGGTGCGGGCGCCCGTCAGCGGCAGGGCCGACAGGTCCAGGTACGCCTGGGCCGTCACCTGGCCCGGCTGCGGCGCCGACGTGGTCGAGGCGGCCTGGGCAAAAGGCGCCTCCGTCGCCGGCTGCGGGCGGTCATCCACCTTGACCAGCAGGCAGGCGGCGGAAAAGCCGAAGTCATCGTCCAGCCGGTAGGCTATGGGCAGGCGGTCGGCCGGGCGCAGCTTGAGAGCCTTCTCCGCCGGGCGGAGGATCTCCACCGTCGGGGGGCGGTCGGGAATGGCCTTGATGGAATGTTCCTGGCCCTGCGCGGCAAAACCGTACTCGTCTTCCAGGTCCACGCGCCACTTGCCGGCCAGGCCGGGCCGGAGAGTCAATTCAAAGCTGTACGACGTCGGCGATTCCTGCCGCAGTTGGGCCGGCGCGTCCAGCAGGCTAAGCCGGCAGGAGCGGACGGGCTTGCTGATCCCCACCAGCACCTTGACGGTGGCGCCGACGCAGGCGGCGATCTCGCCGCTGCCGGCTGTGGGGGCGATGGCGGGCAGTTTTGTGTACAGGGGATAGGTGTACCCCACCTGCACCCCCTCCACCTGCGGCGGGGGCACGACGGTGACGGTGTAGTAGCGGGTCAGGGCGTCGCCCGCCCGAATGCGGTAGCGCAGGCCGGCGTAGAGCCGCTCAGTGTCGTACTGGAAGCGCCCTTCGCCCAGGGCGGCCATGGGGTAGGCCTTCTCAGCTTCGCCGTCGCGGGCGATGCGGAGCTGGGCCCCTCGCAGGCGATTGTTTGCCGCCGCCAGTTCCACGTGCAGGCTGGAGCCCGACAGCAGCACCTTATCCCCCGGCCCGACGGCCAGTTCGTCCGCGAAGACGCTGGCGATGTTGGCCCATGGAATGATCGTCTTAACCAGCGCCCTGCCGGCCCGCCCGGGGAACACCGCCAGCAGACCCGCCAGCACCATCGCCGCCGCGGCAAAGCTCAGCAGGAATGGCCGGGCCCGGCGGAAGGTTACTTCCCGCCGCGGCTGGACCAGTTGGGCGTCGCCGGCGGCCTGGCGGGCCACCGCCGCGATGAGTTGGGAGGAGCCGCGGATCTCGGCGGCGTCGCCGCTGGACAGCAGTTCCACCGTCGTGGAAAGCCGCTCCTGGAGTTCGGGATGGCGGCTCTCCACCGCCCGGGCCATGCCTTCCAGCGTGAAGCTCCTGGCCATGGGCCGCAGCAGCGTCAGCACCGCCGCCGCGGCGGCGATGACCAGCCACAGCAGCGTCAGGGCGTAGTGCTGCCAGCTTTCCACCGGCACAAACAAGGTGCGGATGGCGATAACCAGCAGCACGCCGGCCAGGGCGGCCGCCGCCGTGGCCAAGACCCCGCGCAGAATAATCGCCACCCGCGCCCGCCAGATCAGCCGGCCAAGCGTGCGCTCCAGCGCGGCCGGCAAGGCCATCGTTTCCGTCGCCTGCGTCATTGGGTTTTGCCCTGTGGGCTTGTTCTGTTTAACCCCCGCCGGCTGGTGATGGCGACGAAAAGTCGGGAAAAGTGCAAAGTCACCGGTTTGGTAGCTTGGGTTTACAGTTTCCCGTCCCGCAGATGCACCACGCGGTCGGCCAGTTGGGCCAGCGATTGGTCGTGGGTGACCATGACGATGGTCTGGCCGTTGGCCTGGTTGAGTTGGCGGAGAACTTTAATGATCTCCAGCCCGGTCTTGGAGTCGAGGTTGCCGGTAGGCTCGTCGGCCAGCAGCACCTTGGGCTGGTTGATCATGGCCCGGGCGATGGCCACGCGCTGCTGCTCGCCGCCGGAGAGTTGCATGGGGCGGTGTCGCAGCCGCTCGCCCAAGCCAAGCTGCGTCAGCAGTTCGGTCGCCCGCCGGCGGGCCTGGCCGCGGACGGCCAGCCACTTCAGCAGGCCCACGCTGGTCATCACCGGCAGCAGGGTGTTCTCCACGGCCGAGAACTCCGGCAGCAGGTGGTAGAACTGGAAGACAAAGCCGATGTCCCGGCTGCGGCAACGGTCGCGGGCCTGCGGGGCAAGCTCGGCGGCGTCGGCGCCGTCGAATATCAGCCTTCCCTGGTCAGGCCGGTCTAATAGGCCCAGCAGGTGCAGCAGCGTGCTCTTGCCGCTGCCCGAGGCGCCCAGGATGGCCAGGAATTCCCCGCGCCGCACGCTCAGGTCCACGCTTCGCAGCACCTTCAGTTCCACCTTGCCCATGCGATAGGTGCGAGAGAGGGCCTGGGCCTGGATGAGCAGCCCGTCGCCGGAAGGCTTGTCCTGGACCCGCGCCGGCCCGGCCAGGGACAGCGCCACCAGCGGGACAAACACCACGGCCAGCCCGCCCAGCAACATGCCCACGTCGAGCATGAGGTTTACCCCGCCCCATCTCAGCAAGCCCTCCCGAAGCAGCGCACCCGCCAGGGCGAAGGCCAGCAGTTCCGCCCCCAGCCACAGCCAGAGGGAGCGGCGATTGACCCTGGCCAGGTAGCCCTGGGCCAGGAGCAGCGTGCCCGGGCCAAGCAATCCCCCCACTCCGGCGATCAGGCCCCAGCGCAGGGGCGACCGCCCCCGCCGCCCGGCCAATTTGACCGCCACGTAAACGCCCAGCAGGTAGGCGACGAATACCCCAAGCCCCAGCAGCAGCACGACCAGCAGCATCATCGGCTTGAGCTCACTCATAGCGGATGGCCTCCACCGGCTCCATCGTCGCCGCTCGCACGCTGGGCACCAGGGCCCCGATCAGGCCCGAGGCCATCGCCCAAATGGCAATCACCGCCGCCGTCGAGAAATCAACCTGATTGGGTATCTTGTCGAAAAGGAACACGTCGCGGCTCCACAGCCTAAAGCCAAACCACACCGCGATTGCGTCTTGTATCTCGTTGATGTAATGCACTGTCAGGTAGCCCAGCACCAGCCCCACCACGGCGCCCACCAACCCGGTGATCGAGCCGAAGGCCAGGAATATCTGCGCCACTCCAGGCGAGCCCGCCCCGGTCGCTCGCAAGACCCCGATGTCCCGGATCTTCTGCGTCACGATCATATAGAATATCGCGAAGATCAGGATCACCGACACCAGCGACATGATCCCGAACATCAGCGTCACCATCGTCCGCTGCTTCTCCACGGCTGAGACGTACTGGTCGAGCTTCTGCCGCCATGTCTGCACCAGTATCTCGGCCTGGGCGGCCTCGGGATGCTCACGCGAGAATTCCAGCCACGCCTGGTCGATCTTCCCCCGCACGGCCAGCAGCTTGCGGTCGGAGCCGAACTCCGGCCGGACCTTGATTTGTATTTGCGAGCAGCGGGCCGGATC
>PMYM01000253.1 GCA_003171235.1 Phycisphaerales bacterium | reverse complement strand
ACTAAATATTAATCTAAGTCAACGCCGTCCGTACCATCCGGGCGCGTCTATCGTCCGACAGACTCGACCCAACTACAGGAGAAGACGCCTCCGCCGCCCCTCTGGCGGTGGGCCAGGGTGAGTTGCCGTGTGTTGCCGTGGGCCAATCGCCGGTTGTTGTCGATGTACGCCAGAGGCCCGAAGGACGCGGGTTTTGCGTACTTCACCATGGACCGGTACAGCCATGTCCTGCGCGAACGGGAGAGCGATGCCATCGGCAGGTTGCCCGCGCTGGGCGCCCCGACTGTGCCGGCTGCCGTGACGGCCGGATAACCCACCTGACGGTAAACACCCACACCCTTCTCGACCGCGCCACCCAGTCAGAAGAACACTTGCAGCATCATGCAGGCAGGAGATAATCAAGAGCAGAGCAGCCCGCGGCGGTCGTGGGCCAAGTTTATATGGGAGACTCCAGGTGCAGACCGCCTGCGGTTTGCACACCCCACAGATTCGATTCGGGCAAACGGGACAGGGAGTGTGCCGCGTGGCCCATACGGAACCATCCAATGATCGGGCCGGGTTGAGCCCGCGCCGGCGGCGTAGAGAAGATGATGGACCCGGACCTGGACGCCGGGGCCAAGAAAGCCTTGGGCCGCCAACTGGGGGGAATTGGAGACCCGGCGCGACAACCTGCACGGTGCGGCTGTGGGAACAGGGAAGGAATGTTCTTGCTTGCGTTTGTTACAAGTGGGAAATCCCAGTATGATCACGGAGATCGCGCCAGTATGAAGATGCTGATCCCTCCCGTACTGTTCATCCTGTGCCTGGCCCTGATGGTGCTGCTCAATCGGTACTGGCCGTGGGTGGTGTGGAGTCACGCCCCATGGAAGTTCCTGGGGGCCCTGCCGATACTGACCGGCCTGGCCCTGGGCAGCTCGGGCTGGCGACGCTTTCGGAGGCGCGGCACGACCATTCATGCGTTTTCCGAGGCCGGCACTATGGTCACGGACAACATCTATCGCCGCACGCGCAACCCCATGTATCTGGGCCTTGTCCTGGACCTGGCCGGCGTGTGGGTCTTGCTGGGCGGGCTGAGCCCGCTGCTGCCGCTGCTAGTGTTCGTCGTGGCGGTCGACCGCTGGGTCATCCGCTGGGAGGAGGCCGCGTTGAGCCGGAAGTTCGGCCCGGAATACGAGCGGTACAAGTCCCGGACCCGGCGCTGGATTTGACATTGCTCCAGGGCAGGATGGGGGGATACTCCAAAGGAAAGGGCGACGACGATGGACGCGATGATGAGCTACTTCCGGCGGGACGCGTTGGCGGCGCACCTGGGGATGGAGCTGCTGGAGGTCTCGCCCGGGCGGGCGGCGGCGAAGATGCTGATACGCGACTTTCACCTGAACAGCTATGGGATGGTCCACGGGGCGGCAATCTTCGCGCTGGCCGATTACGTCTTCCAGGCCGCCTCGAATTCGCACGGCACGCTGGCGGTGGCGATGCATGTGGACATCACCTACGTCCGTCCCGGCGGCCAGGGGGCGCTGGCCGCGGAGGCCGCCGAGGTCAACCTCGGACGCACCACGGGCATCTACTCCGTCACCGTCCGCACCGAGGAGGGCAAGACAGTGGCGATATTCCAGGGGATGGTGTACCGCAAGGGCACGCCGTTGCCGATCGAAGACAAGTGCCCACACCCACCTGGACCTCACTGACACAGTCAGCGCCGTGGCCGCGCTACCGACGTTCTGATTCACCTTGACCTCTCGAACTATCCCGGGTTTCCCTTGGCCGGAAAGTCCTTCTTGAATCCCCAAGCCAGGTTCACAGGCTGTCCACGACGGTTGTGGGTTGGCATCAAATGGGGAATCCCGAATCAAATCTCGAAAGATCGTAGTCATTCCGATTCTGTCGGACCGGGTGGATATGCCGTTTTTCCCGTTCTATGCTACCCCGTGCTCGTAATCTGTGGCTCCGGCGCGGTGGACGCTCAAAGATGCCCGCGCATGTCGGAACGGAGACCCGCTCACAAAGGCTAAAAATGGTAGTGGAGGACCATTCATGCTCACACTTCTATGCTCGCGGCGATTCTCGTGTGGCCTGGCGGTGGCAATCTTGTTGTTTCTCGGGGCAGGAATAGCCCCGGCAGGCATCATCAGCTTCACTAACGAAACGGTCGATCTCAGCGGTCAGGGATTCGGCAGCGTCCCGCCGGTCTTGACGCTCCAGACCCACGGCTCGCAGGAGACCTCCGAATGGGGCTCCGTGGGATGGAATGGCACGGCGGACGTGTACAGCGGCCCTAGCAGCCAGGTAGAGACCGGCAAGAGCCAGACCATCAGCGTGGCCGACCTGCTTTCCCTAGGCCTGACGAAGGACAACTTCGGCCTGGTCTTCAATATCAACCAGCCCGGGGGCATGGACGTGGTAGTCCACGCCTTTTCGGTGGACTTCTACCTGGCGGACGGCACCCTCAGTTCCACTGCCGTGTATACGCCGCCCTCCGGCGGCCTGTCGCTTTCCCCCACGGGCCAACAGGGCCAGGGCGGGGCCGGGTACTTGTTCAGGGTGGACCTCTCCAGCAGTGAGTTCGCCTCCTTGACGGCCGACCCGAACAACCGCCTGGGAATGACGGTCCTGGCGGGCGACGCGATCGGCAACGCCGCCGCCGGCGCCGAGTCGTTTACCATGGCTCCCGTCGTGCCGGAGCCGGCCACGCTCGTGCTGCTGTCGCTGGGCTTGCTCGCCCTTCGGCGCAGGCGGTAGAGGCGGGGCAATTCCGGCAGAATCAGTCCAGACGTTGCGGAGTGAGGAAACAATCTCATGCAATTCAAAACGCACGTCTGTACCTTATAACCGGAGCATGGTTGTTCTAACCACCGGTCGGGTTGTAGGTGAATAGAGACAGCGGAATCCCTCTCCTGCCCCATTTCGGGAATTCTGAAGACGGTGTGGCCCGTTTTGAGCTGGCGGGATGTCGCGAACACCGTTATCTTCGCGCATCGGCATCGTCTCCAACGCACGCCGAACAGGGCGTGTGTTGGGTTATGTATGCCGTGCGGCGATAGCTTGTCCGTTTGCGACGAGCATCGGGATAGGCGGCCGGAAAAGAGTGTGCCTGTTCTGAATGGCATCGAACGCCTCAGTCGGGCAAAACGAAAGAGGAGTCGTTATGAAAGGATTTGTGCAGGACATCGAAGGGCTCGCCGTCAAGAATGCCGAGTTTCGCCGGGTGCTGTATACGGCAAAACACTGCCAGCTCGTCGTCATGGCGCTAAANNGTCCACAAGCTCGACCAGTTCTTCCGCGTGGAAGAGGGTTCCGGCGAGGCGGTTCTCGATGGTGTTCGGATGGCGATCCAAGCGGGCTTCGCGGTAGTCGTCCCGGCCGGGACGAATCACAACATCATCAATACCGGCAGTGTTCCATTGAAGCTCTATACGCTCTATGCGCCACCGAATCATAGAGACGGCGTCGTTCACCATACCCGCGAAGACGCTGAGGCCGACAACGAGCACTTCGATGGCAAAACGACGGAATAGAGACTCGATTGCGCGCCGGTCTGATCTCCGCAGGAGCGCCCAGTTTGAGTTCCCTCGCTTGTCCCGTAGCCGGCCCGCGGACGGTATGGATCAGGCAGGCTGGCCAACCCCCGCTTGCCATTGCCGGGCATAAGCCTGTGCACGGACATCCCCTTCGACGTGAAGGTGCTGTGGCACTGCCGCTGCGCGACCTGCTCATGCACCCGGCGCTGACGGACAAGTTTCACGCCCGCCGGAGCGACCGAATTCACGATGAGTGGAGAAGGTGTGAGGTTTTAGATTAGGGGAGGGAGGGTGGCGTGGCAGCGGGAACAGTTTGGCGGGGGCGGATGGAACTTGCAGGCCAATGCCCCTCACGTCCGAGGGCGCATCCCTGATTCAAAGACGGCGTGAATCCTTGAGAGTGTCCCTCAGAAGAAATAATTTGTTGGCATCTCTTCCAGTAGTTTGAGGTTAAGAAGTAACAGGATGCGGAGGCCGGGCGATGCAGGCCCGGCCGTAGCGACGGCCGGTCTACTCTCCGGTGTTACTGGAAAGGAAATGCCATGGCGGCACTATTAATTCGCAGCGTAGGGGTTGCAGTCTTCATTGCAGTTATTTGCCTGCCCTTGGCACTGAGTGCCGAATCACCCTCGCAGCCGGCGGCCATGTCACTCCCGGCAGCGTCGGCGGTTTCCAGCCCGGAACCTAACCTACTCCTGAATGGCTCATTTGATGAGTTCAACCCCGATGGTTCTATCAAGGGTTGGCGAACCGCCGGGCACACGGGCATTGAGCAAAACATCGCTCCGGATGAGGGACCGGAAGGGAAGAAAGCGCTCAGACTGACCTGCACTCAGTTCGTCAGCGGTTCCCCGGACAGCCATGCCATGGCCTACGTGCAAGGCTCGGTGGCCCTGAAGAAGGACCAGTTTTACAAGCTCACCTGGTGGGCCCGAGGCGGCAGACTGGCGGCGGCTACTCAGCCGGCCTATTCGGCCGTCGTTGATATCGGCAACACCACCTCGTGGCAGAGGCAGTTCAACAAAGCCTTCGGGCTTACGTCGGACTGGCGCCGCTATGCGCACGTTTTCCAGGCGCCCGAGGACCTGCCGGAGGCCACCAGCCGCTTTGCCTTCTACATGAGGGGAACCGGCGTCTTGCTGGTCAGCGACGTGAAGCTTACGCCGAGCGACCGGCGCCAAGAGTGGTTGCCCCAGCTCGGCACGCTCGACGGGGCCAATTTCCTGCCCAACAGCAGCTTCGAATGCGGCACCGCCGGCTGGGGCGGCTTCGCCCCCGACATCCATGGCGTAGGCGGAAACCCCACCAACCTGCCCGCGGTGCCGGGCGAGATTGACGGCACGACCGCCTGGCACGGCAAGAACAGCCTGCGCATCCAACTCGACCAGAAAACGACCATCGTGCTGCAGACCAAGTCCGGCAGGGAAGAAGCTCAGTGCCCCGCCGCCGCCAACCTCGGCTGGATTCCCCTGGCCGCGGGCCAACCGTACGTGCTGTCCTGCTACGTGAAGGCGAACAAGGCTGACACGCCCGTCCGCCTGGCTGTTTACCAGCCTGGCATCGAGGTCCCCAGCCAGTTGGCCTGCCAGTCCATTCCGGTGGGAACCCAGTGGGAACGGATCGCTATCCCCGTAAAATCGAATACGGACACATTCGCCTGGGTGGCGATCGGCATGGACTTGATAAAACCCCAGGCCATGGTCGGCACACTTTGGGTCGACGCCGTGCAGTTCGAGCGTGGGGACAAGCCGACCGAATATGCCCCGCGGGCCCAGGTGGAGAGCTTCGTGGCAAGTTCGGCGCCGGGCAATATCTTTGCTGACCCCGCGTCGGGCTTGGACCTGAGTGTCACGGCCTTTAACAACGGTCGCGCGGCGGCAACGATAAAAGGCAGGCTTTCCATCACCGACTTCCTCGATAAGGAAGTGCTTACCCAGGGCGTGCAATTAATCCTCCCCGCCCAAGGGCAAGGGACGGTTCGACTGCAGGGCCTGTTGAAGAACCGCCAGGGTTTCTTCCGCGCCGCCTGGCGGCCGCAGGAACAGCAGGAAGTGCCGGCCCAGACGCTGCGCTGCGCCATCATCAACCAGTACCCTGGCGCTGATTCGCCTTTCGGCATGAACTCTCCATATCCTTGGCCAATCCTGCAGCAGTTGGCCCGCAAAGGCGGCCTGACCTGTATGCGCGACTGGTCGGCCGCCTGGGATACCATTGAACCTAAGAAGGGCCAGTTTGACTTTTCGGCGGTGGACGCCCAATTCAACAGCATCCTGGCCGAAAAACTCAACGTGCTGCCCCTGCTGCCCAACCCCTCGGCCGAATGGTCCAGTTCCGCCGACCTGGAGCGAGTGGAAAGGGAGATCGTCCGAACGGGCAGGACGTGGGCGAGGAACCGGCTCATCTGCGCGTGTCCGCCTAAAGACCCGGCTGACTTCGCCAACTACGTGACGCGCACGGTGTCGCATTATGGGAAACAGTCGCGGTGTTTCGAGATCTTCAATGAGTCGCTGTTCACGGAATATTCGCTGCCCCAGAAATTCGGGTACAAGATTGACGACTACGTTGGCCTGCTGAAGGTGGCCTATGGAGCCGTCAAGGGTGTCGACAAGGATCTGCAGGTCATCGGCGGCATTGCCTGTCCTCCGGAGAATGCACTGGCCCGCGCGTTCATCAACACCGGCGGTCTGGAGTGGTGCGACATAATGAACCTGCACGACTATCCCCTGGTCGCCGACGGGGCCGAGGCGATGGCAGGCGACCTGGCCGAGCTCCAGGGCCTGATGCGCGACAGGAACCAGGTCCGGCCGATATGGATGACCGAACTGGGCTGCTATGCCGACGATGATCCGCCCTTTGAGCCTGGCTACCGCATCGGCGACGGCGCCATGCAGAAGTCCCAGTACGAATCCGAGCGCGAGGCGGCCATTGGCCTGGTGAAATACTGCGCCGTCATCTTCGGGCATGGCGGGGCCAAGATCTTCTTCCACGTCGGCGCCGCTGCGCCGATCAATGCCGGGATCCGCGAGGACAATGGCGACGGCGGCGGCATCTTCTTTGAATACGGCGGATCCCCGCGGAAGATGTACCCGGCCATGTCGGCGATGGCCAACCTGCTGGGGGCGGATTTCCGAGTTGCCGGAGCCGAAAGCCAGGGGCCCATCCATGCCTACTGGTTCCGCACCCCAGGCAAGTTCGTGGCCGTTGCCTGGCGGAACAAGTGGGATGAGGGTACTCAAGGCAAGAAGGTCGCTCTGAATCTACCTGCAGGCGTGACGGCGCTGGACCTGATGGGCAACAGGCTTGAGGGCCAGGCCGTCGAAGTCACTGATACTCCTGTTTATTTGCTGTCAGTCGATGAGGCGACCTTGGCCGGCATGTTCCAATGGAAGAACACGAGCCGGGATTGAATCTCTGCCAGGACGATCGATGTTGGTCGCCACGCTGGCGGTGGCAGCCTGTTTGTCCTTGAAGGGCTACCTCTGGCGGGCGTACACCCCGTGGGAGCGGTCGATGAAATCCCTCCTCGCCCCGGGCTGCGAATACCGCCCCGCGCTGGACGCTCCGGCCGCGCCGGCTGCCTGGACGGCCGGATAAACCGCCTGATGGTAAACACCCACACCCACCTCTACCTTGCCGACACCGCCGGGGCCGTGGCCGCGCTGCCGACGTTCTGAACGCCCCCATCTCTGCGCGCTCGCCTGCTACGGTCACCAGCGCCACTGATCCCGCCTGCCGGCCTCTGCAGGGAGAACCTTATCCAGCCCTTCGCGAAATTCCGCCATCGTGTGATTCAGTTCCCACCTTTGCATCTCCTGTCCCCGGACGAAAAGCACCACCGTCGGAACCCATCGCAGGTTATACCGCGCCGTCACTTCCGGGCAGATGTCGGTGAAATTCGCCTCCATGATCTTGAGCTTGGCGAATGCCACGCGGCCGCGGTAGTCCTGCGCCAATTGATCCAGCAGGAACTCCTGTCCCACACACGTCGGGCAGGAATCCTTGTAGAATTCCACCAGCACCGGCTGGCCGGCCCCCTGCACCAAGTTCCCGAAGTCCGCGGCGCCACTAAGGGGAATGAAATTCGTAGTCGGCGAGGCGCAGCCCGTCATCCCACAGGTCAGCAATAGGCAAATCCCGAACGCGGTAGTCCAGGCCCAACGCCCTTGATGACCTGCGGGCATGCAGAGCAAGGAGGTTTTCCGCGAATACCTGGCAGGGGAACGACCGATTGCCTCGTGAAGCATGCTGTTTCTCGCTCACCAGAACAAAAGGAGCCTTTACGCCTGGACGCTACCATTATGTACCATAGCGACCACCCAGGGAACAATCTCCATTTCATGGCTGGCGGTCTGGTTGCCTCGCCTCCCCAAGCACGTAGCCGGCCCGCGGACGGTATGGATCAGGCAGGCTGGCCAACCCACTGCCACTGCCCCCCCATACTGCCCCCGCTGCCCCCTTGACTGCCCCCTCCACGGCCCCTTTGGCGGTGGGCCGGGGTGTGCTCTGGTGTGTTACCGTGGGCTGAAGGACGGCGGCTGTCGATGTGCGCCAGAGGCCCGAGGGACGCGGGTTTTGTGTACTTTAACCGCGTCCTTACGTGGTAATATTGAGTCGCTGGAGGTGACAGGCGGCCTGGTGGCGCTCCTGGTCTTCA
>PMYM01000240.1 GCA_003171235.1 Phycisphaerales bacterium | reverse complement strand
GTTATTAGGATAGGCTCTAAGCCCCAGCGGGATTGTCGCCCGCCTCCAAAATGCCGTATGATACCGTTCATGCCGCTGCCACCCGGAAATGCAGACGCCATAGCTTCGCTGCTCCGTGCCGGCGGCGGTGTGCGCTTTGCCGACCAGCCGGCCCAGGCCCGGCTGGCCGGGCTGCTTGAGGGCCCCCCGCTCCCCTGGCGCCTGGTCAAGCAGACCGTCTCCCGCAGCGTGTATTGCGCCGCCAACGGCCAGGGCAGCCTGTACCTCAAGTGCTTCCACAATCCCAGCCTGCTGCACCGCCTGCAGCGCCGCCTGGGCTGGTGCGATTCCCTGCGCGAACTTGAGCGCAGCCGGTATCTCCGCTCCCGGGGACTTCCCGTGCCGGCCGTGCTGGCCGCCTGCAGCCAGTGGAACATCTCCCAAGGCGTCGCCGACGCCTCCCCGGCCGACCAGTGGCACCTGGAGCAGTTGCGGCGGGAAAATCACGCCGCCATCGCCCAGGCGGCCGCGGCACTGGCCCAGATCATCGCCCGCATGCACCAGGCCGGAGTGCTGCATCACGACTTGCATTGCGGCAACCTTCTGGTCGGGCGCGACGATCCGCGCCGGCTTTGCCTGATGGACCTGCACCGCACCTCGCGCCGGGTGCGCCTGAACCGTCACAGCCGCGCCGCCAACCTGGCCCAGCTTGCCTACGATCGCTGGTGGTGGACCAGCCGGACGCAGCGGCTGCGCTTTCTGCGCGACTATCTCCGCTCCAGCGGCGCCGGCGGCAGCCTGCGCGGCTGGGTGCGCCTGATCGAGCCGCAACTGCAGGCCCACCGCCGGCGCATGAACGCCCACCGCCGGCGCCGCATCCTGCGGACCAACACGCACTTCGTCCGCCTGGCCGCCGGGGGGTACACCGCTCACGTCGTGCGCACGGTGCGCCCCAACCTGCCGGGCTCGCGCCTGGCGGGCGCGACTTTCGAGCCGGACCACTGGCGGGCGGCCCTGGCCGACGTCGAAGGCCTTTTCCACGGGAGCGACGTTCGGGTCGTCAAGGACTCCCCCAGCAGCCTGGTGGTGCAGCGCAGGCTGCAGGTCGGGCCGCACGCCCTGGAAGTTTTCATCAAGCGTGCCCGGCGCAAGAAGCCCATCAGGCTGGTGTGGGACCTGTTCCGCCATAGCCGCCCGGTGCGGGCCTTCCGCCTGGGCCACCTGCTCTTGAGCCGGCAGATCAATACCGCCCTGCCGCTGGCGGCGATGGAGCGGCGGCGGGGCCGATTCCTGATCGACTCGCT
The DNA here is from genome assembly GCA_003171235.1 of Phycisphaerales bacterium. Classification (GTDB taxonomy): domain Bacteria; phylum Planctomycetota; class Phycisphaerae; order SM23-33; family SM23-33; genus FEN-1344. The sequence goes on along the minus strand of PMYM01000240.1, from coordinate 11,752 downwards.
GCTGATAACCGAGGCGGTCGATGAGGCGTTGGAGCTGAACCGCTTCCTCAACCGCCACCTGGGCGGCGAGGAAGCCCAGGGCCCCGCTCATCAAGGCAGCTTGGCCCGGAAGGTGCTCTGGCGGCTGGGGCGGCTGGTCCGCCAGCTCCACCAGGAGGGCTTCTACCACCGCGACCTCAAGGCCACCAACCTGCTGGTGCGATGGAACGGCCAACCGACCCACTGGCCGGAGATCGTGCTGATCGACCTGGACGGGCTGCACACCGCCCGCCGGGTTTCGCGCCGCCAGCAGCTCCAGGGCATAATGCGGCTGAACGTCTCGCTGCTGGAATGCCCAATAGTCAACCACGCCGGGCGGCTGCGCCTGCTGCTGGGATACCTGCGGGCGGCCAGGCCGGCCCTGAAGAATTTCAAGCCTTACTGGCGGATGCTGCAGGAATGGTCGGCCAAGAAGATCCGCCGGCAGATTCGCTCCCGCCAGCGCAGCCAGAAACAGGCGCGGAGAAACCTGCCGTGACTCCCCTGCCCCCTCCGCATCGCGTGCTGATCATCAAGCCCTCCAGCCTGGGCGACGTGGTCAGCGCCATCGCCCTGCCGGCCGGGCTGCGCCGCACCTTTCCCCACGCCCACATTGCCTGGCTGGTGGTGCCCTCCTGCGCGGACATCCTGCGCGGCCAGCCCAAGATCGACGAGCTGGTCATCTTCGACCGGCGCCACTACGGCCGCATGTCCCGCAACCTGCGCGCCGCCGGCGATTTTCTGGCCTTCTGCCGGCAACTGCGGGCTAAGCAATTCGATTGGGCCATAGACCTGCAAGGCCTGTTCCGTTCGGGTGTCATGGCCTGGATCAGCCGGGCCAAAGTGCGGGCGGGCTTTGCCGACGCCCGCGAACTGTCGCGGGTGTTTTACACCCACGCCGTCAAGGTGGATCGCCCGCACACGGTGGACCGCAACATTCAGTTGGCCTGGTCGCTGGGCATCGACGTCCGGCCGGAGGATTTTCGCCTGGCGATATTGCCCGAGGCCGCCCAGCAGGCCGACGCCCTGCTGGCCCGCCATGGCCTGAAGCCCAGGCAGTTCATCCTGGCGGTTCCGGGAGCGCGCAGAGAAAACAAGATGTACCCGCCACAGCGATGGCGGGAACTGTTGGGCCTCTTGGGCCGGCCGGTCGTGCTGACCGGCGCCGCCAACGAGCAGGAACTCTGCCGGCAAGTGGCCGAGGATACCGCCGCGGTCAACCTGGCCGGGCAGACGACGCTGCCGGTGCTGGCGGCGATGATGGCCAGGGCCCAGGCGGTCATTTGCGTGGACTCGGCCGCCAACTTTATCGCTCCGGCCGTCGGCGCCCCGCACCTGGAACTGGTGGGCCCGACCGATCCGCTGCGCACCGGCCCCTACCGTAGCGGACGGGCGGTGGCGGCCCAGGTCCCCTGCCAGGGCTGTCTCCGCCGCCGCTGCCGACGACACGTTTGCATGGATTCAATCGCCCCCAAGCGCGTGGCCGCGGAACTGGAGGCATTGCTGGCCTCGGGCAGGACAAAGGAGGCGGGAATGGGCCAAAGCGAGGCGGGCGACTGGGCCGGCCGCCCAGACCCTACTACAATGTGACAGACTGAAAGGATAGGTTTGAAAGGTTTTCCCCAGTTCATCCTGGCCTCCCGCTCGCCCCGGAGGCAGCAATTGCTGCGCGAGGCCGGATATGACGTTGCGGTCATGCCGCCGCCCCTGGAAGAGCCGCCGCTGCTGGCCCATGGCAATCCCAGCCAGTTGGCACAAGCCCTGGCGTACTTCAAGGCCAGTTCCGTCTTGGGCGAGCGCCCCGACCGGCTGGTGCTCGGGGCCGACACCCTGGTGGTCCGCGACCAGGAACTGATGGGCAAGGCCGACGACCCGGATCAGGCCCGGCGAATGCTGCAGAGCCTCTCGGGCAGCCGACACCGCGTCATTACCGGTTTGGCCATGCTCATCCCGCCCTGCCGGCAGGAACCGCCCGGGCCGCGCGAACGCTTCCTGGCCTCGGAAACCACCTACGTGACCATGCGACCTTTGTCGGGCGAAGAGATTGACGGGTACATAGCTTTGAACGAATGGCGCGACAAGGCGGGCGCCTACGCCATTCAGGAAAGCGGCGACGCCTTCATCGAGAAGATCGAGGGCAGTTGGAGCAACGTGATGGGCCTGCCGATGGAACTGCTGGATCGCATGTTCCGGCAGGTGCTCCGCCTGGTGGAGTTGCGCAATGGCACGATTTGCCGGTAGATTGTTGGCGGCTGTGCTCATGTTGGCCGCCGTCGCCTGCTCCCCCCGCCCGGAGACGGCCGCCCCGGCCGTTCGCATCGGCCGGCACGTCTGGAAGGTGGAACTGGCCCTGACTGAACAGGCCCGCCACCACGGCCTGAGCGGCCGCGATTCCGTGCCCGAGGGGACTGGCATGCTCTTTGTCTTTCCCCAGGAGCAGGAGCTGTCCTTCTACATGAAGGACTGCAAGGTGCCCATCGACATCGCCTTCATCTCCGCCGACCTGTACGTCGTTCGCACCTACGCCATGCTCGTCGAGGCGGACCCCGCCCACCCGGTCGTTCTTTACAATAGCGACACCCCCGCCAAGTATGCCCTGGAGGTCGCCGGCGGAACCTTTGCCCGCCTGGGCGTCAAGGAGGGCGACAAGGTCGAACTTCTTGGCTCCGCCCGGGATGCTGCTAAAGACGCCCGCTGAAGCTACCGATTCCAGGTACGATCTCGCCAGCGGCAGCGGCGCCTGGTGGAATTAATAAATGGAAAGAATTGCTGTTAGTATTCTGGCGGCGTTCGCGTTGACTGGCGTTTCCTGTTCGATCAGACCGGACGCCGAAATCCAGGCTCCCACCCCCTCCGTCCGCATCGGCCAGAACATCTGGAAGGTCGAGTTGGCCATGACCGACATGGTCCGCTACCGCGGCCTGGGCGGGCGCGACTCCGTGCCCGAAGGCACCGGCATGCTCTTTGTCTTTCCCCAGGAACGGGAAATGTCCTTCTACATGAAGGACTGCAAGGTTCCCATCGACATCGCCTTCATCTCCGCCGACCTGTACGTCGTTCGCACCTATGCCATGCTCGTCGAGGCCGACCCCGCCCACCCGGCCGTCTATTACAACAGCAACTTCCCCGCCAAGTACGCCCTGGAGGTCGCCGGCGGAACCTTTGCCCGGCTGGGAGTCAAGGAGGGCGACAAGGTCGAACTTCTTGGCCTGGCCCGGGATGCTGCTAAAGACGCCCGCTGACTCGTCCGATTCCAATAGTTATTGACCAGGCCTCTGCTGCGCATGCCTGGGACCACTGCGCCGGCAATGCGTTTACTCAACCGGCGTATAGGCAAGCTGGCGTCCCGGACCAAGCCAGCCAGGCCCCTGGGCGGTTTCTTAATGCCCCTGACCGCGACAAAAAACCGGCTGCTGTGGGTGGGACGGCGGGAGATGCCGCCCAACCTTGTAGCTGCCCTGGACGGGCCGTGGGAGGTGGCGCTGTCCGACCGCCTGGAACGGCAAGAACTTGACTGGGCCCAGGTGGTGGTGCTGGCGCCTTCGCCGCCGGAACTGGACGACATCAAGCCCCTGCTGGACCTGCTGGATCGCCTGGACCGTTCAGCGGCCGTGGGGCTGCTGCTCCTGCCCAAATGGCACCTGCAAGAGCATCCCCTGGCCCAACGGAGCGGCCAGACCATCGTGGCCGATGCCGCCGCCAGCCCATCTCAGTTGTCCGGGCGCCTCCAGGCCGCCCTGGCCTTGCAGGGCGTCATCCGCGACCTCAAGGCCGAAGTCGCCGCCGTTCGCGGCTTCGGCAAGGGCATCGCCCGCAACTTGGAGGAGATGGACGAGGAGATGCGCCTGGCCGCCAGGCTGCAGCGGGATTTCCTGCCCCAGACGCTGCCGGAATTGCCCGGCCTGAATTTCGCCAGCCTGTTCCGCCCGGCCAGTTGGGTCAGCGGCGACATCTATGACGTCTTTCAACTGGACGAGCAGCACGTGGGCTTCTACGTCGCCGACGTCGTCGGGCACGGCATGCCCGCCGCCCTGCTCACCATGTTCATAAAGAAAGCCCTGCCGGCCAAGCTCATCCAGGGCAAGAGCTACAAGATCATCCCGCCGCACAAGGCCCTGGAGACGCTCAATAGCGAGCTCTGCCAGCAGCAGTTTTCATCCTGCCAGTTCTGCACCGCCTTCTACGGCGTCATCAACGCCTCCACGCATCTGCTGCGTTACGCCCGGGCCGGCCATCCCATGCCGTTCTTTTTGGCCGGTGACGGCACGGTCAAGCGGTTGGAGGGCGAGGGGCCGCTGCTGGGGGTATTCCCCAACGAAAAATTCCAGGACTGCCAAGTTCAGCTTTCCGCCGGCCAACGCGTGGTTGTTTACAGCGACGGCGCCGAGGACAGGCTCTCCGGGATCAAGCAGACCACTTCGGCCCTGCTGGAGGAACTGCTCCGCCTGCGGCATTTCCGGGCCCAGGAAATGCTCTTCCACCTGGCCAGCCAGTTTGACCGGCCCAACGATGACGCCCGTTGCGAGGACGACGTGACCGTTGTGGTTGTGGACGCCACCGCCTGAAACGCAGAGCGGCCGAGAGAAGAAAAGACGGAATCGACACAGAGGCACAGAGAAAAGAAAGGCAGGACTCTAACTTGCTTCTCTTTTTGTCGAAGAAATAACTCCTTCCTTTTCCTCTCTGAGTCTCTGTGTCTCTGTGTCGCGTTCTGTTGCGGCCGTGAACCGCCAGGGCTTTCCCGGCGAAGTAATGCATAAGCTTTTCATTGACATCCAGCGCGACGCCGGTGAAAGTGCCGCTTTGGAAAAACCTCGGGTTATGAAAAAGGGATCGGGCAACGTGATCGTGGCCGTGGTGGCGACGGCCCTGGCCTGGCTGGTGCCGGGCGCGGGGCACGTGCTGCTGGGCAGAACGCTGCGAGGGATGATTCTCTTCGTGTGCATCAACGGTTTGTTCTGGGCGGGCGTGGCCGTCGGGGGGGTCTTCACCGTCGATCCCTACCAGCAGCGGCTATGGGCGGCGGCGCAGTTGGCCACGGGAACCTCGGGCCTGGTGGCCCTGCGCTTCCAGAACGCCGCGCGCCAGAAGGTGCTGAAGGATGCCCGCTTGGACGCCCTGCCGCCCAATCCTGACAACAACTTTGCCGCATATAACTCCTGGATGAGCCAGTTTCGGCAGGCCCAGGCCCAGGACAATCTGGCCTTGGTGTATCCGGCTGATACCGTGGCCCAGTCCTACAGCGGGGTGGCGGGATTATTGAATTTCATGTGCATTATCGACGCCCTGCTGCTGGGCCTGATGGGCCGCAAAGGCGAACTCACGCGTTTGGACCCGTTGGCCGGAACGGACCAGCCCCGGCAGGAAGGGGCGGGGGCATGATGGCCTGGGAGGTTTTCTACAACCCGATGGAGCTTGGCTGGCGGCACGTCTGGCTGCTGCTGCCGCTCCTGGCGGTCTGCGCCATTGTCTATAAAACGGTTCGGGCGGAAAGGCCAAGTCAAATTCCCCGCCAGGTGGCGGTGCTCTGGCTGTATATCATGCTCGGCCTGGTAGTCTTGGGCGGAGCATTCTACCTGCTGCTCGAGTACGTGGCCTAGACACGGTTTTCCCAACTCTGGTGCGTTTTATAGCCCCCGGCGTGAGCCGGGGGTTTTGTTTTTGTGTCGCTGGTCTTGGGGAGCGCCACGAGGCCACAAACCCCCGCCTCACGGTGGGGACTATAGGGAAGGCCCGATCTGGCTTGAAGGCCTGCACGGCCGAAGCTTCAGTCCCCGCACACTCATGCAGGTCGTTGGTTCCCCAGCAGCCGCAGGTAGAGCTGTTCGATTCTTTCAACCATGAGATCGTGGTCAAAGCGGCTCGAAGCCAGTTGCCGGCCTGCCTGGCCCAGGCTTCGGCGCAACTGGGGCGATTCCGCCAGTGTCGAAATTGCCAGTTTCAGGCCCGGCAGGTCGCCTGGCTCCAGCAGGATGCCGGTCCTTTCGCTGACCGCCTCGCGCGCCCCGTCGACGTCGAAGGCCACCACCGGCTTGCCCGCCAGCATGGCCTGCGGCAGCGTTCGGGCCAGCCCCTCGCGCAGCGAGCAATGCACCAGGATGTCGCAGGCGTGCATCACCAGCGGCACCTGCTCGGGCGGCGCCAGGCCGGTAAGATGCACCCGGCCCGCCAGGCCCAACTGATGTATGCGTATCTGGATATCGCCCCGCCGCCGGCCGTCACCCACGAAACAAAAGTGTATGCGCGGATCGTCGATGCCGAAGGCGGCGTCCAGGATGTAGTCGTGGCCTTTCAACTCGGCCAGGCGCGACACCTGGGTGACCAGGATGCTGTTTTCGTCCAACCCCAGGCCGCGGCGAAACTCCTCCACGCCGGCCGGCCGATCCAGGAAATCCCGGATTTCCATGCCGCTGTAGATGGTGACGTATTGTTCCGGCCGGCCGACGCCCGCGGAGAGGGCCTGGCGGGTCATGGCATCGGCCACGGAGATGATGGCGTCGCTCTGGCGGGCTGCACGTCGCTCCAGGGCGACGTAGACGGCGTTGCGTATGCGCGAACCATACCGGTGGAAGGGCAGGCCGTGAATGGTGTGGACTATCTTCATCTCGCCCAGCCCTCCTCGGCGCAGGCTGTAGGCGGCCTGGCGCCCGAGGATGCCGGCCTTGGAGGAATGAGTGTGCACCACGTCCGGGCGCAATTGGCCCAGCAGTTCCTTTAGCCGGCGGCAGGCCCGCCAGTCGCGCGGATGGACTTCCCGCCGCAGTTGGTCCAGCACTTCCACGCGATAGCCGCCCTTTCGGGCGCGCGAAAGCAACTGCCCCTCCGGCCCGAGGGCCGGGCCGGTCACCAGCGTCACTTGGTGGCCGCGAGCCCGCAGCCCTTCGCAGGTCAGCAGGGTGTTTTCCTGCGCTCCGCCAATGATCAGCCGGGTAATAACGTGAACAATGTTCATAAGTCTTGCAGGTGGATGGGCCAGTCGGCCAGGATCCTTTATTACTTACTGGTTTGGCTGGGACTTGGCGCTGGGACTAAAGCAGCGGCCAAGCCAGGCCCGCCAATCGTGCCGCCGGCGCCGCAGCAGGGCGGGAAACTGGCGGCAGACGCGATCGACGCGCTGGGCTGGCATGGAAGGCTGATCCAGCACGCTGTGCTGGGCCAGGAAGCTCTGCTCGTCCCGGCCGCTCAACCAGCCGTTATCGCGGCAGGTTTCCTCGGCCGCCGTGCCGGGCACAGGGTAGAAAACCGAAGCCTGGACCGAATCCAGCCTCAACCGCGCCAGCAGGTCCAGCGTCTCCTCCAGGGTCACCTCCGTCTCGTAGGGACAGCCGATGAAGACCTTGCCATGCACCTTCAGCCCGGCCAACCTCAGCGAAGCCACTGTGGCCAGTATCTGCCGGCGGGACACCGGCATCGCCAGCACCTCCTGCCGCAGGAAATCGTTGCCCGAGCCGATCTGCAGGTCAATGTCCCTCGCCCCGGCCCGCGCCAACAGGCTGGCGGTCTGGTCATCTATCCGGGCGGCCTGGACGCGGCAACGGAAAGGCAGGCCGACCTGTTGGGCATACCGCGGAGCGAACTGGGCCAGCCATTCCTTATCCACGGCAAAGCCATGGTCGCTGAATCGCAATCGGGCGACTCCGCCAAACGCCTGGCGGACAGCCTGGATCTCCCCCAGCAGGTCGTCGGCGTTCCGCCGCCGCATCGGCGGCTGCTGGTACAGGTCCAGGTAGGCCTCGTTCAAACAGAAGCCGCACCAGCGGTCGCAACCCAAGGTGGCGCGGAATTCAGCCTGGCCGGTGGCGGCGACGTACTGGGCGTAATTGAACAACGACCGGTCAGGCCAGGGCAATTCCTCCGGCGAGGGCGGGCCGGGCGCCGGGGGATCCCGCACCAGTCCCTCCTCGCTGTTACACCAGACGCCCGCTACAGCCAAGTGCTGGGGGGGCTGGCCCTGCTCCAGATCGCCCACCTGGGCGTCCTGCCCGTCCCTCAGGCCTAGCATCAGTTCCCGCACCGCCTGTTCATAGACCCCCACCACCAGGCCGGCCACCCCCGGCATGCTTATGGCCTGTTCGGGCATGGCTGTGGCGTAATCACCCACCAGGTAGACCGGCAGGGCATGTTTTTCGGCCAAATCAACCGCCACGTGCCGCGCCGCCGCCAGCCGCGTGGGCGACACATCCATCAGCACGTGCGTGGGGCGAAATCGCGTGACGGCCTGCCGCATCTGGCCGGGGTGATAGCCCGACAGGGCTTCCAGCCCCACCTCGAAACCGTCGGCCTTAAGCAGGGCGGCGGCCACGCCCAGGGCGTGATCGAAGCGCGGACCGGGAGTTGGGGCGCCCGGGGGCACGAACTGGAGGATCAGTATTCGCATATTGCCACGGCAAAGACTCCAGGTCTGAAGTCTAAATCCTAAACTATTTCGGAGAGCAGCCGGAAGAAAAACCCCTTTGCGTCTGCTGCCTGCTGGTCATCCGGCTTTAGGTTAGCCCCTTCGCGCTGCCGCCGGGCGAGCGGCCAAGGCCGTCACCAGCGTCTGCATGACGGTAAGGGTGTCCTGGCCGCTCTTGAGAGACAGGTCGGCCTTGAGCAGCCGGCGGAGATTCCTGGCGTGGCGGGCGTGCTCCTGGGGCTGTTTGGACGCCTGGTCGCGGACCATCCAGGCAAGCACGGCCAGCACGCCGAATTCATCACCCCGCACGACCAGCAACTGGCCCAGCAATTCCAGCGCCTGGCGGGTCCTGCCGGAGCGAATGGCATTGACCAGATCGAAGCGATCGGCAATGGGCGAGCCGACCGTCGCTTCCTCCACGTCCCGGGTGGAGATTTCCTGCCCCTGCCCGGCCAGGAGGGAAAGCTTTTCCACTTCGCTGTCCAGGCGGAAAAGGTCGTTGCCCAGAAGTTCGATCAGCCGCCCGGCGGCGGCGGGGGCGATCTTCTTGCCGTGGCGCTCGGCCGCGGCGGCAACCTGCCGCGACAGGCCGGACTCGCTGCTGCGGCAGTCGATCACCTGGCCGATCTGCCGGACACGCTGCTCCAAGGGCGCCGGCGCCTCCCACTGCTCAACGCACAGGATTAAACAGGCCGTGATAGTCGGCTCGGCGAGATAATGTTCCAGGGCCGAAGCGTGGGCGGCGACAAACTCGTCGGCGGGATCCACAAGCACGACGCGGAGCGGAACCAGCAGGGGAGCGGTCCTGAGTTCATCCAGAACCTCAGCCAGGGGCGTTTGCTCATCGAAACTGACCAAGCCGGCGGAGCCGTCCTGGCCCAAAAGGCGGCGAACAATCTCCTGTCGCGCCTGCCGGCGCAGGAAACTGTCGCCGTTTAGAACGTAAACAGGCTTTGCGGATTGGCCAGGCACTAAGAGTCCCTAACAAAATGTCCCGTGGGCGTTACGCCGCGGGTCTTGACGCAGGCCAAGCTGGGAGGGCATGCGGCAAAAGATGTGGCGTCCCTGCGCGTTGCGGCGAAAACCGCCCATCCGCCTCGTCAGGCCTCCTGGCCATACCACGTGGGCATGGCTTCCGCCTCCGCCCGGTTGGGCTACGGCGGACCGCCGAAGCCTTGGCGAAGGCGGTTGCCGGCCTTCCCTGCATCTGAGCGCTTTTGGCCGCAACGCGGCTCACGCGGCATTCCGTTAGGGACTCTAAGCCTCACCGGGCATGAGCGCAATAACAAGCGCCGGCGCCTGAGCGCGAAACGAAACCGCCGTCCGCGCGGACGGCCGACCGCCTTGCCCGGCGGCTGTTACATCTGACGGCGGCGGTAGATCATCCAGAAGACGATCAGGCCGACCAGTACGAGCACCAGCGGGATTTGCCACCAAACGAAGTACTCGCCCATGCGTGTCTCCTTGCGATTCCTGTCACGGATCGCTAACCGGATAAGTGCAACGTGACCTGACGAACACAAGACACTGGCGGCGACTGGAATCGAACCAGTGACCCAGGGCTTATGAATCCCTTGCTCTAGCCAACTGAGCTACGCCGCCGCAACGGCTACATCTTGCGCTGCGGACAACAGCTTTTCAAGCCCATTCAAGCGCTTGCCAAAAAACCCGCTTCCCGCGGCAAGTGCCGATCCGGCCCGTTTACGTGACCGGGGCCGACGCCGATGTGCCGGGCTTTTTCGGCCGGCTGGCCGCGCTATCCTCGAACTGCTTTCGCTGCTCGGGCGTCAGGACATTCTTAAGGATGTCGTCCTCCAGGGCCTTGGCCACCCCGAGGCGGTTGGCCTCCACCGACAGGTCGCTCTCAGCCGCCAGGGCCTCGAAAGTCTTCTTGATGGCGGCTTTCTGGGCTTCGGCCAGCCCAAGTTTCTCAAACCTTCGCGTAGCCGTGTCCAGCAGCAGTACCTGGCGCCATTGGGCCATCTGCTGGTTATCCAGCACGCCCAGGATCTGCTGCTCGCCTTTGTCGATCAGCGACATGCGCTGCTGTGCCAGGGCCTTCAGGTCGGCGGTGGCCTTTTTCTGGGCCAGGGCGTCCTTGTCGTTGCGTGCGGCCTCGGCCATTACGCGCAGTTCCTTCAGGTGTGCGGCGTTGGCGGCATCGAACTGGTCCACGGCCTGCCTGTTGGCCTGGTCGATCTGGCTTACCTGCTGTGCCTGGTCGGTGGTGAGGTGCAGGATTTTGACCATGCGGTCAAGCTGCCCCGACAGCGGGGCCTTGCCGGAGCGTGCGCCCGGTTTGCTGGCGGGGGCCGACTGCTGTGCCAAGCCAATCGCCGCCATCGCCGCAAAAGCCGCCAGGAAGGCAAATCGCTTCATTGTTTTTCTCCGGCCGGACGGGTTTGACACAAGCCCGCCGCTGCCGGGCCGCCGGCCTTTGCCGGCTGCTCCAGCGCGGCCCTAATGTGATTGCGCATCTTTTGCAGGACCCGCCTTGTCTTTGCCGCCGCCGGATTCGGGCGGGGCACTCTTGCTCTTTTCCGGTTTTGAGGCTGACTCTGGCGCAGACGCCTTGCCCTTGCTTGGGCCGCTGCCGTTATCGCGATAGTCGTTGCAGTAGAAGCCGCTGCCACGGAAAATGATGCCCCCGCCGGCGCCGATAAGGCGGCGGGCCTTGCTCTTGCCGCAATGCGGGCACTTTTTGACTGGCTTAGCGGTAATGGCCTGGAACATCTCGTAATCCCGGCCACAAGCCTCGCAGTGATAATCGTACGTCGGCATACTTCCTACTTCCCAAGTCCTACCTAGGCGGACTGATCGGACTGCTGAGCGTCCGGCCGCTCTTCCGGGGGCACCGCCACGACCACCTTGGCCGGGCGCAACATGCGTCCCTTGAGTTCGTAGCCGGGATGAATCACCTTGGCCACCATCGGCCGGCTGACCTGGCCCACCTGCCGCAACAGGGCCTCGTGCCGCTGCGGATCGAATTCCTGCCCTTCGGCGGGAATGGCCGTCAGCCCATAGCGGCTAAGCACTTCCAGGGCCTTGGCCCGCACCAGGGCCAGGCCCGCCAGCAGCGGATCTTCCGGCGGATGACTGGCAGCACCGGCCTGGTAGGCCCGGTCGATATCATCCAGGACCGCCACCAGGTCGCGCAGCAGATTCTCATTAGCATATTCGCGAATGGTGCTGATCTCACGCGCAATGCGCTTTTGATAATTCGCATAATCCGCCGAAAGCCGCTGCAACCTGGCCAGCAGGTCGTCGCGCTCGAGGGCAAGCTGGACCGGCGCTTGGGCGGCCGGGGCGGAACTCTCCGCCTGCTGGGGGGGGGCTGGG
>PMYM01000192.1 GCA_003171235.1 Phycisphaerales bacterium | reverse complement strand
CGACGACCCGCCTTGGGGTCGTCTTCTCCCTCGCGCCTTGGCCTGCGTCAAAACCTGCGGCGTCGCGGCCACGGGGCATTTTGTTAGGGACTCTAACCAAGCCTAGGGATTCCCCTCAGTTTGCGGCCTGGGCAATCCTTCGCCTTGCGGGGCACGTAAGGTGTAGTAGCGTCAGCAAGGATGGAGAATGGCGTCTCTAACTTTGGGCAGGCTATGAAAGTGTTATTGGTGGAAGACAACGATGCCGATGCTCGGCTGGTGGAGTTTCTCTTCCGGCAGGTCCGCCAGGCCCAGGTCGAAATACTGCATGTTCAGTGCCTGGGGGAGGCCATGAACTTGCTGCGGAATCAGCAGTTCGACGTCCTGTTGCTGGACCTCAACCTGCCTGACAGCCGCGGGCTGGACGGCCTGGGCCGCTTGTATTCCACCTTCCCTCTCCTGCCCATCGTGGTTTTCACCGGCACGGAAGACGAGGAATTGGGCCGGGAGGCGGTAAGAGGCGGCGCCCAGGATTACCTGGTCAAGGGCGAGGTGGACGGGTGGTCGCTCTGGCGGTCGCTGACATTCGCCGCCGAGCGCAAGCGGGCGGAACTCTCGCTGAGCCATCATGATTTGCCCGTTCACGGGTGAGCCCAGCCCCAGCCCGACTTCAGCCACAGCATCTGCCCGGATTGCGCCAGCCGAATGATGCGGCAGATCGATAAGGCCCGGAAACAAGCGCGGCGGTCCCGGGGCAATTCACCGGCACCGCCGCAAATCAGCACATCTGTACTGAGGAAAGGACTACTTCTTGAGCACGGCGTCCTTGGCGGCCTTGGCCACGCGGAACTTCAGAACCTTCTTGGCCGGGATGTTGATGGTTGCGCCGGTGGCGGGGTTGCGGCCGATGCGGGCCTTCCGCTGTACCAGCACCAACTTGCCCAGCCCCGGAAGGGTGAAGCCATTCTTGGCTTCCTTGTAGGCCAGGCCCACGATCGACTCGACCACGGCGACGGTCTGCTTCTTGGTCAACTGATTCTGCTCGGCTAACTTCTTGATGATTGCTGACTTCGTCATTGCGGCCATCTCTCGCTCCTTCTTGAAGACCCGACGAACAGTTTTTATTATTCTCTCCGGCAGGTGCTCGTCCCTGCCTGCCGAAGAAAACTCACCTGGACTTGTCGGCCTGACGCTCCGGCATCGGCTTTGACCCTGTAAATACTGGGTTTTCCGTCCGGTGCGACCGCCTCGCCAGACTATTCCACATGACCGGCCCGGCCTCGTCAAGAGCAAAATAGCCATATTTTCCAAGGTTTTTTCGAGGCCGCCTCCCTGCCATGCCCGCTATTGGGGCCTGAAATGCTTCCGGGCAGTCAATCCTCAGTCAACACTTTGTGCCGATGCTGACGAACTTGCCTCTCCTTGCGCAGTTCGTCCAGCAGGCTGGCGTAGTGCTTGGACCGCTGGGGCGGCGGCAGGGCCAGCACTTCCTCGGTGCTCAGCGGCACGGCGGACTTGGCGGTCATGCGCAGCCAGGCCATTTCGGCGTCGGGGTCTTCCAGGTCCAGGATGGCATCGGCCACCAGGATGACCTTGAACCCCCGGGAGCGCAAGCCCACCACCGCCTCCAGGATGCCGTGGGCTGAGCCCGCTCCGCAGACGATGAACGTTTCGGCCTCCAGTTCCGTCAGCAGCCGCTCGATGCGAGGATGTTGAAAGATATTGGTGAAACGGCTTTCAAAAATCACTTGCTGGTACTGCTCCAGCAGGTTCCGCGGCAGGTCGGTGCTGCCGCGCAGACCCAGGTTGATGTGGTTGGCCAGCAAGGCGCCGCTGATTCGCTGTTCGCCCGGGGTGCCTTCCACGCAGTGGGGGACGCCGGCTAGCGGCCCGCGTTTGCCTGGGGGCACCCGCAGCATCACCGAAATAGCCAGAACCTGCTGTTTCTGGGCCCAATCGTACAGGCGGCGAATGTTGCGGGCCGCGGCGCTGGAGTTAGGCTCGAAGCAACTGCCTCCAGGGCTGAAGAAATCGCGCTGGGCCTCAATATCCAGCAACAACCGATCGATGCGCATTCCAGGCTCCGATCTAAACTTACGGCAGGCCTTCGAAGTCATTGAATTATAGGCTCACCAAGCTAAGGGAGCGACTTTTGGCTGTTGTTGTTACGCCGGGGGGCGGCGGATGGTTTGGGGGTAGAACGAAATTTGTGACAGAGGCAAAAGACGCGCTCGCACTTGAGCCCGCCGGGCGCAGCCGGTAGTCTGTAGCCTGAGGATCCGGGTAATGATCGTGGATTGCCATACGAGACTGTGGTCGGCCCCCGAGCAGATGGGGGTGGGGGCGCGCCAGTGGCTGCTGCGCAACAGCGGCACCGGCAATCTCCGCGCCGATTCGGGCGACCACGGCCAGGCCGCCCGCGGCGTGGACCGCACCCTGGTCTGGGGCTTTCGCAGCCAGTTCCTCAATGCCGAGATCCCCAACGCCTACCTGGCTGAGTATGTGGCCCAGCGAGGCGCAGGTTTCTGGGCGGTGGCCGGCGTCGACCCGCCCGAGAGCGACGTGATGACCCGGCTGGAGAACATCTCACGGCGGCGAGAGTTCGTGGGCGTGACGCTTTCGCCGGCGGCGGGCAACTTTCATCCTGCCGACACCCGGGCCATGAACGTCTACGCCTACTGCGCCCACCGCGGGATGCCGGTTTTCGTCGAATCGGGCATCGATCTGGCCCCCGCCGCCCCGCTGGAGTTCGCCCGCCCCTGGCTGTATGACGAAGTGGCCAGGACCTTTCCCAACCTGACCCTGGTCATTTCGCAACTGGGTTGGCCATGGGTGGCCGAGACGGTGGCGTTGCTGGGCAAGCAGCCGCGAGTCTATGCCGAGATAGGGGCCCTGCTTCGCCGCCCGTGGGAAGCCTACCAGGCACTTCTGCTTGCCTGGCAGGCGGGCGTGGCGGACAAACTGCTTTTCGGCAGCGATTTCCCCTTTGCCACGGCGGCCATGGCCATGGAAAGGCTTTACCGGCTTAACGAGCCCCTGCGAGTCACGGGCCTGCCTGCCATTCCGCGGGAACTGCTGCGCGGCATCGTGGAACGCGACTGCTTTGCCGAATTGGGCATCAGCCCACGCGGACAGGCTTGATTTGGTAAACAACTCTGCCTGGCCGGACGATACCTTGCTGAGGCGCGCTTGCAGGCTGCCGGCAAAGTCCTTATGATACCTAGACGTACGCCCAAAGGCGTGGGAGCTGACTATGAAACGCATTGTGGTCTTGGCAGCGGCCTTGCTGGTGCTGGCGGCCTGGGGCTGTGAGAAGAAGAACAGCCGCGAGGCCTACAACAAGGAACTGGACGGTCCCAAGGGCCTGTACCTCAGCCAGCCGGATAATGACGTGCTGAAGGATCAGGCCAGCCTGTCGAAAGCCCGCGAGGCTGCCACCAGATTGGCGGTGGCCGCAACCGCGCCGGCGGCGGTTCCAGCCAGCGCGCCGGGGGCGGCGCCTCCGGCCAGTGAGCCGGCCACAGCCCCCGCGGCCCCATAGAGAATCCTTGCCCCTTCGTATGCCGACCTAGCTCAACGGTAGAGCACGGCTTTCGTAAAGCCGGGGTTGAGGGTTCGAATCCCTTGGTCGGCTGTGCACGTGACCGGCGCCTGACGCGCCAGTCGCGTGGGCCTGCATGCGGCGCAGAGCCGCCGCAAAGTGCTCTACCCGCCCTCCCGGCTGACCACCACGAAGAAGCTGCCCCCGTTCTGGCGTTTCTCAGCCAGTTGGCCTTGCTCGACCATTTGCGTTACCAGGCGCAATACCTGCTGGGGGTCTGCTCCCAGGCCGGCCGAGAGGTCCTCCAGGGTGCAGGGGTGGCGGCCGACCATGGCCAGTATGTCCTGTTGGGTGAACTGGGCCTTTCCGGCGGCGGCGGGGCGAGGGGCGATGACCCGGGCCAGCGGCCCCAGCAGTTTGGCCAGCTCCTCCAGCCGGTCCGGCGGGACGGGTTTGGCGGCGGCGTCGGCCGGCGGGCGGGCCACGGTGTTGACGTCGATGCTGTCGGGCTGGAACTCCTGGGCCAGGGCGGCAATCTTCCGCACCTGGGAGTGGCTGTCATTGACGCCCGACACCAGGAAGACCTCCAGGTGTATCTTGCCGGTGTACTCCCGGCGGAATGCCCGCAGCCCTTCGACCACCTGGGCGAAACTCAGGCCCGCGCACGGCTGGTTGATTCGCTGAAAAGTTTCTTCGTCGCCGGCGTCCAGGTCGGGCATGACGATGTCGGCCCCAAGCAGTTCGCGCCGCACCTGCGGATCCCACAGCAGCGAGCCGTTGGTGATGACGACCACGGGGGCGGCGGTGAGGGCCTTGATGCCCTGGATTATCTTTCCCAGGTCCTGGTGCAGGGTGGGCTCGCCCGAGCCGGCCAGGGTGACGCAATCCACCTCGACCTCCTTGAGTCTTCGGCCGATCTCCTCCAGCACTTCTTCGGTGGGCACATATGCCTTGCGGGCCAGCGTCTTTTCGGTGGTGTGGCCAAGCTGGCAGTAAGTGCAGTCGAAGGGGCAGACCTTGAATGGCACCAGGTCCACGCCCAGGCTGCGGCCCAGCCGCCGCGACGCCACCGGGCCAAAGACGTATTTGTACTGCTTGCTCATGTCAGAGAGTCTACCAGCTATTCAGTACGCTTGGTAAGGCTCTCCCAGCGGTACCACGTTGCCAATGCCGATGTTACTTATGCTTCATTTGTTCGTCCAAGGAAAGATTGTTTATGGCAATTACCTTTGTGACCCATATCGGGCGGCTGGCGGATTGTTTTGCTTCTATCGGGGCTATCCAGATTGCGCCATCACCTAGCATTACGCCGGTGCACTTGGAAAACATGTGAAAGGGAACGGCGTTGGCGACCCTCTGGCGGAACGCCGGCGTCATGATCGCATCCCAATTCTTTATCAATTCCTTTGCGTTGTGAATGTCGGCGGGCTTGCCTCGCAAATAAACTGAAACTGGATAATCCACCATGTCAGCCGCAACTTCTCTTTCCCCTGCCAGAAGACAATGCCGGAATTTCTGCATGAATTCATCGACAGCTTGATCATCCTCGAAGCCCGCGTCGCCGTACCTGCCTTTGGCACCAATTGGCATGCCCGCTTCCATTTGCAGGTAGAAAGGCCTTTTCCCCGCTCCATCCGGCTTTGACCAGTCTCCAACCAGGACCTCACGCTGCAATTGATCATTGCCGCTGAAGCCTCCCCTGGGATCTTTGGTTACAAAAGTTCCCTCAAAGACACCCGTCGGCTTGCCTTCGGGGTCAAATTCCTGAATCTTCACAGCCCGACCGGTTACGGTCCCCTCAATGCGGATGTCCTTTAACTGCGAAACGTAGAAATAAGTGCCCGTAATCTTATTGCCATCAAACTTGATTGTCATCCCCATCCGGAGCTTATTATCGATGTCGCCTGAATAGTCCCACGACCAATCCCTACTCCAGTCCTCAAGGCTCTTTAAGGGTTCCGCGCTAGCAGAAGTTGTTGCAAGAGTCTGCGCAGGCCTTAATGCCGATTGACTTCCAGCATGCGGAGGCTTGCTCGCGTGGTCTTTGCCGAAACCTGCAGACAGCAGTCCTGCCATTACGACGAGAAGAGATGTTATATTCCTCATGAGAGGCTCACCCGATCTATCACGCTGACTCTCCCGTTCTCGTTATCGGATTAGGCGGGCTCAGTACGTGAACGGTTCCTTCCCCCGGCGGGCCCGGAGGTCGGCCTGGAGGGCAATCATGGTGTTGCGGATTTCGGCCAGGAGTTTGGCGCCGTCCATGCCGCGGATGTCCTTGGCCGCCAGCGGTTTGCCGTAGACCACCGTCACCTGGCCGGGCAGGGGCAGGGGGCTGGTCCGCGGCCAGCATTCGAAGGCGCCGTCGACGACGGTGGGAACCACCCAGTCGGCCGCTCGCTGGGCCAGCAAGGCCACGCCGGGCAGGAAATCGCCGATCCGCCCGTCGCGCGTCCGGGTGCCCTCGGGGAAAATCGTCAGTTGGCCTCCGGCCCGCAGGCGGCGGATGGCTTCCTTGAGGGCGCCGGTGTCGGCCGTCCCGCGCTTGACCGGGAAGGCATTAACCGACCGGATCAGGGGGCCAAAACCCGGCATACGGAAGAGCGTGTCGCGGGCCATGTAGTTCATCGGCCGTTTCAGGCACATGCCAATAAGCAGGGGGTCCAGAAAGCTCTGGTGGTTGGATATGTACAAGGCTGAGCCGCTGGCGGGCTCGTGGTGACGGTTGAAAGCCCGCGCTCTCCACATGGCTAAAAAGGTGGTCAGGGTGAGCAGGCGGCAGAAGCGGTACCAGAGGGTCGGGGCGGGCAGGCCCGCGGGCAGTCGCAGTCCGCGAAGGGCCGGGTTGGGATAGGAAGGCAGGGCCTTCATGGCCGGGCCGCCTGGACGAGCCGGGCCAACTCGTCGGTGACCTGGGCGATGGTCATGCCGGAGGTGTCGATCTCCACGCCCCCGGGGGGCTTGATCAGCGGAGCGACGCTGCGGCTGCGGTCGCGCCCGTCGCGCAGCAGGATGGCCTGCAGCACCTCTTGGTAATCGGCCTGCTGCCCGTCGGCCAGCAGTTGGTCGCAGCGCCGGCGGGCGCGGACCTCGGGGGTGGCGTCCAGGTAGAACTTGAAGTCGGCCTGGGGGAAGACCACCGAGCCCTGGTCGCGGCCCTCGGACACCACGCCGCCGTATTCGGCCGCCAGCTTCAGGCCCATCCGCCGCTGCAGATCCACCAGCACCGCTCGGACGGCCGGCGCGCGGGCCAGATAGTGGGATTTGTCGGATACCTCCGGCAAGCGAATCTCGCGCGTGACGTCCTGGGGGCCAACGGTCACGGCCAGGTCGTCGCCCCGGTAGTGCAGGCCGATCTCCAGCCTGCCGACCAGTTGGGCCAGGGCGGCGGGGTCCCGCAGGTCGGCGCCGGCCTGGATTGCCGCCAGCGTGGCCGCGCGATAGGTGGCGCCGGTGTCGAGGTAGGCGATCTTCAGCCGCCGCGCCAGCATCCTGGCGGCGGTGCTCTTGCCCGAGCCGGCTGGTCCGTCGATGGTGATGATCATCGCCACTTTTATACCCGATTCCCGCCGATCAGTAAAACCTCGCCCGGCCGCTCTAGGAGGCAATCGTCCGCCGGGCCCCGGGGATTGGCCGACCTGGCATGTCCGGCCCCGACTGGTGGAACGGGTTTGTAACCTGTTCCATGCAC
>PMYM01000066.1 GCA_003171235.1 Phycisphaerales bacterium | reverse complement strand
TGAGCCTGCTTGCCCTGAGCCTGTCGAAGGGGTCGAAGGGGCGGGGCGGGTGGCCGGTTGCGAGGCGGGGCCATCCGAGAATGCGTTGTTCTCTTCCACTTCGCGCTGCTCGATGATGGTCGGCTCGACCAGGAAGTACAGGTACTCCTGCGGCGTGGCGTTGGCGTCGGCGGGGGCTGACGCCATTTCGATTGTCTTGGCGCCTTTCTCGGAGACCTTCTCGACGGCGCCCCGGACCTTCCGCTGGGCAAACGGCAGGCGGACCAGCAGCGTCCCCTTGTCGGGCAGGCTGATTGTGAGGTCTGTCAAGGCCTGGCTGAAGCGAGGCAGTGCGTCCTTGGACAGCAGCTTGCTGAATATCGGCCGGACCGTGAGATTGACGTGCTTTCTGTCCGCCGAGACGGTCGGCTGAATGTCCTGGACGGCCCCCTCCAGGAACTTCACGTCAACCTTCCCTTCCTTGTCCAGCAGCGACACCCCAAGGGCCTGCTCCGTAGCGACGCTAACGCATGCCCGTTTGCCGTTGAATATGGTGAGCCATGGCGCGGCCAACACGTGCACGTCGAGGTTGGGATAGGCCTTCTCATACATCGCGCCCGCCTGGTTCACATTGAGGACCATCGCCCCGGTCTTCTCATCGAGCTGCTCTCCCTTGACATTCTCGGCCAGCCACTTCCGCATGGCCTGGTCCTGCTTTGAGGACATTACGATGAATTGGCCTTTGACGCGGACCTGCAAGCTCCTTCCCTCGCGTAGCTGCTGGAGTATGATCCCAAGGCGTTCCTGGTTCTTGGGCGTCTGAGTGACGACCAGCATACCATGCAATTCGCGCATCTTCCCGACCGCGCCGGGCCCCTGCCAGGACTCCGGATCGACTTGTTCCTGAAGCGTTTTGACAAGTTCCTGGGTCAGCCCAACTTCTGCCGGGGCGGTCTGGGCGGACTCCACAGGCGCGTCCGGGGGTGCCTTCTGGGCCGGCGCCCACACCGGCGGCGGTTCACAACTCTCGATGGGGAATATCAGGTCTCGCACGTCATAGACTTTGGTTATGGTGGCCTTGCCCGGCTCGGCGCCGCCGCCGTCAGCCGGGTGCGTGGCGGGGGCGGAGGTTGTGGGCGTCGCCGGTCCGGTGGCAGTGCTAGCGTAGATTTGGACCGACACCGGGTTCCCCACGGCTGAACCACGCCATAGATTCCCACCATACCCGAGTATCTCTAGGACAGGCCGGAGTTCATAGTCGCCTCGCAGGCTCAGCAGATTCGTTCCTTCCCGGTCAACCAGGCGGTGAAGGCGGACCTTGAACATCGCCTTGCCGCCGGGGGGTATGTCCCGAGCGCCTCCATTAATCTTCTCGACCGATGCCCAATACTCACCCTCATTGTCGGCGCGGAAGAACGTTCGCCCACCGTGACTGGCGTCGAGCGCCTGTATCTTCAGGCCTATAAGCCACTCATCCACGATCATCTCCCGACCGCCGGTAGTATTCTGCTCGGCGATCTTGATGGGCTTGTCGCCGGTGTTCCAAACTTCCAGGGAGGCTGCCACTTGATCAGGAGTCAGGATGGGCCTGCTCTCGCCCCGCGAGGCGAGCATGAGGCGGATGCGCAAACCGTTGGTTCCCGGGTTTCCCCAGCCGCCGTCGGCCGCCTGCGTGGCCGGCTGGGTGCTAAGCCCTGAGCCTGCCTGCCCTGAGCCTGTCGAAGGGGCCGAAGGGGCGGACGTGGGGGCATCCGTGCGCGTACCGGCCGATGTTGGAATGTTACTCCCGGCGCGGACGAAGATATCGTCATTGTTCTTATCGTCTCGCCCGCCGTCGTCGGTTCGGTTTATGCCGATGCTGTAGAGCAGGTAACCGTCGTCCTGCAGCTTGTAGATCAGTGGCTTACCGGCGGCGAAGAAATCCGTCGGCACGGTCTTAAGCGGGACGGGCGAGAGGTCCGCCAGGCTGGGCGGGTATGCCCCCTTCTCGTCCCGAACAATCGCCAGGGCCAGGGCGAGCTTCGAGAGGTTATAGCGGGTGGCCGCCGCGTCGGAAAGCTGCTGAGCGCGCATGAGGTTGCTCGGAATGGAGAGGATCACGCCGGTGGCCCACTTGGTGATCTCTTCGTCGGTGGACGAGGGCCCGGGCTCGTCCTTTGCCTGCTCCTGCATCGCGGCCTTCATTGCCCCAACTTCGCCGGCCATCCTGGCCTGCCAGGCGATGTCCGGGGCGCGCATGGCCGCCTCCTGGATGTCCCAGAAGCGGTCCATCGTCTGGGCGACGATCCGCCAATCCACCCTGCCGGCGTAGGATGTCAGCAGCCTGCCCGCCCGCTTGAGGGGCCATTCCTCTTGGGCTGGTTCGGTGGCGCTTTCGGCGGGGGCTGACGTTGCGGAAGACGCCGCGACGGTTCCAACCGGTTGGCTGCCAGTAGGGGCGTTGGTGGTGGGGCTGCTGGGTGCCGCCTCACTTGCTGGCGGGGCACTGGCAGCCGGGGCGCTGGCGGCAGGCGGCGACGCTATCAGCGCAGCGGGGGGATTCATTGCCTCGAAAAAAGGTTCAATGATCTCCGGCCGCTGGCTCATCACGCGTATGGCATCGAGATACGCATACCTCTCGCTTTCCATCGACGAGGCCACCGTCGGCGGCGGCCCAAGGGCGATCAGGTCCTTCAGCATGTTGCGCAGGGTTCCAGCGTCCAGTTTGCCGGAGGTGGCCAGGCGCTGGGTCGCCGCATCGGCCGCCTGGCAGGTGCCAAAGCCCACCAGCCGCGAGAGGCAGTTAGGATCCTGGCCCAACAGCCGGCCCATCCGTTGCACCGCGAGTATGTCGGACCAGGCGTCGCTCCAGCGGCTCTCGCCTGCCGCCATGTTGGCGCGCATGACCAGCATCGTGTCGGCCTGTCGAATCATCCCTAACGAGACTATCTGGCCGTACACCATCGGCGAGACGTCCATCACCGGCAGGTAAAACCGCGGGCGGCGCGAGGCCTCTGTCAACAGGTCCAGCGGCTTCTCGTTGTCCTTGAGCCATTGTGCAACGGCTGGGAGGTCCTTGGCGTTCCAGGCGCCTTTGCGGGCGGCGTCGTACTCGTTCTGCGGGTCGCGGAAGTACTGGTTCAGGCGGCCCTCGCCTGGGTTATGGGGTGCGCCGGGCGTCGCCGGAGGCAGGGGCGGCGGGGGCGTGATGCCCAGCTTCTTCTGGAACTGGGCCCACAACTGGTCGGAGGCAAAGTCCCGGCCAAAGACCTCGAACATGAGTATGGCTGCGTTGTTCTGGTTGGTGACTCCGCGCCCGTACTCCTCGTTAAGGATCTGCACGTAATCAGGCAAGTCATTCAGCTTGACGGTCGTCGGCTGTGTGGAAGGTCGTGTCGCCGGTTGACTGGCTGATTCTCCGCCATTCTTCTCTCCTAGTGGCAGCGCCAGGGCGATGACGACTGACAGGGCGGCCGCAGAGACCGTCACGAGCATCGCCAAGCGCGACAGCCTGCGGAAGCGGTCGCGGCGGTCGGAGAGAATGGCCTGGATACGCCGGAGGAAGGCGTTGTTGGACAAGACGATGCCGACGGCCAGTTCCGTGCCCAAGGCATGGCGCGGGAGCCTCTCGGCCAGGCGGGCCAGCATCTTGGCATATGAGACCGGCTCGCCCGTGGCGTCCAGCACGGCGTCGTCGCAGGCGGTTTCGGCCAGCCGCGCTGACTGCCGGCAGGCCAGCCAGATCAGCGGGTGGAAAAAGAACACCGCCCGCACCAGCGAGAGCGCCAGCAGCATCAGCGAATCGTGCCGGCGGATGTGCGCCAGCTCNNGCCCTCGGCCAGGTTGGACACCTGCCGGCAGGCCAGCCAGACCAGGGGATGGAAGAACAGCACCGCCCGCACCAACGACAGCAGCGTCAGCAGCAGCGAATCGCATCGCCGCACGTGGTTCAGTTCGTGCAGGGCGATGGCCAGCAGGTCCTCGTCAGAGGAGTCTTGGGCAAGGCCGGCCGGCAGCAGGATCACCGGGTGGAGCGTACCCACGGTCATGGGGCTGAGAATCCGCCGGCTTTCCACCAGGGCGACATCCCTGTTCAGGGGGAGGCGTCCCCCGGCGGCACGGAAGATGCCCAGGACGCGCGGATCGGTCACTGCCCGGCCACGCCTGGCCCACCGGGCGATACGATACTTGCCCACTGCCACCAGGCACAGCAGACTCATCGCCCCGCCGGCGTAGGTCAGCAGCGCCAGGGCCCACGGGTAGTCCAGCAGCGAGAAGGGCTTCTCCCGTGGCTGGGCCTTCTCGGGTTGTGCCGCGGGGGCTTGATCGATCTCCGGGGCGGCCGGAGCTTGCGCGAGGACCGGCGGGGCCGTCACGGCTTCTGGGGTCAAGGCCACCGGAGGCGCGGCTTGGGCGGGCCGGGCCGCCGCCGAATATGTCGGCATGACCGGGATCGGCGCCTGGGGCGTACCCGAGCGCGAGACCGCCCAGCCCAGCAGCGGGATCAGCGGCGAGGCCAGGATGGCCGCGGCCAGGATCGCGTGCCGCACCGACGAGCGTCTTGCCCGCAGGGCATACGCCAGCAGCCCGGCGGCCGCCAGGAGGATCGACGATTGCCACAGGGCCGACAGCAGCACCCAAGCCGTCTGAAAGCCCACCCTGTCCAGCATCAGCCATTCCGCCCCGTTCATCTTGACTTCTCCCGTTCCGAGATCAGTTGCTTGATCTGTTTGAGGTCCGCCTGGCTCAGTTTGGGGTTGTCCAGCAGGGCGGCCACCATCAGGGCGGGCGAACCGGCAAAGGCGCGGTTGACCAGGTCCATGAGCATGCTGCGGTTGGCCCGGCCCTTGGGCACTTGGGCGCGGTAGCGAAACGTCCTGCCCTGCGGCCGGCGCGACACGTAGCCCTTGGTCACCAGGATCGAGAGGATCTTGCGGACCGAGCCGTCGGACAGGTTCCGCCCCTGACGGCCAAGCTGCTCCAGGACATCTTCGGGAGTCACCTCGCCGGCCTGCCAGACGATTTGCATGAACTCCAGTTCGACCTCCGTCGGCGTTCGACTTTTCCTGCGCGCCATGCCCAGTCCCTTTGTAATGCCGCGGATACCTGAGAATTCTTTCTCGCGGCATTAGACGCGGTGCCCCGGCTGAAGTTCAAGAAAAAATACGAGAATTGTTTCTCGCCTGGACCAGGCGCTCTTCGACCGGGGCGGAGTGCAGAATGTGACCTCCGGCGTAAGTCGGGGGTTCCTTGCTTCTTCCTCGTATTTACCCCCCGGCGTAAGTCGGGGGTTCCTGTTCCTTATTCACCCTTTTGCGACGGATCCGCCAGGCGGCCCATGAAGAGGACGTCGCCCGTGCGGTTGTCCCGGATGACATACACAAACGGGTGGTCGGCCACGAAATCCACCGGCTTGGAACTCTGGCCGTTTGCCGCGTGCATAACGACGGCCGTGGCGGCCGCCGCCTCGGTGCCTTCCTCGTTGACGTCCACGAAGGCCTTGTGCACCACGGCCGAGATGTACAGCGCATCCTCGGGCTTGGTGGTCATGCCGCCAAAATCCGCCGCATCGGTGAAGGCCTTCTTGATGCCCATGGCCTTCAGCGGCGTGCCCAAATCGAAGCTGCAGGTGCTCTTGAACTTGGGCAGACTCACCGCCACCTGCGCGTCCTTGAGCTTCGCTGCCCAGTCCGAGAGCTTCGCGGCCGAGAGGCTCTTCTCCATCGCCTCCAGGCCGTCGAGCTTGTCGGGCAGCAGCACTAGCATGCTGGCCTGGTTGCCCTT
>PMYM01000248.1 GCA_003171235.1 Phycisphaerales bacterium | reverse complement strand
GGGTTGTAGCGGCGGAACTGCTCCATGGCCATGCCGGTGACGCTATAGCTGATGCGGAAGCGGCCCTCGTGCCGGCGGATGAGGTCCAGCATCAGGCGGTTGGCCGGCAGGTAGCACTTGCCGGCGACCTTGTTGAGGACGCGGCTGTTGGCCTCTTCGTCGAAGTAGTTGCTGCCGCTGTCAAAGATGCTGTATCGCCGAAGCCGGAAGGGCTGATGCACCTGAAAGTAAAAAACAACCGACGCCATGATTCATCCCAAGAAAAATGTTAGTTCAAGCCGCGAGAGCAACAATATCGCCATGCGGGGGAGATTTCAACTGCGGGCTTTAGGCCCGCAGGATTTCAAATTTGGGAATTGAAGGAGCGGCCATGGCACTGCCTTGGCTTCGCCAATTTGCTATTTGAAATTCCCCAATTTGAAATGCCCAGGAAGAGGGGCTCAGGCATTTGGCAGTTTGATGTACTTCCGCTGGCGGACGAACAGCAGGCCCAGCTCCTTGACCTGCCCCCCGGCGGCCTGTTGCCAGAGCCGCCCGTAGGAGCGCAGTTGCGGGGCGTAGTGCTCAGCCAGGCCGTCCAGGTTGCCGTCGGCGGCGCGGTCGGTCTTGTAATCGACGATCACCCAGCCGCCGTCCCGGGGGAAGACCAGGTCGATGACCGCACGGA
Organism: Phycisphaerales bacterium; assembly: GCA_003171235.1. Lineage (GTDB taxonomy): Bacteria > Planctomycetota > Phycisphaerae > SM23-33 > SM23-33 > FEN-1344. Next base: position 3,650 of record PMYM01000248.1, on the reverse strand, counting down.
CGATCAGCGGCAGGCCCTGGGGGGTTTCGCCCGGAACCAGCAGGGGGACTTCGACCATCGCATTTTCGCTGGCCTGGGCGCGGGTCCAGATGTCCGAGCGGCGCACGCCGTCGATCAGTTCGAGCACCTCGCCGGCGGCGTCGATGGGCAGTTCGTGCTGGGCCAGGGCGGTCCTGGCCAGTTGGGCAAGATCGGCCTGTGGATTGCGCATGGCCGATTCCAGCAGCAGGTGAACGACGCTGCCGAATTCCTCGCCCTTTAGGGAAGAGGCGGATGGTGAGGGAGCATCGCCCTCGCCGGGTTTTTGGGCGCCGGCCGGCTGGGAGGCGCCGGGTTTGGGCCAGGCCGAGGGATCGATGGCGGCGGCCTTGGCGGCTTGGACGGCATAACTGGGCGGCAAAGCCCGCGACCAACGATGTTGGATTGCCGACAACCCGGCCTGCATGTCGGCGACTTGGATAGTTTGGGCGCCCACGGGCAAGATGCCCGTGCCACTACCTGCGGGAACGTCAGCCAACTCGGGCGAATCGCCCAGATATGCCTGAAGCGGGCCCCAAGGGTTTCGTTCAAGGCTCTTGCCCGGCGTCCGGCAGGAGACCACCAGTTTGGCCCCAGCCCGCGTGGCGGCGACGTACAGCAGGCGGTTGCGTTCGGCCTGGAGGAAGCGCTGCTCCTCCTGGGCCTTTTCCTCCCAGCCGGCCGGGCAGGCCACCAGGTCGCTCTGGAAACCGCGCCGCCGGTACAGGGCCAAGTAGCCCTGCACTTTGCTGCCCTGGCGGGCGATGTGGAGTTTGACGTCGTGCTTGCTCAGGCCGGTGGGGTCGGCCAGGAACACCACCGGGGCCTCCAGGCCCTTGGCCTTGTGCAGGTTCATGACGCGGACGGCCGACGCCGCCGGCGCCTTTGCGGGCGCGCCGTTGGCGGCGGGTTGGCCCTCGACCAGTTGGCTCAGGGACTCGACCAGCCCGGCCAGGCTCCAAGCTTGGGTCTGGCCGGCGCGGAGCAGTTCCAGGGCCTTGAGCAGGCTGCCGGCGCGGAGGTCGGCGTCGGGGCTGGTGCAGGCACGGGCCAAGAGGCCTGAGTCCTCGACGATGCGTTCGACGGCGGCCGCGGCCGGCATCGTCGCGGCCCAGAGGGCGTAACGCCGCAGGCGGGCGAAGGCCTCCTCCAGCGGCCCGGCGCCTTCCAGGCCCGCCGGCAGGTTGGGGGCGGGATAGTAGAACCGCCCGCCGGCCTGGGCGAAGCGGTAGAGCAGTTGGTCGTCCAGGCCAAACAGCTCGCTGCGCAGCAGGGCAACCAGCGCCACCGGATCGTTGGGGCGGCTCATGGCGGCCAGGCAGGCGTGAAGCAGGCGAAGCTCCTCGCACTCGTTGAGCAGCGCGCCGCCGGTGATCTCGCAGGCCAGGCCATACTGATGGAGCTTGCGGGCGTAGACGGTCATGTCGGGGGTGTAAGCGGTGAGGATCATGAAGTCGCCGGGGGAGACGGAAGGGGCAACGGTAGGAGTAGAAGAAGCGGGAGAAGAAGAAGCGGGGAACCCCCGACTTACGTCGGGGGCTATAAAAGAGGGCGTACCGTCGCCGGAGTTTGTTGACGTGTCGGAGAGCTTGGCGGCGTCGATGGTCTGGCGGATGTAGCGGGCGATTCGCTCGGCGTCGTATTCGACCGCCAGAGACTTGTTCCATTTGCCGTCCACGCACAAGTGGGCCAGGCATTGGTCATCGCTAAGGCCTTGGGTGGTCAGAATGCTCGGGCCGGGGCTGGTGCGGGCGGCGTCCATCGGGCGGTCCTGGGGCGAGTAGGCATCGGACTGGGGTGGGAAGAAGTTCGAGAAGGCAGCGTTGACCCACCCGACCAGGGGCTTGAGCGTACGGAAATTGGCCGTTAGCGGAACCAGTTCGCCGCCGGTGTCGAGCACGATCTGCCGCACCTGATTATAGGTGACGATGTCTGCCCGGCGGAAGCGGTAGATGCTCTGCTTGGGGTCGCCCACGACAAAGAGCGAGCCGGGCCGGGGGCGGCAGGCCGTCCAGTCGCGCTGATCGGGGTCGCTGGCCGTCAGCAGCAGCATGACCTGGGCCTGCACCGGGTCGGTGTCCTGGAACTCATCCACCAAGAGGTGGGTGAACCGCCCGGCGAAGTAGCGGCGAACGCCCGCATTTTCCCGCAGCAGCCTGGCGGCCGACAGCAACAGGTCCTGGAAGTTCAGGCAACCGCCCCGGCGGCGCAGGCGGTCGTACACCGCCAAGGCCGGCAGGACGGCGGCCATGGCCGCGGCGTAGCGCTGCTGCCGCCAGAGCGCCGCCATCGGCTGGGCGTGCCCCTGCGAAAACTCCTCCCACCGGGCCAGTTCCGCCTTGGCCTGCTCGCGCCCGCCCGGCCAGACCTTCTGGACGATCTTGGGAACATCCTCGAATTCCGCCAGCATGTCCATCAGCTCAGGCAGGACCTCCAGGTCCGCCTGCCGCCGCAACCGGGCCAGCTCGCGATACTTGGGAATAAGCTTGTCGTTGCCGGGGTCTTCCGGCAGCGAGCCGGCCAGTTCCTCGATGTGCCGCAGGTACAAGGCCAGTTCTCCCCGGGCGGCCTGGACCTGCTCATCCGGCAGGGGAGGCGCCTGGGAGGGCCAATCCTGCACGTCGGGATATTCAGCCAGGTCCATGAACATGCCCGCCAGTTCGTTCACTTGCAGGCCGGCCTGGTCCAGCCGCTCCAGCAGGGGCGAGCTTTCGGTAAACAGGGCGCCGACGTGCTGGTCCCAGGCCCGCCGGCGAAGCTGGGCGTCCTGGTCCTCGTCCAGCTCCTCGAAGGCCAGGTCAACGCCGGCCTCCACCGGGCGCTCCCGCAGCAGGCGGCCGCAGAAGGAGTGAATCGTGCCGATGAAGCATCGCTCCAACTTGCCCAGGGCCGAGGCCAGGCGGGCCTTTTCCTGGCCGACGGCGCTTCGGGCGGCCTGCTCGATGGCCACCTGGAAGCGGGTCCGCAACTCGGCGGCGGCCTTGCGGGTGAAAGTGACCGCCGCCATGTTTTCCACCGGGCATTGCCCGCTCTTGACCAGGGCCACCATTCGCCCCACCAGGCAGGTGGTCTTGCCGGTGCCGGCGGCGGCCTCGATTAGGAGCGTGACGCCGAGGTCGTCGCGAATCCGATCGCGCACCGCCTGGTCGGCTATGATGGTATCGGCCATGGGGTTAGCGCATCTCGCGCAGCCGGTGAAGCGGTTTAAGCCGCGCTTTCGGTTTGAGTCGGGAGCGCCGCTCCTCGTACGGGCCGCACACGCGCTTGTAGTCGCACCATTCGCATTCGCGATCGTCCGGTGCGGCCGGCAAAAACCCCTCCTCCAGCGATTTTTTGATGATCGAGACGAATTCGCGCGCCGAGCGCCGCGCCTCGTCGTTGATTTCAACCACTCGCTCCTCGTAGCCGCCGGTCGCGGTGCAGTAGTAAAGCCGCCCGGCGTAAATCGGCGCGCCCAGCACGCGTTCGGCCGCGAGCGCATATAAAACCGGCTGCAGCGTCTTGCCGCCGCCGATTACGAAGTCCTTGGCGGCGCGCACTTTCCCGGTCTTGTGATCGGTCACGCGAATTCGCCCGTCCGGGTGGCGCTCGAGCAGGTCGATCGACCCGCTCAAGGAGAGCCCGCCCTCGAT
>PMYM01000157.1 GCA_003171235.1 Phycisphaerales bacterium | reverse complement strand
TTCTGCAGTATCCGCTCTAAATGGCCCATCGCGACATCGCCAACGTGAATCTGCCACAAGGCAGGTCGGCGGATGGCTTTGCTCCGGTGGGGGCGACCTGTTACCCCGGCTAAAGCCGGGGCCTGTTACGAGAAGAAAAGCCTGCTTACGCAGACTCAAACAAGCAAGCAATGAGCTACACCGTAATGCAAAGCGCTTTAGCCGGAGATTCTCTGCAGTGAATTCCGCTGGCCGTTAACCTGGATGAGCCCTTGCTCCTGGGCGTAGTTGCGCAGTCTTTCCAGTTCGGCTGACTCGGGCATCAATAGCAGTTCGGGGTACGCGCAGGCCTGGTGGCAGGGGCGGTATTGGCCCATGATGTTGATGGCCGTGCCCGGGGCGACCCTGGCCACCGTGTCCACCACCTGCTGGCTGCAGGCCAGGTCCAGCGGCAGCACCAGGTGCCGCACCAGCACGCCCGAGCAGGCCAGCCCCGAGGCCCCCACCCGTAGCGGCCCCACTTGGCGGAACATTTCGGCCAGGGCCAGCTCGGCCTTCTCGGGATAGTCGGGCGCCTGGGAATACTTGGCCGCCACCTGGGCAGAGCCGTACTTGAAATCGGGCAGGTATATGTCCACGTACCCTTCCAGCAAGACCAGCATCTCCACCGATTCGTAGCCGCCGCAGTTGTACACGACCGGCACTTTGAGCCCCAGCCGGCGGGCCAGCACTATCGCCTCCAGCAGCATGGGCGCCACGTGGGTGGGGGTCACGAGGTTGATGTTGGAGACCCTGGCGCGCTGCAGCTCAATCATGATCTGGGCCAGTTGGGCGGGGGGCATTTCCGCCAACGTCCGCCCGCTGGAGATGCGGTAATTCTGGCAGTAGACGCATCTAAGGTTGCAGCCACCCAGGAAGATCGTGCCGCTGCCACCCTTGCCCGTCAGCACCGATTCCTCGCCAAAATGGGCGCCGGCCGAGGCCACGCGGAGCTTGTCGGCCACGCCGCAAAAGCCCTTCTGCCCGCTCCTGCGCAGGGCCCCGCAGAACCTTGGGCAGAGGCGGCAGGGAGTGAGCAGTTTGCGGGCCTTTAGCACGGATTCCGGCAGCATAAATGAATCTTAGGCAGGCCGAAGCGGAAAAATCGCCCGCAAGTTTGCCCCATGCCCGCGCCAATCGTATCTTCCCCTCAGCATCGCATTTCTTATTCCCGCGGGCGGCGGCGCAGGCTCACGCCGCCGTCTTTTTTTTATCCGCGCAGCAGGCCGGCGACGCCTTGCTGGAGCAGGTCCCTGGCCAGGGCCAGGGCGACCTCGCCGGGGCGTTCCCCGCGGGCGGTCGAGCGAAGCACGCGCCGCCCGTCCGGGCTTGCGGCCGCCGCCCAACCGGCCCACTGGCCGCCCTGCCGCATGATATGCACGCCGGCGGGAGACTGGCAGTCGCCGCCGATCTGCACCACGAATTGCCGTTCCGCCTGAAGGGCTCCGGAGGAATCGGGGTGGTCTAGTTGGGCGGCCGCCCGGCAGGCCGCTTGATTCATCGTAAGCGCCTCGATCGCCAGCGCCCCCTGCCCGGCCGCCGGCACGAAACTGGAGATCTCCAGCGGGGTCACGCTGGACCCCAGCGACTCCAGCAGGTCCAGGCGCTTCAGGCCCGCCAGGGCCAGGATGATGGCGTCGAACTCGCCCTGCTGCAGTTTCCGCAGGCGGGTCTGGACGTTGCCGCGCAGGGGCAAGAGTCGCAGGTCGGGGCGGTGATGCAGCGCCTGGCCGACGCGGCGCCGGCTGGAGGTGCCCAGGGTCGCCCGGGCGGCCAGGTACGCCCAGTCGCCCCCGGCGGGGCTGACCAGGGCGTCGCGGGCGTCCTGCCGGGCGGGCACGGCGGCGATGGTCATGTCCGGCGGCAGGCGGGCGGGCAGGTCCTTGGCCGAATGCACCGCCAGGTCGATCCGCCCCTGGCGCAGGGCGTTCTCCAATTCCCCCGTGAAAAGCCCCTTGCCCCCGATCTGGGTGAGCGGGCCGGCGGTGCGGTCGCCCCGGGTGACGATGGGCACCAGCTCGGCCTGGCCCAGGGCGCGTGCCACCTGGCGGGCCTGGGCCATGGCCAGGGGGCTGGAGCGGGTTCCGATGCGCAGCGGTGTTGTGGGATGGGTCATGGCAACTCAACTCTCCTGGGGCATCCCTAAACGCATCTGTTCCACAGGCCGCTCTCCTGCACGCCGGCCATCCCAGCGTCACTACTGAACGGGGGTGTAGGGCATGTTCACCAGGGCGCGTAAACTGGAGGGATGGGTGTCACGGGCGGTGAAGCCCGGGGCGTCGCCCTTGCGGCGAAAGCGGGCCAGCCGAACGTATGGCGGCTTTATCGCCGGATAGCCGAAACTCCCGGGATCGCGATTGAGTTGCCGGATCGCCTGGCAAGCCCCCTGGCGGATAAGCTGACGCGCCCGTGCAGGCGCCAGGTGCACCGCCCCCAGCTTGGCGGCGCGGTAGCCGTCGGTGTCCAGGCCAATCATGCCGTCATCGTCCTGCAGCCCGCGCTTGACGGCCACCGTCACCACGCCGGGCGTCAAGGCCTGGGCCTCCTTGGCCAGGGCCTCTTCCCCGGCGGCAAAGATCGTCGGCACGCCCAGCTCCATCGCCACCAGGGCCGACTGCCCATACTCGCCCACCGAGATGCCGTTGATCGACTCGTCAATCCAATTGAACCACCCGGTATGGGTGATATGCGATCGCGGCGTGCCGGCCTTGGCGTGCTGGCCCACAAACGCCAAGGCGGCGTAGCTGCCGTCCAGCTCGCCCAGATAGCCCAAGGGATGCGGCCCGCGGCACAGTTCCGCCCGCTCGTCCAGCAGTTCCGGGTCGATGCCGCCGGCCCCGTGGCCGTCGATCACCGTAACGGCCGTGGCGCCGGCCTCGAAAAAACCGGCCACGGCGGCGTTGGTCTCTTCCGTCAGAATCCGCCGGCCCTGAAGATAAAACCGCCCCTGGGGGATCACCCAATCGTCGTGATTGAGGATGCCGGCGCAACCTTCCATGTCGGTGGAGAGCAGTATCTTCATCGCGGGCGATCTTCCCTGGCTATTGCTTCTGCGTGCTGGGGACCGACACTACCCGGTCCGCCAGGTACAGCACGGCATTGCGCATGAGTTCGTAGGCGCTGGCGGGCTCGTAGCCTTTGAGGCCGTGGTAGGCGTAGCCCACCAGTCCGGCAGTGAGGTCCTCCGGGCTGAAGACCACCGCCAGCCGCCCCTTGTAGCTGAGGCCCTCCAGCCTGGGCCTGTTGTCGCCGGGGCCCTGCCTGGCCGCCGGCCGATACGCCACCTTGCCGACTACCGGCCCGACCTTGGTGTACAGCGGATGGCCCGGCGGCAGCACCGCCAGTCGGCTGCCCTCCAGCAGGCCCTCCAGCAGTTTACGCACCGAGGCCGCGAAGGCCTCGTCCCCCCCGGCGGAATCGACAATGAGGCTGCCGCCGTCGGTGATGAACTTTTTCAGATTGGCCTTTTGGGCGTCGGTGACGGCCAGCGGCCCGGCGCCGGTCATGACCGCCAGGGAGCAGCTTTGGGCGTCGAGCTTTTCCAGCTCGACCGGCTGGGCCAGTTCCACACCCAGGTGGTGGTCGCGGGAGAGCAGGATGCCGAATCGTTTCCAGGCGGCCGGCTCGACCTGCCAGTTGGCCGCATGCTTGACCTGCACCAGCTTGAGGCTGTCGTAAACCTCCTGCTCGGGCGGGCTGGGCCAGTGGCTCACCCCCCGCCGCCGCAGCGAACCCTTGTCCGTCGCCACGAAATAGATGTTGGCCGCCAGGCGGAACAGCTCCCCTTTCACGGCGTGCTGGTTGAGCTGCCAGGCCAGCGACAGTTCCTCCGGCGAATGCACCACCAGCAGGCGAACGCCGTTGGAAATGCCCAGCAGATTCTTCTGCCCGGTCAGCTTGAAGTAAACGTTGTATACGGGGTGGTCTTCAGGCAGTCGCTTGAGTTCCAGGCCGGGGAACATCTTGAGATAGTACCGCTGCATGGCCAGCGAAAAGGCCGAGCGGCTGCCGGCCGCCTCGGAGAAGATCAGCCCGCCCTGGTGGACGAACTCGGCCAGTTTGGCCAGTTCCTCGTCGCTGAATTTAGGGGCCTGCCAGCCGGAGATGTAGAGAATGGGGGCGTCGTGCCATTCCTCCACCGCCCCGGCCAGGTTGACGATCTGCCAGTTGACGGGTTTCTCGAAGCTGGCGGAGATCCAGCGCGTCAGGTTGGCCAGGTCGCGCGGGCGGCTGTTCCAGGTGCCCTCGTACTGGAGCTTGTTGAACAGCACCGGCTGGCGCCCGCGGGCCAAAAACAGCAGGCCGAAGCTGGTGCCGACGATGTCGCCGCCCCAGCTCCCGCCGTCGGCCTGGCCCCCCACCAGCGACGAGGCGGCCAGTTTGTACCAGTCCTTCTTGCCGAAGTACTTGTACCCGCTGGCCAGGCCCACCCGTTCCAGGGCATACAGGTAGTAATAATAATGCTCCGGGCCGTAGTTGGGATTGTGCTGAGGGTCGAAGTTGGCGTCCAGCCACTCCAGGCCCTTGCCGATGGCCCCCAGGTCCGGCGCCGTCTTGCACTCGACGAAATCGGCGGCGTGGTTGTTGTCGAAGCAGATGAACATGCTGGCCAGGCCGGCGGCCGTCATCGAGCCGTAACTGATGTTGTTCTCGCGATGGCCCTTGCTGTAGCCCCAGCCGCCGTCGGGGTTCTGCTCGTCGGACCAGTGCTTCTCCGCCAGCTTCCAATATTCGGCCGGTATCTCCACCCCGCAGTTGGTGGCGGCCCACACCGCCAGCAGGGCGATCTGGCCGTTGGAGTTGTCGTAAACCTGCCCGCCCATTTCCGAGGGCAGATAGCCGTAGGCCCCCTGCTTGTCCGCCGCCTTTAGCAGGAAGGCCACGTCGTCCTGCATCACCTTGACGTAGGCGCTGTTGCGGCCAAGCGCGGCCAGGGCGCTGGCCCGGAAGGCCCGGGCGTAAATGCCGCTGGTCTTGGCCTGGCAAAGCCACTCGAGCGTCTTCTTCATCTTCTCGGACTGGGCCGACTCCCCCGCCGCCAGCAGGGCGTAGGCGCACAGGGCCGTCCGCCCGCCGTAGTTGACGTTTTCGCCGGCGCCTTGGTTGGCGTCCTCCAGGCCGATCTCGTCCCAGTGCCCCTCGGCCCAGTTTCGCCAAAGGTAGTCCTTGGCCGTCTCGACGGCCTTTTCCACGTCGGCGTCGCTGAATTCCTGGGCCCCTGCCGACCCGCACCAGAGCCCGCCGGCCAGCACTAACGCCAGCGTCGCGATTATTCCGGCCCTTCGCATACCGCATACATACCGGCCGACGCGGCAAAACTCAAGCTATGGGCGTCCCAGTGGCATGGCCGTCCCCGAAGGGGCGGCCATGTGGGATTGCGATCTGCGCAAGGCGCCTTGCCGTTAAGGCCGGCATTGAGTCGGGTGGCATGGTCACGCTTCTTTTCGCGTGACCATGTTTAGCCTTTCGGCAGCGAGAGGCTCTACCTTTTGGGCATGCACCAGGGTGGCCAGAGTCTTTCATGGCCGCCGCAAAAGACGCGGACGGCCATGCCACTCAAATCGCAATTACTGCTGCCCCTCTTCTTCCTTGACGACCTTGGCCACGGCCACCACGCGGTCCTCGGGCCTCAGGCCTATGAGGCGGACGCCCTGGGTCGCCCGGCCGATGGCCCGCAGGTTGCTCACGCCGATGCGGACGATCATGCCGTGCTCGGTGATGAGCATGACCTCGTCGTTTTCGGCGACGGTCTTGATGTCCACCACCGGCCCGTTGCGCCCGGTGGTGCGAATGTTGATGATGCCGCTGCCGCCGCGGGTCTGGGTGCGGTATTCGTCGAAGGCGGTGCGCTTGCCGTAGCCGTGCAGGCAGACCGTCAGCAGCGTGGACTGGGCGCTGACCACGGCCATGCCCACCACCTCGTCCTTGGCCCGCAGGTGGATGCCGCGCACGCCGCCGGCCGTGCGACCCATCGCCCGCACGTCCTTCTCCTTGAAGCGGATGGCCTTGCCCTCGCGCGTGGCCAGGATGATCTGGTTGTCGCCGGTGGTGATGTCGGCCCCGATGACGATGTCGCCCTTGTCCAGCCCGGTGGCGGCGATGCCGCCGCGCCGCGGGTTGGAGTAGGCGTCCAGCGGGGTCTTCTTGATCTGCCCCAGCCGCGTGGCGGTGATGAGGAAGCGGTCGTGGAACTCGCGCACCGCCAGCACGGCGCAGATTTTCTCGTCCTTCTGCATCTCCAGCAGGTTGACGATGGCCCGGCCCTTGGACTGGCGGGCCATGCTGGGCACGTCATACACCTTCAGCCAGTACATCCGCCCGTTGTTGCAGAAAAAGAGCATGTAATCGTGGGTGGCGGCGATGAACAGGTGCTCGATGAAGTCGCCTTCCTTGGACTCCGAGCCGATGATGCCCACCCCGCCCCGCCCCTGCTTGCGGTAGCTCCCCAGCGGCAGGCGCTTGATGTAGCCGTCGTGGCTGATGGTGACCACCACGTCCTCGTCGGCGATGAGGTCCTCGATCTTGAACTCGCCGGCGTCGTCCACGATGTCGGTGCGGCGGGCGTCGGCGTACTTTTCGCGGATCTCGTAGATGTCCTCGCGGATCACGTCCAGCAGCAGCCGCTCGTCGGCCAGGATGGCCTCGTAGCCGGCGATCTCCTCCACCAGGGCCGTATAGTCATGGGCCATTCTCTGGATTTCCAGGCCGGTCAGCCGCTGGAGCTGCATGGCCAGGATGTGGTCGGCCTGCACGCCGGTGAGGTGCTGGTCGGTGCTGGTTGCCTGCTTGACGAACTCCTTGGGCAGCAGCTTGCGGATGGTGGCGGCCTCGGTCAGGCGCAGCTTCTTGGCCATGAGCCGCTGGCGGGCGGCCGGCGGGTCGGGGCTGGCCTTGATGATGGCGATGATCTCGTCGATGTCCGCCACCGCCAGGATCAGGCCCTCCAGCAGGTGGGCCCGCTGGCGGGCGCGGCGGAGCAGGAACTGCGTCCGCCGGCGGATGACGTCCTTGCGGTGCTCCAGGTAGGCCTCCAGCAGTTGCCTCAGGTCCAGGGTGCGCGGGGCCCTGTTGACCAGGGCGATGTTGATGATGCTGAAGGTGCTCTGCAGCGGGGTGTACTCGTACAACTGGGCGATGACCACCTCGGGCTCGACGCCCTTGCGCAGCTCCACCACGATGCGCATGCCGGTGCGGTCGGAATGGTCCTGCACGTCGTAGACGTCGGGGATGCGGCCGTTCTTCACCTGGTCGGCGATGCGCTCGACGATGGTGCTCTTGAGCACCTGGTAGGGAATCTCGGTAATGACGATCAGGGTCTTGCCCCCGCGCACCTGCTCGGTGTGCATGCGGGCGCGGACCACCAGCCTGCCCCGCCCGGTGGTGTAGCCCTGGTAGATGCCCTGCCGACCGCAGATCATCCCCCCGGTGGGAAAGTCGGGGCCCTTGACGATCTTCATCAGCTCGGGGATGCTGGCCTCGGGGTGGTCGATCAGGTGCACCAGGGCGTCGCAGATCTCGCCCAGGTTGTGGGGCGGCAGGCTGGTGGCCATGCCCACGGCGATGCCCTGGGCGCCGTTGACCAGCAGGTTTGGAAGTTTCGCGGGCAGCACGGTGGGCTCGCTGCGGGTGTCGTCGTAGTTGGGCTGCATGTCCACGGTGTCGTACTGGATGTCCTCCAGCATGTCCGTGGCCGGGGCGGTCAGGCGGGCCTCGGTGTAGCGCATGGCCGCCGGCGGGTCGCCGTCGATGGACCCGAAGTTGCCCTGCGGGTCCACCAGGGTGTAGCGCATGTTCCAGTCCTGGCCCAGGCGGACCAGGGTGGGATACACCACGCCCTCGCCGTGGGGGTGGTAGTTGCCGCTGGTGTCGCCGGCGATCTTGGCGCACTTGCGGTGCTTGCTGCGGGGCCCCAGGTGCAGGTCGTGCATGGCCATCATGACGCGCCGCTGGCTGGGCTTGAGGCCGTCCCGGGTGTCGGGCAGGGCGCGGTCCATGATGGTGCTCATGGCGTAGGTGAGATAGCTGTCGCGCATCTCGTCTTCGATGAGCAGTTCCTGGATGCGCTCGTTTTCGAATTTGAACATGACGGGGGCCTCGGCCGGCTGGGCCGCCTGCTGCTGGCCGCTGCCGCCGTTTGCCTCGCCGCCGTTGGCGTCGGCTTTGGTTGTCAGGTCTTCTTCGCTAGCCACTTATTTCGATCCTTATCCGTCCTGGCCGCTCAAAGTCGTACGCGTAGAGCCGGCCGGCACATAACCCGATCGTGTGAAAAACCCGGGCAGGATGCGGGCTTCCTTGCCCTTGTGAAGCGGCCATTATCCCCGATTTCCCTCCGCAAGTACAGGGTTGGGAGTGCCAGAATTTACGCAGAGGCGCAGAGAACGCAGAGAAAAACGCAGAGAAGGAGGAATATTGTCGGAAGCGAAGAAGAAGAAGAAAGAATGTTAAATACGCCCGATCACAGTTGGAATGAATAGTCCAAGGAAACGGAAGTCTAAAACAATTCTTCTCTCTGCTTTCCTCTGCGCCCTCTGCGTCTCTGCGTAAAGTCTTGGTCTGCCGAAATGACCGCAGCTTACCGCTGCGAGACCCGTTGGGGGGTCGGCTCGGCCTGCTGGCCGCCGCGGATGATCCGCCGCACGGCATACGTCCGCAGCCGCGAGGCCTCGAAGTATATCCGCATGAGCATCTCGCCTACCAGGCCGGTGGAGATGAACAGCAGCCCCGCCATGACCAGCAGCACGCCCACCATCATCAGTGGCCCGTGAGTATCGAACAGATGGAATGTCTTGCCTTGGACAAGGTAATAAACCTTGCGGAACAGGCCGTAAGACAGAATGCCCCCGCCGCCGACCAGGCTGGCCAGCCCCCACTTGCCGAACCAGTGCATAGGCCGAGTCAGGTAGGCCGTCACGAAGCGCAGGGTGATCAGGTCCATGGCCACGCGGAAGGTGCGCCCGATGCCGTAGTTGCTCTTGCCGCTGGGGCGGCGGACGTTCTTAATGGGCACCTCGCAGATGCGGGCCCCCAGCCGGGCGATGATGGCCGGCACGAAGCGGTGCATATCGCCGTACAGCCGCACGCCCTCCAGCACCTCGCGCCGGTAGGCCTTGTAGGTGGTGCCGAAGTCGTGCAGCCGGACGCCGCTGACCTTGGCCAGCAGCCAGTTGGCGATGCGGCTGGGGATGCGCCGCAGCAGCAGGTTGTCGCCGCGGCGGACGCGCCAGCCGCTGGCCACGTCGTACCCCTCGTCGATCTTCTTGATGAACAGCGGGATCTCGTAGGGGTCGTGCTGCAGGTCGCCGTCCATGGCGATGACGACCTCGCCCCGGGCGTGGTCGAAACCCGCCTGCAGGGCGGTGGTCTGGCCGAAGTTGCGGCGCAGGTCGATGAACACCACCCGCCCGTCGGAGCGGGCGATGCGCTCCAGCACGCCGGCGGTGCCGTCGCGGCTGCCGTCGTTGATGAAGATCAACTCGAAGCGCCCGCCCACGTGCTTCATGACGCGCACGATCCGGCCGTACAGCTTCTCCACGATGTCCTGCTCGTTGTAGAAGGGCACCACGATGGAATAGCGGATCGGGTTGTTCGTGTCGCGGGCATCCTGCCCGCGCGCGGGCGAGACGCCCGCGACACGTTTATTCTCTGCGAAGTTTTCCATAATGCGTCAGCACCACCCTGTGGCGGCTAATGGCCGCCCGCACGTCGGCGTCGCACAGCGCCCGCAATTCAGCCTCTCTGCTGGCCAACAGGCGCGTCTGGCCGGCCTGCAGACCTTCAGGCAGACCCGGATGCACCATCAGTTCGCTGAGGCCTTCGGGCAGGGCCGCAATAACGGCCAGCAGCGCCGCCGCGTCGATGGCCCCGGTGTGGGCCACGCCCAGCGTGCCCAGCGTCGGCTGGAGGCGCGGCGCCAATCGGTGGCACCGCCCGCCCAGGAAGTTCAGCACCCGGCTCAGACGGCGTTGGCCGGCGGGGGCCGGCGGCATGCCCGCCGGCAGGGCCTCGCGGTGGCGGCGGACGAAGGCGATATCATATCGCTGGGCCAGGACCATGACGAGCCGAAATATCGGCGGCCAGGCGTGGACGTGCCGGTGGCTGTCCAGGTGGGTCGGCTTGAGGCCCATCGAGAGCGCAAATTCGATCTGGGCGGCAAACTCCTCCTGAATGGCCGGCAGCATCCGGCGCGGGCGGAGCAGGGCCAGCTTGATCAGGCCCAGTCCGCTGTGGTTCATCTGGCCGTCGGCGCCAGCCAATTCCGCCCGCCCGCGCGACGACAGGGCCGGACCCTGGCAGACGTTCAGGTGCAGGCCCACTCCCAACTCGGGAAAGTTTCGGGAAAGGGTTATGGCCCCGGCCGCCGCCGGCATGTTCGCCGCCAGTGTGGAAGACGTCACAATCCCCTGCCGGTGGGCCTGGAGAATGCCTTCGGTCACGCCCTCGGACCAGCCAAGGTCGTCGGCGTTGACGATCAGTCGCGGGTTTCCTTGTGTCTGGGTCATTTGTTGTCAACCGCCTCGGCCGCGGGGGCGGTCGCCGAGGCAGTCCTGCCCCGCAGGCGAAAGCCGGACAGCCAAGCCATGACCGCCCCCACCGCCGCCGGGGCCAGCAGCACCAGGGCCGTGTTAGCCAGGTACGCCGCCAGCACCCGCTCGCGCGGATCGGCCACCTGCCAGACCTGGGCGAACATCAGCACGGCCAGGCCCTCGCGCACCCCCAGCCCGCCGGGCGTGATCGGCAGCAGGTTGTTGAGCATGACCACCGGCGTCAGGGCCAGCACTAGCGGCAGCGAGATCGCGCCGAAGGAGGACAGGCAGAAATACACCGCCACTATGCTCAAGAGTTCCGCCAGCAGCGAACTGGCCAAGAAGACGCACAACTGCCGGCCAGTGATTACGATCTGGGCCAGTTGCGCCGCCTTGGCCGGCAAGAGCCGCTCCAGCACCCGCCATAGCCGCCGGGGACGCAGCATGACCAGCGCCGGACCCAACAGGGCCAAGCACAGCAATATGCCCGCCCCCGCCAGCAGAACCTCCCAGGGCAGCCCCAGCCGCTGGAGAACGCCATGCCGCCACAGGTAGGGCAGTCCCAACAAGCAAAAGATCAGCACGGCCGAGAGGTCGAAGACCCTCTCGATCACCACCCAGCCGGCCAATTTTACCCGGCAGCCCGGCGGCAGGAATAAGGGGCGCACCACCTCTCCGCCGCGCATGGGGGTGAGCAGCCCGACCGCCAGGCCGGCCAACATGCTGCGTGTGGCCAGGCCGAGCGAGATGGTCTGGCCCTCCAGGCCGGCGATCCACCGCCAGCGCAAGATTCGCACACCCCAGTACACGACGGCCAGACCGGCGGCCGCACCCAGCCAGGCCAGTTCCTTGGGCGGCGTCCGCCCCAGGGCTGACCAGTCGCGACCCCGAAAGAGCAGCCAGAACAGCAGGGCCGCCAGGCCCAGCGAAACCAGGTGGAATATCCATTTCCGTGCCGCCGCGTGCATCTCAACAGCCTACTGAAAAGCCCTGGACGTGTCGAGCTTTAGCGGGCGTGCATGCCTTAACGAACGTGCAGAATGGCAATGGGCGCGCAAGGGGATTGCGGCGACGCCCCTTCGGCATCAACCAATAAAGGAATGCTTCCTTAAATGATAATCGAGTCCTCACGAAACGGGAGGACCTCGACGGGAAGAGACCGACCAAGGCGTCGCAGCGACCAGGCCCGGACGGGCCGGTAAGAATTTAGCCGGGGGCGAAGCGGCGACATCTTTTCTTTTTGTCGCCGCGTAGCTCCCGGAAAAAGCTGCACAGCCAAACCAGAGGCAGTGCCGTAATGTTCAAAATGAAAGGTTCCTCCCTGCCGATGGAACGATTGACCGGGAAAGCGGGGCTTGGCCACAACATCGCGAGTTGAGTCAATCGCCCAGGTGCAACCACGGCACTCGCTCTTACTTGTTGCGTGCGGCAACCGGGGGTTCCGCGGCCTGCGCTTCGCTTGGCCGCTCCACCCCCGGCCAAATCCTGGCCGGCCCATTCGGGCCTGACAGTTTCTTCACCGCGCGCATCGCCGGTTTCAGCAAATGCTCTCAGTTGCACAAGTAAACTAGTAGTCTGTAACAGGCAATTCTCCGGGTGGCACAGCCTT
>PMYM01000246.1 GCA_003171235.1 Phycisphaerales bacterium | reverse complement strand
CGGGCATCATGGAGGCGGCCAACAAGGGCGCCGACCAGGCCGGGGGCAGGAGCGTGGGCCTGAACATCGCCCTGCCCCACGAGCAGGTGGCCAACCCCCACGCCAACATCCGCCTGGACTTCCACTATTTCTTCGCCCGCAAGGTGATGTTCGTCAAGTACGCCTGCGCCTTCGTGTGCTTCCCGGGCGGCTTTGGCACGATGGACGAGTTCTTCGAGGCCCTGACGCTGATCCAGACCGAAAAGTCCGAGAGCTTTCCGGTCATCCTGTTCGGCTCGAAGTACTGGAAAGGGTTGACCGACTGGATCCGGCAGAGCATGCTCCGCCGCCACCGGTATATCTTGGCGAAGGACATGCGGCTGTTTGCCGTGACCGACAGCCTCAAGCAAGCCCTGCAGATTATCGACGCCGGGCGCATCCTGGAGCAGCAGCGCCGCACCCAGCCGGTGCTGACCGGGCACAATCGGCCCAGCGGCGAGGGCACCGTCACGGGCGTGTCCCCGCGCCGCCCCAACGGGCGAAAAACCGGCGATCGACAAAACGGAGGACCTGGCATTCATTTGTAGTATCAGTATTCTTCCCATTGATTGTATTCGTCGTATCGGTTGTTGCCTCGTATTGGTTATTGCGTCGTATTGGTTATTGCGTAGTCTTGGATGCTGTTTTATTTAGCCCCCGGCGTAGGCCGGGGGTTCCTGGCTTTAGAGTAAGGTTCTGAACATGGCAGTTATGACCATCACGGAAAAGATCCTGGCCCGGCATTCGGGCCGCGACAGCGTCAAGCCCGGCGAGAACGTCTGGGTGAGCGTGGACATCCTGCTCACCCACGACATCTGCGGCCCGGGGACCATCGGCGTCTTCGAGCAGGAGTTCGGCAAGGGCGCCAAGGTCTTCGACCCAGACCGCATCGTAATCATCCCGGACCACTACATCTTCACCACCGACAGCAAGAGCCAGCGGAACGTGCAGACCCTGCGCGATTTCGCCAAGGCCCAGGGCATCCGCTACTTCTACGACGCCGACTTCGTCCATCCCGGCGCCGGCATGCCCAAGCCCTACGCCGACCCCAAGAAGACCCCCTACCGCGGCGTCTGCCACGTCGCCCTGCCGCAGGAAGGCCACGCCCGGCCAGGCGAACTGCTGGTCGGGACCGACAGCCACACCTGCACCCACGGCGCATTCGGCGAATTCGCCACCGGCATCGGCAACACCGAGGCGGGCTTCGTCATGGGCACGGGCAAGCTCTGGCTGAAGGTGCCGGTCACGCGACGCTTCGTGTTTACCGGCACGCTGCCCCCCTACCTCATGGCCAAGGACCTGGTGCTGCACCTGATCGGCAAGATCGGCGTGGAAGGCGCCAACTACATGGCCATGGAACTGGCCGGCCCGGCCATCTACGCCCTCAACATCGAGGAGCGGATGACGATGACCAACATGGCCGTCGAGGCCGGGGCCAAGAACGGCATCATCGCCCCCGACGCCGTTACCGAGCGCTACGTCAAGGCCCGCACCGATAAGCCCTACACCGCGCTGGCCAGCGACGCCGGGGCCAAGTACGCCGACGTGATGGAATTCGACGTATCGAAGATCCAGCCGACCGTTTCGGCGCCGCACTCGCCGGCCAACGCCAAGCCCGCCGCTGAGATGAAGGGCACGCGCATCGACCGCGCCTACATCGGCTCCTGCACCGGCGGNNTCGGCAACACGGACGCGGGCTTCGTGATGGGCACGGGCAAGTTGCTTATCAAGGTGCCGGAGACGATGCATTTCCGGCTCGAAGGCGAATTGCAGCCGGGCATCATGGCCAAGGATATTATCCTGCATTGCATCGGTGAGATAGGCTTCGACGGCGCCACTTATCGCGCGATGCAGTTCGACGGACCGGGCGCTGCCGGCCTGAGCATGGATGACCGGATGACGGTGGCCAACATGGCCATTGAGGCCGGCGGCAAGAATGGCATCTTCGGGTTTGACGCCCAAACGCAGGCGTACGTGGATTACCGCTGCAAACTCAACGGGACGAAAGAGGCTTATGAGCCGGTCACCCCGGACAAGAAGCAGAAGTTTGTTTACGAACTCGTGCTCGACCTAACCAAACTCGAACCCACCGTGGCCTGCCATCCCAATCCCGGCCAGCGCAAGCTGGCCAGGGAGCTCGGCCACATCAAGCTCGACCGGGCTTACATCGGCTCCTGCACCGGCGGCAAGACCACCGACTTTATGGCCGCCGCCGCCGTGCTGGCCGGCAAGACCGTCAAGATCGAGACCTTCATCGTGCCCGCCACCGTCCACGTGGACGCCGACTTGGACCGCTGCAAGGTGGGCGGCAAGACCCTGCGAGAGGTATTCCAGGCCGCCGGGTGCAAGATCGGCCCGGCAAGCTGCGCCGCCTGCCTGGGCGGGCCCCAAGACACCTTCGGCCGGGCAAACGCCCCCATGTCGGTGATCTCCACCACCAACCGCAACTTCCCCGGCCGAATGGGCCACAAGGACGCCGGCGTATTCCTGGCCAGCCCGCTGACCGCCGCCGCCACCGCCCTGACCGGCCAGGTGACCGACCCGCGAGACTTCATCAACTTCGACAAGCCCGTCGGCCTGGCGGACTGAATTGCGCCCTCAAGTAGCACAGGCGTCTCGCCTGTGAGTTGGGTGCCATGGCGGCCGCTGTTTGCCGCCATGTCTGGTGCTATGCCCTTACGCGTCTTGTGCGGAAGGGCATGCTCCTATTGCGCGAGCAACCCAACAGTTGCTCGCCCTACCGACTCCGGTGAGTTTATGATTCTTGGGCTTGACGCTTATGGATGGGGCTGGTAAATTGGGTATGTCGATGTCCGCCTGGAGAGGATGGCGGACCTCTGACCGGCATGAGCCTGCCGGTTCCGTTGTTCGGGGCAGGACAAGGCTCGCTCGTTCCTTCCTGCCTTGCGGCCCCTCCGGGCCATTTTTCCGTGAATCCGGATGTTTCCTGCCCACGCCGCAAAGGGCGGCGCGGGCCGGTGAACACCCACAATCGGTCGGAAGACGGCGCGAAGACGAAAGGAAGGAACATGAAAACGGGGAAGATGCTGACGACCGGCGTTGCGGCTGTTTGCATGGCATTCTTGGCCAGCTTTCTTGCAAGTGATGCATCGGGGGCTTCATCTTACGTCGTTATCGACTTGACCCCCCCGTTGTACGGGTATTGGGAGTGCTATGCAACTGGCATCAGCGACACACAGCAGGTGGGAAATACCGAGGCAGGCCCCTTGTTGTGGAGCGGCACGGCCGCCAACTATGTAAAGCTGGATTCCAGCCTCTTTGGAGGTTTAGGAGCGACAGGCGTCTGCGGGAACCAGCAGGTTGGGCACGGCAATTCGGGGGATTGGCCCCACGCCGTGTTGTGGACCGGCACGGCATCAAGCATAGTCGATTTGAATCCCAGCGGGTTCATCGCATCCGAAGCACTTGGCACCAACGGGACGCAGCAGGTAGGGTACGGCTACACCCCGCAGGGGGTGTGGCAAAACATCCGGCACGCCTTGCTGTGGAACGGCACGGCGGCAAGCTGCGTCGATCTGACTCCACCCGGGTTCATGGGTTCTGCTGCATACGGAATCTGCGGGACGCAGCAGGCCGGGGAAGGGATAACGCCGCAGGAACTACACCACGCTATGCTATGGACCGGGACGGCAGGTAGTTATGTGGACCTGAATCCCAGCGGAATTGGTAACTCTAGAGCCGAAGGCACCAACGGGACTCAGCAGGTCGGAAGCGGCGAGGGACCGGCCACGGGTAATCACAGACACGCCTTGCTGTGGAACGGCACAGCGGTACGTTGCATCGATCTGAACCCCCAAGGTTGCGTTGATTCTGGTGCATGTGGCACCAATGGGACGCAGCAGGTTGGGAACGCGGATCCAACTGTTGGTGGTAATTTTGCCGTGGTTTGGAGCGGCACAGCGGAAAGCTACATTAATCTGAGCCAGTTTCTCCCCAGCGGGTTCGTAGAGTCTGGTGCCAATGGCATCAATGCCAGCGGAGATATAGTCGGATATGCCAAAGATAGTTCATCGCATTATCACGCCATTCTCTGGGAGCCTGTCCCCGACCCCGCCGGGCTGCCGGGCGACGCCAACGGTGACGGCACGGTCAGCTTCGCCGATTACCAGACACTGGAAGGCAACTTCGGCACTGGGACCACCTGGGCACAAGGCGACTTCAATGGCGACCATGCCGTGACCTTCGCGGACTACCAGATTTTGGAGGCTAACTTCGGCAAGTCCAGCGTCCCCGAACCTGCCACACTTTCCCTGCTGATTCTGGGCGGTCTTGCCCTGGCTCGGCGGCGCAGGTAGTCGAGCACTAGCCAAATTGACATTACATGCAGACGGGCGGCTCCTTATGCGGGTCGCACCCTTTTTTGCGCGGAAAAAAGTAGAGCCTCCCCACCCCACTATTCCCTGACCGCCTAGGATCATGCTTGCTCCCGGCTTCTCTACGCGGATAATCCCGCCCATGCAGCCATCACTACCAAACCTCTACCTCGACGTGGACGGCGTCCTCCTCGGCAAAGGCGACCCCGCCAGCCCCAAGCTGCAAGTACATGGTTCACCCGACTTGACAAAATTGTTATTTCTGATAGACTACTTACCGCTTCCGACCCCGCTTAGGGTAAGCGGCGGGGGAAGATCACCGGCAACCCGCCATCGGCGTGCCAGGGCTTAGCGTCCGACTGACCGCGCGACGTTTTGGCTTCGGGCATTGGCCCCGGCCCCGAAAAAGGGAAGGAAAAGGAAAATGAGGCGAGCGAGCATATTGGCATTTGTTTTGGCTACGATTCTTCAAATACTAGCGTCCAGCCAGGAAGCGAGGGGTCAACAGCAGTATCAGTGGGTGCAGACGATAGGTGGCTTTGGTACCGGCAACGGGCGGTTCTGGTTCCCCTGCGGCGTCGCCTGTGACTCCTCGGGCAATGTCTGGGTCGCCGATACCTACGACAATCGCATTCAGGAATTCAGCAGCAGCGGTGCATTCCTGCGAACCATTGGGACATATGGAACGGGCAACGGGCAGTTCTATGGCCCCTACGGCATCGCCTGTGATTCCTCCGGGAACGTCTGGGTCGGCGATACATACAACAATCGTATTGAGAAGTTCAGCAGCAGCGGCGCTTTCCTGCAAACCGTTGGGACAGCTGGAACCGGCAACGGGCAGCTCTATTCCCCCTACGGCGTAGCCTGTGACTCCTCCGGGAACGTCTGGGTCGCCGACAAGGGTAACAATCGTATTCAGGAGTTCAGCAGCAGCGGCGCATTCATGCTTGGGACACATGGAAACGGCAACGGGCAGTTAAATAACCCCGGGGGCGTCACCTGTGACTCGTCGGGTAACGTCTGGGTCGCCGATACTCCCAACAGTCGCATTGTGGAGTTCAGCAGCAGCGGAACATTCCTGCAAACCTTCGGGACTGAAGGAACCGGCAACGGGCAGCTCTATTACCCCGGCGGCGTAGCCTGTGACTCCTCTGGGAACATCTGGGTCGCCGATACGAGCAACAATCGCATTGAGGAATTCAGCAGCAGCGGTGCATTCCTGCAGACCTTGGGGACTTTTGGTCACGGCAACGGACAATTCGCTTCCGTCGAAGACATAACCTTTGATTCCTCCGGCAACCTCTGGGTCGCCGATGCTGGCAACAACTGCATTCAAGTATTTAGCCCCACGCCCGAACCTGCCGCGCTGGCGGGCGACGCCAACGGTGACGGCACGGTCAGCTTTGCCGATTACCAGATAGTAGAATCCAACTTCGGCACGGGGACCACCTGGGAGCAAGGCGACTTCAACGGCGACCATGCCGTGACCTTCGCGGACTACCAGATTCTGGAGGCTAACTTCGGCAAGTCCAGCGTCCCCGAACCCGCCACGCTGTCCCTGCTGGCCCTGGGCGGGCTGGCCCTGCTGCGCAAACGCCGTTGAAGCATTGTTGGCGAAAATGATCCAGCCTCGCAGGGCACGCTGATTTCGCGCCGAAGGCGAGGAATCCGCGGGCCGATCTTTGCCTGCTGACCCGACAGCGGGCAGCGCCCGGCCTGCTGCTACATGCCCAGCCCGAACATCCGTTCGAGGTCGAACCGGCTGTACTGTCGGAAGGCGATGAGCGTGTTGGTGGCCGTGATGCCCTTGACGGCGATCAGTTCCTCGGTCACCAATTTGGCTAGCTGCTCGCTCTCTTTTACGCGGGCGACGGCGACGAGATCATATTGCCCGGCCACGCTGTTGACCTCGGTGATGCCAGGCAACTTCAGGATGTCCTGGGCGGCCTTGGCTATCTGGTCCCGTTGGGCGTTGATGAGAATGAAGGCTGTAACCATTTGAATGTCTCCTTCGAGAGCTCGATCGCGCAATTCTGCCTGCCTCCAGGAGAATAAGCAAGACCCCGCGGCCGCGTTCACGGCTAATAGCCCTGACGCGGGGGGTGAGACCGTAAGGAAGAACGGTGGGAGACCGCCCCGCGGGCGGGTTCTCCCACTCTAGTAGTCTGTCACAGCA
>PMYM01000086.1 GCA_003171235.1 Phycisphaerales bacterium | reverse complement strand
TCATCACCGCCAGCCACAATCCCCTGCCCTACAACGGCATCAAGTTCATGACGCCCGAAGGCCTGAACCTGCCGGCCGATCAGGCCGCTCGCTTAAGGGCCATCTGGCAGGAGGGCAAGTTCACCCCGGCCACCCGGCGCGGGCGCGTCACCGCCAATGCCCAGACCCACGACCAGCACGTGCAGGCCGTGCTGGCGACGGTGGACGCTGGGGCCATCCGGGCAAAGTGTTTCCGCGTGGCCATCGACTGCATCAACGGCGCCGGCTGCCACGCCGGGCCAAAGCTGCTGGAGGCGTTGGGCTGCCAGGTAAGCGTGCTTAACGGCCAGCCCACCGGCCAATTCGCCCACGAGCCCGAGCCGCTGGCCAAGAATCTCACCGGTCTATGCGAGGCCGTCCGCCGCGGCGGGGCCCAGGTTGGCTTTGCCCAGGACCCCGACGCCGACCGCCTGGCCATCGTGGACGAAAACGGGCGGTACATCGGCGAGGAGTATTCGCAGGCCCTGGCTGGGCGGTTCGTGCTGCGGCACACCAGGGGCGACATCGCCACCAACCTTTCCTCCAGCCGAATAATGGACGACGTGGCGGCCGAGGCGGGCGTGAGGCTGCACCGCTCGGCCGTGGGCGAGGCCAACGTCGTGGCCATGATGAAGGCAAAGAACTGCGTCTTCGGGGGCGAGGGCGGCGGCGGCGTGATCGATCCGCGCGTGGTCGGCGTGCGCAACAGCCTCTCGGGCATGGCCCTGGTTCTGAATTACCTGGCCGAGACGGACCTGCCGCTTAGCCAACTGGTCAGCCAGATCCCCAGCTACGCCATGCTCAAGGACAAGTTCGCCTGCCCAGCCGAGGCCGTCGGGCCGATTGTGGCGGCGGTAAAGGCGCACTTCGCCGGCCGGGCGGAGGCCCGCGCCTGTGACATCGACGGCCTGCGTATAGACCTGCCCGAAGGCTGGGTGCTCATCCGGGCATCCAACACCGAGCCCATCATGCGGATCACGGCTGAGGCCCCTGGCGCCGCCGACGCCCAGCGACTCAGCGACGAGGTCCGCCAGGTCGTCAACCAGGTGCTCCCGACGTAAGTCGGGGCAGATACGGATGCCGGGTGGTCGGCCATTTCGGGTGGCATGGCAGCCGCGTCTTGTGCGGCGGCCATGAAAGACTTGGCAACCCTGGCGTCTGGCCGAAACAGTGTGGTCCTGCCGTAACTGAAAGGCTAAACATGGTCACGCGAAAGGAAGCGTGACCATGCCACCCGAAGAGTTTCTCGGTTCGCCGGCGGGAGGCGAGAACTACTGGATTTCCTTCAGCATTTGATGGGCTTTGGCAAGCCGATCCATCATAGCCCTACTCGCGGCCTGCGCCTCGACGGCCTCAACCGGCTTGCCGTTCTGCAACGCAATCTCATGCTGTCTCTGCAGTGATTCAAGCTGGTTTTCCAGTTCGGCGATCTCCTGCTGAAGCTTCTGCCGCCGCAGTTGGATCTCGGGCGCCGGCGCCGCCGCGGGGACCGCTCGGGTGGTCGTCGGGGCCGAAGCGGTGGTCGTGGCGGCGGTCGCCGCCGGATTGGCCGCGCCGCTCAGGGAAGTCGCGTGGCCGATGAACAGCTTTACCGCCGGGCCGGGCTCGATCTTGAAGTTGACGTAGTCGCTGGCCAGCCGGCCGCCGATCTGCGAGCCGTTCTCCAGCGTCACCTTGACCTGGCCGAAGGCCTCGGAGGAAAACTCCGCGGCGCGGATCTCGTCGCAGGCGACCTCCACGTCGTTGCCGAACTCGTTCTTGACCGTCCAGCGTTTATCAGCCAGTTGGCCGTACAGGGCATCGCCGTTACGCAGGTTGACGCAGGCGAGTTTAGTGTTTTCGATGGCGGCGGCGGGAAACAGCATCTGCGAAAGGTTCTCGGGGGCCACTTGCAGGGTCGGGCCGAGCTTGAGCTTGAAGGACAGTTTCTGCTCGGTCAGCAGCCCCGCCAGGGCTGAGCCGTTGCGGAAGAGGGCCTGGTGAAGGGCCCCGGAGGGCATGTCCAGGTTGATGGCCGCCAGGTCGCCCGGCGACAGGGCCAGCGTGCCGAAGGGCGTGAGGAATGACATCGGCCCGCCCGCAGGCTCCAGCGCCAGCCGCTCGCCCGCCCGCAGCACCAGCAGCGGGTCGGTCACGGCCAGTTGCTCTGGCTTCTGGGGCGAAATGCGATAGCCCACCTGCCTGACGCCGCCGGCGGGCAGCTTCAGTTCCGTGCCCCCCTGCAGGCGGAGCACGATGGGGTCGGCCAATTCGCCGGCCAGCACCTGCCCGCCCTCCAGCACCAGGTGCATACGGGCCGATTCGCCGGACAGGCTGATCATGCCGAAAACCTTCCCGGCCGGCAGCTCCATCGCCCCGTAAGCGGTCTTGAGGGCGAACTTGTCGTTGGCGACGGTTCCGCGCATCTCGTCGCCGTTGCGGAGGACCACCAGCTCGCCCGCTTCCTCCCGCCGGATCTCGATGCCGCCGACCAGCAGCCCCGGGTCGGCGATGTTGAGGATGATGCGCCGCAGGGCGGCGGGCAGGCCGCGGATTTCATCGGAGGGCTTGAAGCCCTTGATAAACTCGCCGGCGACGGCCAGGCTGGGCCGCTGGGCCTCGAACACGCACAGGGCGACGGCCTTATGGGAGGGCACATCCAGCGCGACATCCAGGTAGATATTGTCATCGTTCGGGCTGAGCGTAATGCGCGGGCGGACGGCGGCGTGGGGCGAGGCGAAGACGTGGGCCACGGCCGGGCGGCTGCTGCCGTTTGGGCCCCAGGTGGCCGCCGCCCAGTCCTTCTCCGTCACGGCGGCGGCGCCGGAAGAGGCAACTACCTGCTGGCTGCTGTCGCCCATGTTGGAGTAGTAGCGGACCGGCAGTTTGGCGGCCGCGTCGGAGGTGTTCTCGAAGATGTCGATCCAGCGGCAATAACCGCCCTGGGCGTTGATGAAGATGCGGCGGGAGATGGAAACGTTGCCCACCCGCCAGGGGCCGATCTCCACCTCGTTGCCATCCTTGCTTAGCCGGCCGACGTTGGAATTCTGGAAGGGCTGGCTGTTCACCTGGAGCTGCATGCCGCTGTCGTAGGCGTTGTTGATGCCGTTGCTGACGCGGCCGTCGTTGTAGATATCCCACCGCCCGCCCTTGGAGTCGGGCATGGTCCAGGAGAAGTTGGTCTGGCGGTCGGATTGAATGTGGATGCCTTCCGCACTTGCCGAGGCGCCGGCTCCAAAGGGGCTGCCGCCGAGAGCAGCAAGCCGCTCGAAAACACGCGTCTGCCCATATCCCAGGCCGGCGCAGCCGAGCACCGCCAACGCCGACACCCAGGCCAAACGCTTCCGTCGATCAAAAAGACCCATCATTCATTTCCTTTAGGGCAAACAGAGGCTACAGGCTGCAGGCTTCACACCACAGGCGCCGAAGAACTGCGGGGGCAATGCCCGCCATGCCGTCTCGTTCACCCGGAACCCTGAGCGTCCTCATCCACGTCCACCGCGGGGGGAGGCTTTGTGTCCGGCACGCTGCCGCCGAGTTTCTCGATGATGGCCGTGAGGCGCTGGCGTGCCTCCGGGTCCTTAGCGGTGAGGGCTTTCTTCAGCAGGGGCAGGATCATCGGCCCCATCTTTTCCAAGGCTTCCTGGGCCTCCTGGCGGTCCTTGAAGTTGGCGGCCTCCAACTGCCCCACCAGCTTTTCGACCTGCTTTACGGTCTCCTCGGGCGGCAGGGCCTCGGGGCAGTCCAGGCTGGCGATCTGCCCGATGTTGACGTCCAGCTCCGGCCCGGGCTGGATTTGGAACTTCAGCGACTGCTGTTTCATGCGCCCCCGCAGGGTGCTGCCGTTCCAGAACTTCATCGCCACCCAGAAGGGCTGGTTGCGGTCGAAGCTCATGGCCACCACGTTGCAGGGCTTGACGGTCACCGGGCCGAACTCGGTGTCGATCTCGTAGGCGGCGTCCTTGAGCTGGCCGTAGAGTTTGTCCTCGTTGTTGAGGCTCAGGCAGGCGAGATTGTCGGATTCCTTTGGTTCGCCGGGGAAGCGGATGGACAGGATCATGTCGCGCGGGATGTCCAGGCGGATGCGCGGGTCGTACTTGATGGGCAGGGAAATCTGCTCGGGCCCCAGCACGCCGGCCAGCACGCTCTGGTTGGAGAAGCACACACGGTGAACGCCGTGCTCGTCGTGGGAGAACTTGATCTCGGCGAGGTCCTGGCCCCTGAGGGCAATCTGGCCGTGGCGGGTCTGGAAGGTGCAGGCCAGCTTGCCCATCTCGAAGGCCAGCCGGTCGCCGCTGCGCAGCACGATCAGCGGATCCTTCATCACCGTCTCCTGGGGCTTTTCCTTGGAGATGCGGTAGGAGCACTGGCTGAGCTTGTCCAAGCCGATCTTCAACTCCCCGCCGGTGGGCAGCTTCAGCAGCAGGAAGTTGTCCTTGAGCCGGCCGGTGATGACCTGCCCGCCCGAGAGCACCGCCCGCACCTGCTGGTCCTGCCCGGGAACCTCGGCAAAGCCGATGACGTCCTTGGCCGGCAGGGGCAGCGTGCCGTAGAAGGCCTCGACGGTGAAATTCTCGTTGGCGATCTGGCCGTAGATTATGTCGCCGTTCTTGCGCACCACCGTGTCATACGCCCCGGTGCGAGCCAGTTCGATCTCGCCCAGTTCGCTCTCGTTGGGGAAGTTGGCGATCAGCTTTCGCACCTCGCCCGAAAGGTCCTTGAGCATGGCCGACGGGCGGAAGGCCTTGAGCCGTTCCTTCAATTCCGCGCTGCTTCGCCCCTGGCCCTCGAAGTAGCAGATAATCACGGCGCCGTTGGCCGGCACGCTCAGATCGTAGTTGAACCCGATCGTGTTGTTGTTGACAGTCGCGCTGACCGTCGGGCGAAGCTTGCTCTTGGGGCCGCAGGGTATGTGCAGCAGTGCCGCCTGATTGCCCTGGTGCTCGGTAATGAAGGCAAAGTCCTTCTCGCCGAAGACAGCCTCCCCCGATGCGGTAATGACCTGGGCGACATTCACGTTGATATTGCTGTAGACGCCCATCGGCAGGTTCTGGGCCTGGCCGGTGGTGTTGACGAAGATGTCCAGCCAGCGAGCCAGGCCCACGTCCTTGTACACCTTGCAGCGGCGGTAGACCTGGACGCCGCCCAGGTTCATCGGGCCGATCTCGATTTCGTCCCCGGCGCTGTTCATGAAACCTTGCCCGCCATAATTCAAGTTTGAATTGCGGACCTGCAGGCGCATGCCCCCGCCGTTGTAAATGTAGTTTAAGCCTTGACCGATGGTAAGCCCGTATTGCAGGTCCCAAGTGTAGCCGGCCCCGTCGGTGAGGTTCTGGTTGAAGGAGATGCGGCGATCCTGCGGCAGGTGCAGATCGCCCTTGGCCTCCTTGTCCTGCGCCCATGCAGCCTGGACAACCAAGCTCGCCGCCATGGCGGCCGTCAAAGCCGCCGTTTTCCATTTCAATGCCGCTATTCCGTGTCTCATGGTCAATTCCCTTACCGGAGGCGCTCTTCGCCATGGGCTTGGACGCCCAGCCCCCTTTGCGGTTCATGCGAAAATCATAACCATGCTGGGCCAAGCTGGAAAAACCAAATCTGAAACCTGCTGCCGTTCACTTCCGCTGGGCCTGGGTGATCTTGAAGTTGCCCAGGGTGTTGACCAGGTTGAAGAAGTTGTCGGGGTCGCCATCGCCGGCGGCCAGGGCGATATGCCCGGCGTCGAAGGCCCCCAGGGCGGCATCCAGGCCGATCCACTTGCCGCCAATGAAGACCTGCACCCAGGCATGCGGGCCGAAGACGTCCTTCCGGTCGCCCAGGCTGGGCACATACGCCACCCCCACCACCACCTGGGCGGGCAGGCCTACCGCCTTGCACATCGCCGCCAGCAGCACCGCGTGTTCGGTGCAGTCGCCTTCGCGGCTTTCGACGACCTCGCCGGCCGAGGCGTAGCCCACCGTCAGGTCCTTCTTGTGGATGTACTGCCGCACGAAGGCCTCCAGCTTGTGGGCGGCGGCGGCGGCGTCTTTTTCCTCGCCGATGGCCTGACGGGCCAGCTTGACGACCTTCTGGTCGTCGCTCTGCACGAACCGCCCGGGCTTAAGCGCCGCCAGGGCCTGCGGATCGTTGCCGGCGTAGGGAATCTTCTGGCCGGCCGGCGCGACCAGCGGGCGAATCTCGAGCCTGACCTTGCCGTCGGGCCCGGTGGTGGCCTTCTGGTTGTCGGTGGAAGGAATGTCCAGTTTCGCCTCCTTCAGCGGCGTCAGTTCATAGCCCACGGCAGCGGAGGAGGAAAGCTCCCCCAGCGGCTTGGGGCTTTGGAGAATGAACCGGTCCAAAAAGTCCAGGTCCTGTTCGGGGCTGAGGGCGAACTGCTTTGTGCACGATACCATCTCCATCTTCATGCCCATGAAGGAGGTGACGGTCTTGAGGGCCTGGTAGTCCTTGTCCACGTAGCTGGTGGTTTCTATTGTGCCCAGGGTGCCGGTGGTGATGGTGGTTTTGACCTCCACCAGGCGGAGCACCCGCCCCAATAGGTCCACCTGGACCTCCGGCCCGATGGCGATCCTGGCCTCCAGGGGCTTTAGCGTTTCGGAGGAGAAACTCTTGCTGGAGTAGGTGGTGCCGTTCTTCAAACCCGCCGCCTGTTCCTCCAGGCGCAGGCCCTCTGACAGCAAGGCCCCCTCTGGCCAGTCGATCACCTTGTGCTGAACACTCCCGCCGGCAATGGTCGTCAGGTCCACCTTGCCGTCGTCGCGGAGCTTGCCTTCGACGACCTGCTTGGAGGAGGCCATGTCCTGCTCGTTGCGGAAAGACAGCGGTTTGCCCTCGCGAGTCTCAACGGTGGTTTCGGATTGCTTGACCGTGATGCTGACGCCGGATCGCCCCATGGTCAGGACGGTTTGGTTGGCGGTGATGACCTGCTCGCCGGCGAGCGTCCGGCTCTGGATGGCGTGGCCGATCTTCTTGCCCTCCAGCAGCACCGCCAGGTATTCGACCTGCTGGTCGGTGGCGGCGGTCGCGGTGGCGGCGGGCTTGGCCGGGCCGCTGGTGGTGGCGACGAGGCTCTGCGTCATGGCGCAACTGGCCAGGCTCAGCGTCATGGCGCAACTGGCCAGGCTCAGCAGCAGGGCGATGGCGGTTTTTCGCATGATTCACCTTTTCGCTTGGACGGTCCGTCCGCACGGGCCGGAATACCATACGCACGGGCGAGCTCGCCCGTGAGCAGCACGAGCATCTTACTCGTGCCGCTTAACTTCACCTAATCCAGAGCATGGCCGGGACGGCCGTGCGACGCGTGGGCAAGATGCCCATGCCACGTTAATAATGCCTCTCCAGCACGGCCTGCCAGTCGCCTTCGCTGTCGATGTTGACGAATTCCACTCGAACGGCTGAGGGGTGCGGGTGCAGCCGGGCGTACTTGATGCCGAAACTGCGCAGCATCTTTGGCGCCCGCCGCGGCCCGAAGAGTTGCAGGGCGTGGGAGTAGTGGGCCTCAAGCAACTGTCGCTGCTCCAAGAGGTCGGGCCGGTACATGGGCCTGCCGGCCAGGTGGTCGGCCAGTTGGCGGAAGATCCAGGGGTTGCCCAGGGCGCCGCGGGCCAGGCTGACGCCGTCGACGCCGGTCTGCCGCAGCAGTTCGGCCGCCTGGGGGGCGCTGAGGGCGTCGCCCGAGCCGATGACGGTCTTGTCCGCAAAGTGCGATTTGACCTTGGAGAGGAATTCCCAGTCGGCCTTGCCGGTGTAGCGCTGCTGGGCGGTGCGGGCGTGGACGCAGATGGCGGCGGCGCCGGCGTCGAAGGCGCCCTCGGCGATCCGCCAGAAGGCCGCCTGCATTTCGGGTTCATCGTCGAAGGCCCGGCGGAGCTTGAGCGTCACCGGGCGGTCAGCCGCCGCCAGCACCGCCCGCAGAATCTCCAGGGCCAGTTCGGGCTGGCGCATCAGGTAGCCCCCCCGCCGCCGGGCCAGCACCTTGCGCACCGGGCAGGCGAAATTCAGGTCCACCACGTCGAAACCCTCCCGGCAGAGCTCGGCGGCGGCCTGGGCCATCACCTTGGGGTCGTTGCCCATGATCTGTCCGGCCACCGGGTGATCGGCGGGATCGGTGTGCACCAGCCGGCGGCGGAGCTTGCCCGGCAGGAGCAACTGGCGGTCCAGCATGGCCTCGGTGGAGCAGTACGGCGCCCCCAGCCGCCGGCAGATCAGCCGGTAGGGCAGGTTGGTGTAGCCCGCCAGCGCCGCCAGCACCGCCGGCAGCTCAAGGGTGATCGGGCCGATACGCAATGGCCTGACCTGCAAGATCATGCCCTATATATACGCCCTGGCGCCGGCGGGGTTAAGAGTCCCTGACAAAATCTCCCGCGTCCGCGGACAATTCCGCGGCGAAGTTTCATGCCGATTTCCCGCCAAAGGCCCATAAACCGCTCGGGATGGGACATTCCACGAAAACGCGAATATGTGCCCCGAAGGCAATAATTGCCATTTCCCCACGTTTATAATGAAGTGACGGGACAAGCTGGCGACCAGGGGCCGATCGGCGGCTCCCTGTAGCCAAACTCTAACAAGGACAAGAGGAGAAGCGATGAAACTGGGTAAGCTGTTCGTAGTAATTGCGATGTTGGGTATCGCGGGCATGGTCATGGCGCAGGCAAGTCGTCCGCGCATGCGCGGCGTGGGTGGCAAGATCGTCAAGATTGACGGCATGAAGATCACCGCCAGCCAGATGGCACGGCCGAACATGGAAGCCAAGGAAGTGGTCATCACCACCGACGAGAAGACCACCTTCAAGTTGGATGACAAGGATGCCAAGCTGTCCGACCTCAAGGTTGACATGTTCGTGCGGGCACTGCCGGCTGAAGGCGTCGCCACCGAAGTGACTGCCTTCACCAAGATGCCGGATCGCACGGGTTCGCGGCCCGCTCGCGCCCCGGAATAACATCCGCAAACGCGTTAGTCGCCGCCCCAACGGCGGTTTCAGTACGTAAAGCCCCTGGCTGGCTAGCCAGGGGCTTTATTTTTCTCCAGCTCGTCGCGCAACAACTCGATCTCCGCCGAGTCGTAAGGCTGCCCGTCGTGGCCCAGCAGGTCCTGATACCAGGCGGGCGGTTCGGGCCTCGCCTGCCCTTGGGGCGCCAGGTGGGTCTGCGTCGGGCCGTTGACCAGTTGCCACAGGAAACAGCCGATGCGCTCCTGCTGGAAGATCGGCAGGTGCGTCCGCACGGCGCTGTCCGGGCGGGCCAGCCAATCGGTGCACAGCACCGGCCGGTCGGCGGCCTTGAGCTGGGCAATCCGCTGGCGCAGGGATTGGGCATCGCCGTGATGATGAAAGCTGAGCACGTCGCAGCCCAGGCGGATGGTCTCTTCTATGCTCGGGAACTGGTCGGTCCACAGGCCGACCGTCAACGGCTGGAGGGGCTGGGCGATGCGGGCCCATTCAAAAACCTCCGCCAGCAGGAGCTGGGTTTGTTCGCCCAGGCCGTTGTCGCCGGGGCGGTTGTACAGGTCCCAGGCCAGGACGCGCTGGTCCTGCCCGAATTGCCACAACAGGTCAGTTATGTACGCCTTGATGCCGCCCCACCCCTGACGGTTAACCATCACCTCCGGCGGCACGCTCGGCGCCCAAAGCCCCATCCGCCCCGGCGTCTGGGGCTCCACCCGGCCAAGCTGCGGCTGGGAACTGCCGCTGTCGTCCAGCAGCACGAACACCGTCCTGATGCCGCGCTCGTCGCAGGCGGCCAGGAAGCGGTCCACGCGATCGACCAGGCCTTCAGCGTCGGCCTGCCAGACCAGATACGGCAAAAAGGTCCGGCAGCAGTTAAAGCCGATGTCTCCCGCCCAGGCCAGTTCGCGCTGGATGGCCGGCAAATCAAAGTAGCCCCCCTCCCACATGTTGATGGCGCTGGCCGCGGAGCCGCAGACGTAGTTGAACCCGCACAGCGACGGCTGCGAATCGTACCACCCCCAGGCGTTTTCGATGGTGCAGGGCATTTGGCTCTTACGTAGGGTACGCGGGTTCTGTCCCGATGCAATCGGGACAGGTTCCGCGTGCGGAATTCAGCCAAGAATTGTATCGTCGATAGGTCGATTACTCAAAAGCAGGGACGCATCGCAATCATGGGTGTCCTTGAAAACAGTCTGCCCCGCTCTGGTTCCGGAACAATTCCATCG
Source organism: Phycisphaerales bacterium (assembly GCA_003171235.1). Taxonomy (GTDB): domain Bacteria; phylum Planctomycetota; class Phycisphaerae; order SM23-33; family SM23-33; genus FEN-1344. The sequence goes on along the minus strand of PMYM01000086.1, from coordinate 1,383 downwards.
CCTCAACGTCTAACTAGACGAGGACCGACCCATCATGAACAAGTCGATGCTGGCACTGGCTGTTCTTTTGACCGGTTGCGCCCATACCACAAAACAAACGACCACGGCGCCTACGACGGCGCCAACGACCGCGGCGTCCGCGACAAAGCCGGACTTTCTCGGAGAATGGTTCGACATTGACGGCAACTCCTGGCAGCTCTCCGAAGCCCAACCTGGCAGCTTTTTCATAATCAGCAATTCTGCTTCCTCTGGTCCACCTGTCTTCCCCAAAGTTGAAAGTCCCGGCAAGCTTGAAGCAGGCTTTTTTACCACTGTCTGGCGTGAGGCCGCCATCATGAATCGCTCCCCACTTTCCTTTTTCGTCCGGGTGGACACGCGCGTTCGTGGCGTGCTGATCGTGACTGTCAATAATTCCCAACGATTCGAACTCACGCGCGACAAGGACCTGCTCACCCGGCCGGCGCCAAGCACGCTGCCTGATCAAAAACAACTTGCCGCCGACCTTCGCAGCGGGGACTGGAACGTCCGCCGGGAAGCCATTCGCGCCATCGGAGAGCATCAGCCCGAAGGCGCCGAAAAGGACCTGATCGCGGCCCTTGGCGATGAGTTCTTGATAAACAAAGTTCTCGCCATACGCGGCCTTGCCAGGCTTAAAGACCCCACGCCCGCCATTCCTGCACTGGTTTCCTGCCTGATTGCCAGCCAACCATCGCTTGAAAACGCCGCCAAAACCGCGATTATTCAGTATGGTCCGCGAATCGCCCCGGATCTTTTGCCTTTTCTGGATGTAGACCCAAAACTCAATCCGGCGTGGATATCACCACTGCGCGCAGCGCTCGCAACGATTTTTGCCAGTTGGGACGCGGCGGATTTGAGTTCACTCGGCGCTTCTTTGGCCAAGCAGTCGGCTACAGTGCAAGAGGCTTTCTTCTATTACGTAGCGCCGGAACTTAAGCCCGCCGGTCCGGCAACCGACATTGTCCTGTCCTTCATGGAATTGCGTGAGCCCATCCCGGCCAATAAGCCTGAATATGATGTTGAATACGCAATCAAGGCCATCGCCAGATTCGCGGACCCTCGCGCCGAGGAAATCCTAGCAAAGTGGCAGCAGGAACCGTGGGCCCGAAATTACGATCTTGCATTTCGCAACGCCCGCAGCGGCCTGGAACTGACTCGTCGCCAGGGTTCACCCTTCGAAAGGCCAAATAGATAAGAATAGATGTCGGGCAGGCATGTGTATAGACCGGACACATAGGTAACACACGTTGGGACACATGGGTGACACTTTTGGATAGGCTGTGGGTCTTGGTTTTTAGGAGAGACCCATGCCTTGGAAGGAGTGTGATACCGTGTTCTTGCGTAAGAGCCTATCCTAATAACCCC
>PMYM01000079.1 GCA_003171235.1 Phycisphaerales bacterium | reverse complement strand
CGCCGGGGATCAGCCGGCACGCCACGTGTACTGGTTGTCTATGGTCATTCTCCAACTTGCCGCCGAGAACAGCAAGGGCTTCCCCGCGTTAGGGAGCACCCGCCAGGTACATATGCGTAACAATCTCTCTGAACCAGTCGGGGAGCCGATGTCTGAACACCCAGCATCGGCAAGGCCCCAACGTCCCCGCCGTCGAACGANNCCCGCTGGCACCTGCTTCCGCAAGTTGACGCTATCTTGGCGGCTCCTGAGGATGACAAGCAAGCGGGGGCGCGGTACAATGCTACTGGCGGCCCGTAAGGGCCTGGCCCAGGAGATTGGGAATGAAAGCAGGATTGTTTGCGGCGGGCGCCGGTGTTCTGGCCCTTCTGACTCTTCAGTTCTGCCCGAATTCGGCCGCGGCGCCGGCTATTTCCGTTTCGGCTATCGCCGCCATCCAACAGTCCCAGAAGGCTGAGGAGGCGCAGTCGGCCTATGCCATAGCGTGCCAGAACGACGCCGAAAACCCCTCTTTGCACGAGGCCTACATCCAGAAGATGCTGTCATTGGGAATGCCCAAGGCCGCCGCCCAGGCGGCACTTACTTTGACCGGGCTAAAGCCTGAGGGCGGTTTGGCCTGGGCAGTCGTCGGCTACAACGCCTGCCAGAGCAATCAACTGCAGGCGGCCCTGTCCCCGACGGCCAAGGCCGCCCTGCTGCTTAAGACCGACGCCTGCGTTCTGGCCAACCTGGGGCAATTGCTGGCCTGGTATGACGCCCAGACGCCTCAGCCGACGCTGAGCGCCGAGACCCAGGGCGCGCTCAAGCAGGCCCGGGCCGATCTGGCCGCCAATGACGCCTTCGCCAAGGCTTACCAGCGGGTCAAGGACGCGCTGGCCGCCGCGGCCAAAACCCAGCAGGACGCCAAGAAGGATGTGACGGCCGCCCAGGCCCAGGTCGACAAGGCCCAGCAGGCCCTCAACAAGATAAACGACCAAGGCCAGCGGCTGACCAACCAGATTGATAATAACAAAGGCAGGGTGAACAATCTCCAGGCAGAACTGCGTAATGAAGGCACCTCGCAGCAGCGCGATCAGATCAACGCCCGCATCCAGGGTGAGCAGCGCGCCATCGATAATCTGAGCACGCTGGTGCAGAAGCTGGTCGCCGAGCAGGGCAAGGCCAAGACGGACCTGCAGCAGAAACAGAAGGATCTGGCGCAGGCCACGGCGGCGGCGGCCCCCTCCCTGCCGGTCAATCTCTTCCATTGGGAGCTGACAGGCCTGGGCAAGGCTATGTCCACCAGCGCGCCCGCCTCGGCCCCGGCTGATCGGGACTGGCGGACCATCATGAATTCCTAACGCCGCCCGATTGTCCCGTTCACCTGTTTAACGTCTGAACGGCGAAATTCCGCCGGTCGGGCCAAGACCATGACAGCCGCCCCTATACCGCCGGCCCGTCGAACCGGCGACTCCTCCGCCGCGGGCAGGCCCGATCAAGTGCCGCCAGAGCCTGGGCGCCCGGCCACGGTCGCGGGCGAGCGACATGCAGGAGATTCCGGATGAAAGCGATTCTCTCCCTGATTCTCCCTCTGCTGCTGACGACGGCAATGGCGGCGACGGCGCCTGATAGAGGCCCGGCAACCCAATCGGCCGGCAGCGGGCAGACTGGCCAATGGGAGCCGCTGGGCATCTCCGGCGGCGGTTCCATGTACACGCCGGCGATCAGCCCGGCTGACCCCAAGCTCATGCTCATCAACTGCGACATGAGCGCCGCCTACCTCTCGGCCGATGGCGGGCGCTCCTGGCAAATGATCCACCACTCTCAGTTGATGAGCAACACGTTTTGCCGGCCGGCGTTCCATCCCAAGGACCCCCGGGTGATCTTCGCGGCCTCGGGGTGGTCGGGCCGGCTGAAGGTCAGCCGCGACGCCGGCAAGACCTGGTCGGAAATCGGCAACCTGCCCGGCGGGCTTCGCGGCGAGATCGCCATCGACCCCGGCAACGCCGAGCTCATGCTGGCCGGCGTGCAGGAGAGCGGCATGCGTTCCACCGATGGCCGCGCGTGGCGCTCGAGCGACGGCGGCAAGACCTGGGCGCGCTGCGAGGGGCCAAAGGGCCTTCCCGTCGGCTTCCACTTCGACCAGACTAGCCCGGCCGAGCGGCGCGTGTGTTTCGCGGCCACCGGCGAGGGGGTCTGGCGCTCCGACGACGGCGGGAAGATCTGGGCGGAGAAGTCAGCCGGGCTTCCCTGGCGCGGCCTGCGCAGCTTCGCCGGCGGGTCCAGCGCCGCGGATAAGCTCTGCGCTCTGTACTGTGCCATTCCCGCCAAAAACCAGGAGGGCAAGTACGCCGGTGGCGTTTTTCGCTCGCTGGACCGCGGCGAGAACTGGGAATCCGCCATGGGCGAAGGCATCAACCAGGATGTCCAGGCCGCCGATCAATGGGCCATGGGCAAGATCGCCGAGTACCAGTGGGTGCTCGCCGCCGACGGCAAACCGCTCACGGTTTACGCCCTGAACACCAGCACCGGGGTCAAGCCACCGCATCATGCCACGGTCTATCGCACCGACGACGGCGGCAAGACCTGGCGATCAACCTTCCATCCGGACGCCCGTTTCGAGCAGACCAACGTGGAACTTGATTGGCGCACGACTGGCTCCGGCCAGTTTATGCATGAGAAGCCCTATGGCGCCGCCATTTGCCCCGCCAATCCCGATTGGCTGATGTTCTGCGGTTCCATGAGTTGCTATATCACCCAAGACGGGGGCAAATCCTGGCATGCGGGGCACTCCCAGCGTGCTCCGGCGGGAGAGGAAAAGAACGCTCTACCCGCCTGGTTTTGCAACGGCCTGGCAGTCACCACCACCTGGCATTACTACATTGACCCCTTCGAGCCCCAGCGCCACTACATCGCCTACACGGATCTGGCTTATGCCCGTTCTCTGGATGGGGGCAAGACCTGGAGATGGTCCTGGTGGGAGACGAAACCATGGACGCCCTGGTTGAATACCTGTTATGAGATGGCTTTCGATCCCCGGGTTAAAGGCAAGATCTGGGCGGCGTTTTCCAGCGTGCATGATATTCCCAACAGCAACATCATCCTGGATCGCCATCAGTCAGAGGGGCCGGGCGGTATCTGCCTGAGCACCGATTTCGGGGAGAACTGGGCACTATCCAACGTGGGCCTACCCGACGCCCCGGCCACATCGATCGTGCTGGATCCCAAGAGCCCGGTCGGTTCACGCACGCTCTATGCCGGCGTCTTCGACCAGGGGGTATTCAAGTCCACCGACGACGGCAAGAGCTGGAAGAAGGCCAGCCGGGGCCTGGGCGCGCCAGGCAACATGCGCGTTTGCCGGGTGGCCCTGCACGCCGACGGCACGCTCTTCGCCCTGGTTACCGCCAAGCGCAAGGATGGGCAATTCCTGGCCGAAGGCACCGGCCTGTACCGCTCGACCGACGGGGCCGACAACTGGGAAGCGCTCAACACCTCGCGGCCGCTGCTGTGGCCCAAGGATTTCACCGTCGCGCCGACCGACAGCAAGGTGATCTACGTCGGCGCGGCCGACGCCGACAAACAAGAGCAAGGCGGGCTGTACCGGACGGCCGACGGAGGCAAGAGCTGGCAACTGCTTGCCCGCAAGGGCCCGCAGCACTTCGGGGCCTACCTGCACCCCAAGCGTCCCGGCTGGATATACATGACTTTGACCGAGGGCACCTCGGGGCCCGGCCTGTGGCTCAGCCGCGACGATGGGAAGACCTGGTCGGCGTTTGACGCTCTGCCCTTCAAGAACATCCAGCGCGTGCAGTTCGACCCGGCCGATGCCTCGGCAATCTATGTGACGACTTTCGGCGGGAGTGTCTGGCGTGGGCCCCCCGAGCCCGGGCCGGGTTCTCCGTAGCGGCCATCCGGCATTGTCCGGGCTGCCGCCCCGGCCTGGAATGGCGGCCCCTGCCTGCCGGCCTGCCTGGGCAGCGCCCTTGGCCACGGCGTCAGTGGCCCTGGCTCTGCTGGCCGGATTCCTGCTGCGAGCCGATGCGGTCAATCCGCAGCAGCACCACGCCCCACACTTTCTCCGTCGAGATGACCAGGCCCAACTGCTGGAACTGCGTGGCCATGTCGCGATTGAGGTAGGCCGGCACATTCCGAAGGCTCTTGCCGGTGGCGAAGGTCTCTGCCACGGCCCGCCGAATCGCACACCCGCTACATTGGACCGTCCTGCCGCATCCCCCCGGCAGGCGGGCGTTGGCGCACTCGAACACGTCGCCGCCGCGCTGGCCCTTCACCTGGGAAAGATGCTTGCCAAAGAGCGTCAGCAGGGGCTGGTTGGCCAGCGTCACCACCATATCGCTGTCCGTAACCAGCACCGGCACTTCCAGCAGGTCCAGGAAGTCAAGCAGCGGCACGCCCGCTCGCCCCCCGAAACGGTCCAGGCATTCCCTGCAAATCCTGCTGGCGATTGCCCAGGGCGCGAGCATCTCCGGGGGCATGCCCTTATGGCACACAGCACACGTGCTTTGGCCGGGTTCCACCATGTTGCTCCTCCCTCCGCCCGTCGGGTAAACGACTGGCTCGGGGTTTGAGCGCCTCGGAGCCAGTCAATTATACCCCCTGCGGCCTCCGCGCGGCGGCGACCTGCCTTAAGAGCCCCTGAGGGAATGCCCGCGGCCGGGTGGGGCCGGTCGCCTGCCGGCCCTGCTACGGCGACTTGGGCTGGCCCAGGATTCTGCCCACAGTTTGGGCAAGCGTCTGCGAACTGAACGGCTTGATGAGCAGGTTCACATCGGGTGAAACAACGCCGTGCCCGGTCAGCATCTTGCCCGTGTGGCCCGATATCAGGAGGACGGGAACGCCGGGGCGGGCCGCCTGGAAGTGCTTGGCCAGTTCCGGCCCGCTCCAGCCGGGCATCACCACGTCGCTGATGAGCAAGTCGATCTTCTGCCTGGCCGACTTGGTCAGGGCCATGGCCTCCCGGGCATTGCCCGCCGTCAAGATGGTGTAGCCGCACTCGCCCAGCGTCTCCAACAGGATTCGCCGGATCGTCTCCTCATCCTCGACCACCAGGACCGTGCCCGAGCCGCGCGAAAGATCGGTCGCCGGCGAGGGTCGCTGGGCGGCCTGGGCAACGTCGTCGACCGCGGGGAAGTAGAGTCGGAACGTCGTGCCCTGGCCGGGTCGGCTGTGGACCTCGATGAACCCGCCGCTCTGGGCGACGAACCCGTGAACCATCGCCAGCCCCAGCCCGGTGCCTTCGCCCGCGGGCTTGGTGGTAAAGAACGGTTCAAAGAGACGGTCCAGCGTCTGGGGGCTCATGCCGGCCCCAGTGTCGTTGACGCTCACCACGGCATGCCGCCCAGCGGCAACGCCGACATGCCGGCGGACGAAGCTCTCATCCAACAGGGCGTTCTCGGTTTGGATCGTCAGCCGCCCGCCCTGGGGCATGGCGTCCCGGGCGTTCAGCACCAGGTTCAGCAACGCCTGCTGGAACTGGCCGACATCCACGCGAATGTTCCATAGGTCGCCACAGGGTATGACCGACAGCCGGATATCCTCGCCCAGGGTCTGGGCCAGGGATTTTATTATGTCGCTGGCCACCGAGTTGAGGCTGATGACCTCGGGCCTAAGCACCTGCTGGCGACTGAAGGCCAGGAGTTGCCCCGAGATGATCGCGGACCGGTCGGCCGCCTTGAGAATCTGCTCCAGTTTCTCCCGTCCCTCGTCCTTGACCAGCGAGCGCCGCAACAACATCTCCCCGTAGCCCTTGATCACCGTCAACTGGTTGCGGAAGTCGTGGGCGACGCCCCCGGCCAACAGGCCGATGGCCTCCATCTTCTGGGCGTGGAGCAACTTCAGCTCCAGTTCCTTGCGCTGGGTGATGTCGCGCCAGACACTGTAATAAACGCAGCGCCCCATTACATCCATGGCCTGTGCCGTGACTAAAACGTTCCTGAGAGCCCCCTGCCGGGTCCGGTGCAGCGTCTCGAAATCGGCCCTCCCGCCGCCGAGCATGCCGGCAATGCGCACCTTTACCTGGTCGGGTGTTTCCATCGCCTCCACGTCGCAAAGACTCAGCCGGGCGAATTCCTCGCGCGAATAGCCCAATTGCCGGTGGGCGGCCGCGTTGAACTCCAGGAATCGCGTGGTCTGGGGGTCCAGGATCACAATGCCATCGGGCGACTGCTCGAAGAGGATGCGCCTTCTGGCCGTTTCCTCGGCCAGAGCGGCCTCGGCTTTTTTTCGCTCGGTAATGTCGCGAACGGTGGCGATGACCCCGATTATCTTGCCGTCGGCGCTGCGCAGCGGAGCGCTCATATCCGACGACCAGCCGGTTCGCCCTGTTAGCGGAACATGGAACGGGAAGTCGACCGGCCTGGGGCTCTCTCCGGCCAGGGCCCGCTTGAGCCTTTCGATAACGCCCCCCTCGCGCAGGAACGGGAACACCTCCAGCGGGCGCTTGCCCAGCACTTCCCTTGCCGACAAGCCGGTCAACGCCTCCATGTACGGGTTCCAAACCTGGAATCGAAGGTCAAGGCCGTAAACGATGATGCCTTCCTGTGCGCCGGCGATGACTTGCTGGTTCAGTCGGGCCGCTTCCCGAAGGGCCGCCTCCGCCCCCTTGCGGTCCGTGATGTCAAAAATGTAGTGAACATACAGGTTGCTGCTCAGGGAGGTCCACCGCCCTTCATAATAGCTGCCCCGGTATTCGGCCTCCAGGCGTCGTGGGCTGTCTGTGTCCCAAACTTCCTGGGCGAGGCAGAACGGGCACGGGTCGTCCCGCTTGGCGCACGTCTGGTAGCACTTCATGCCCGGAACGGCCCCGACCGCTCTGGCGGCTTCGTTGGAGAAAACAATCTCCCGGCTTCCCTTCTTCAGAATCATCGCAATGCACGGAAGGTGCTCGATTAAGATGCCGCGCATGGCGACTTCACGTCTGAGCGTCTCTTCCGCCTGCTTGTGCTTCTGGAGCAGTTCCCATTTGTCCAGGGCTCGTGTCACAGCGTGGGGCAAGTTGGCAAAGGCCTCGGCCGACTTGGGGATGTAATCGATGGCGCCCGCCTTCATGGCCTCCACGGCCATCCGCTCGTTGCCGTAGCTGGTCATGACCACGACGGGGAAGAGGCCTTCCTCCGGCGGAACGGTCAGCACTGCCAGCGCCTGGCCGTCCGGTAGGTTCACGTCCACCAGGGCGATGTCGGGCCGACGGGCGGCCACGGCCTGGCCGTATTCCCGCAGCGAGCCGACGACCTGGCACTCGGCCTCCGCCCCGGCGGCTTTGAAGGCGCGTCGGATGGCTTCGGCGTGGGCCGGTTCGTCTTCCGCGATCAGGATAAGCGTGGCGGCGGCCATCGTGCATCTCCCTACGGATCAATCCGGGAACCGGTTCCATGCCAGCCAGTAGAAGCCGAAGGCTTCCATCAGGTTGGTGAACTTATCGAAGTCCACCGGCTTGACCAAATAACTGCCGGCGCCGTGGGCGTAGGCGTTGACCATGTCCGTCTCGGCGCTGGAGGTTGTGAGCACGACCGTCGGCAGGCGCTTGAGCGCCTCATCCTCCTTGATTTGGCGCAGCACCTCCATGCCGTCCACCACGGGCAGGCGCAGGTCCAGGAGGATGAGGTCCGGCCGGGGGTTGGCCTGGGCGTCGGCATAGGAGTTCCGTTGAAAGAGGTAATCCAGCGCAGCCTGGCCATCCGGCACGTGAATGATCCGGTTGGCCACGCGGAAGGAGTCGAGGTTGCGCCGAACGATTTCGGCGTGCGCCGGGTCGTCTTCCACCAGTAAAATGGTGATCGGTTTGCCTTTGGCCATTGTTGATTCTCTTTACGTTGATTTTCGCTTGGTGTTCGCCAGGGTGAATCGGAAAGTGGCGCCTTTGCCCGGGCCGGCCGATTCCACCCAGATCTTGCCGCCATGCACTTCCACCACTCGCCGCACCAGCGCCAGGCCCATGCCGGCGCCGTCGGAGCCGGGATCGAGCTTCTCGAACAGGCCAAAGAGCTTCGACTGGTGCCGCGGGTCGATCCCCGTGCCGTTGTCGCGCATGAACAGCACCGTCTGGTCGCCGGTTTGCTCGGCCCCGATCTCGATGTGGGGCGCCGGCTGGCCGCCCATGAACTTGACGGCGTTGTCCAGCAGGTTCTGGAAGACCTCCACCAGTCGCGGGCGGTCGCCGTACAGCAGGACCGGCTCGCCCGTAACGTGGACCTCCACCCTGCGCTGGCTGATCCGCCCGGCCACCAGGCTGAGGGCCTCCTCCACCACGGCCTGGAGGGGCACTTCGACGGAGCGGTTCATCTTGCGCCCGACGCGAGAGAGTTCCAGCAGCTCGTCCAGCATACGGGACATCTTGTCCGCCGCCGTGTGGATGTAGGCCAGATCCTTGCCCATCCGCTGGGCATCCTGGCTGGCCGCATCCTTCTCCAGGTAGCCCAGGAAGGTCTTGATCGTAACCAGCGGGCTCCTCAGATCGTGCGAGACCGTGTAGGTGAAGTGCGTCAGTTCCTCGTTCGTCTGCTCCAATTCCTCGGATTTCGCCCGCAGCGCATCCTCCGCCCGCTTGCGATGGGTGATGTCGCGAATGTTGCACAGGATCACACTGTGGTGGTTCACCCGATAGACATTGCTGACGAATTCCACGTTGATCCGGCGGCCGTCGGCGGCTTCCAGCGGCATGTCTTCGCAGCGAACGTAGCCCTTCCGCTGCAATTCCACGAAGTTGGCCTGGTCGGCAATGACATCCTTGAGGAACCCCAGTTCCCAGACCCTCTTGGCCAGAAAACGCTCGCGCGGGATGCCCAATAACTCGGTCAGGAATGGATTCACATCGACGACCATCCCTGTCTGGGCATCCAGGAGCAAAATGCCGTCTTTGGCCGCTTCGAAGAGGCGGCGGTACTGCAACTCGGAGCTTTGCAGCGCCTCGGCCGCCTCCGACTTCTCCTTGTAGAAGCGCACGCTCTGCTGCCGCCAAACCAGGGCCATGCCTGCGCCCGCGGCCAGGAGCACGACGCTGACAAGCACGACCATCAACCACAACCGTTCCCGCACCGGCGCATACACCTCAGCCTTGTCCATGCGGGCGACCAGGAACCAGGGCGAGTCGGGGACGGCGGCAAGGGCGGCGATCACCGGCACGCCCCGGTAGTCCAGTCCCTCCACAATCCCTCCCCGCCCCAGCGCCGCCGCCACCGCGGGCGATTCCGTTCGCGTCAGGGGTGTGCGAAGCGAGAGGGCCGTGTCCTTGCGGAACCGGAGTTCATTGAGGAACAGGGCATCATCCCCGTCCCGGCGGACGAGCAGGGTCTCGGCCGTGCTGCTGGGCGTGGGCCAGCGATTGATGTAGGGATAGAGGTAGGTCGCGGGATCGATCCGCAGAAGAAGCACGCCCAGCGGCCCATTGGCATCCTGTTTGTCGAGGATGGGCACCAGGACGGCCAGGCGGATGGGGCCGTCGGGCTGGTCGCGATAAAAATCCAGGAAAGTCTCCTTTCCCGACCGCAGACATTGGGGGGCATCTTGTTGTGCGAGATGGGAAGCGAGCGGTTCGGCCGTATCAGGGGCCGCCAGGAGCATGGCGCCTTGAGCATCCAGCAGAGCAACCTGGTCATACGACAGCCCTGCCTGCATCCTCTCCAGCCACGACCGCAGGTGATGCTGCGCCTCGGCATCTCCCGGTTTGTCAACGTAGCGGCGGACCAGGGCGGCAAAGGCGTCGTTATGGAACAGGACGGCGGCATCCCCCAAACGCTCCCATCTCCAATTCCCCAAATCAGCCGCTTTCAGTTCCGCAATGGCGGACAGTTGTCGCTCCACCTCGGTGCGGTATCGATGCTCGTAGTTGCGGTAGTAGAAAGAGCCGGAGGCGATGATGCCCGCCGCCATGACGATGAAGATCACCCCGAGCACGTAGGGAATGCGCCCTGCCTTCCTGGCGCCAACAGTGCCGGCTGATCGCAACATCATCGTTCAGCCCCTTCAAAACGTTTGCAGCCCGCTTCCCAAACGGGCCGGGAGAACCGGCGTAGGCTTCTGTCCCCACCTGCCAGGGTAATACGCCCGGAATTGTCCCAGCCACGTCCGCAGATCATTCTGCGCCTCAAAATCTTTCGGTTTGTCAAAGTGGCAACGGACTAGTGCGCAGAAGGCATCGTTATTGGGCAGGATGGACGCACCCCCAAGACGGTCTTCTCTCCATCCCGCCAAGTCCTTCACTTTCAGTTACACGATGGCGGAAAACTGCCGTTCCACCTCGGTGCGGTGGTGCCGCTCCCAGCTTCTATAGTAATCCCCATCTTTATTGCCAGACACTGATCGCCACGGTTAGCCCCAATGTCTACCCGCGGGAGTTTCAGTCTCTAATATATAAAGGTGAAAAACCTGCCCGCATGTTACAAGTTTCTGTAAATAATCAGGTTGCGCGGTGTAACGAAGGCCGGCAATGCGGGTTGGCAACGACATCGCCGTGGCGGTTCTGAGAACGAAGAGTTGCCGAAGATTGCAGGGAACTCGTCGATACTGTCCATCGAAACGTGATCGTCGACGTAACGGCCGAGCACATATGGGAATGCGCCCTGCCTTCACACTGGCACTAACAGTGCTGGCTGCCCACGACATCATCGTTCAGCCCCTTCAAAACGTTTGCAGCCCCCACGTCTCTGATGGAAATGCCCAACTATACATATTATACCCCCCGCCAGGAATGGGGACCGCAAGAAGCGCCCAAATTTCGGATGCACAACTCCGCCGAGCCGTACCAGGCCCCCCTGGCGTGGCCGTTCGCGGCCAGTCCAGGCCGTCCCAGGCAGGCACGGAATCCGGAGCCTTCCTGGGCGCCGGGGCCAGGAATCACGAGGTCGGCTTTGCGGCCCATCCCGGCAGCGACATTCGCGACGCCTCGTGGACTAGGTCCTGGATTTGAAACGGCTTGGGAAGGCACGGAATACGCGACTTCTTCAGCAGGGCCATTGCACGCCGGTCGTGCTTCATGCCGGTCAGGACGAGCGTGCGCCGCAGCAGGCCAGGGTCGGTCGCCCTAAGGAATTCGATGATCGTCAGGCCGTCGGGTTGCGGCATTCCCAGGTCCAGGATCACCAGATCGAACTTCATCAACATGATAAGCCCAATCGCGGCCGTCCCGCTGTTGGCGGGCACGACGGATGCCCCCTCGTCGACCAAGATCTCGCCCACCAGGGATGTGAGATCCGGGTAGTCATCCACGACGAGGACTTGCAGGCCCTTAAGCGCTTCAGTTTGAGTCACCATGGCGAAACTCCTTCCTGCTTGGTTAGACTCGTTCTCCCCATTTGAGGCAGCTTGGCTAACAGTGCCCTATGCCGCAGACATGCGGTGGATTCGGATATGTGAAGGACGCGGATGATCTCGCGCAGCGTCAGGCCGCCGGGAATGTGCGGGTTCTCTTGGGCGAGTTGGGCGGCGGCACGATAGTTGGCGTTTTCACAAACCATTGGTAGTCTCTCGCCCGTCAAAAACTGCCACGATTCCAACCAATGGTCGTTCCAACGGCCGGGGAATCGGCTTGGCTGTCGCCTCCGTGCCGCCGTTGTTCTAGGATGATAGTATTATAGCCACCTACTGCATTAGAAGCTACAAATTCTACAAAAGTCTTTAAACTGTTTCGCTTTCTGGCTGGGCGGCGTTGTAGACTTACTATGGAGGCACGGCAAGGCCCGTACGAACGTGGAGCCGTGGCATCGAACCATGGCGAAAACACTATCGACATCTAAAGTGGCCCGGTTGATCGGCGTGGGCGTGGCCTCGGTTGTGAACTGGATCAACCAGGGACAGATGAAGGCGGGGCGGACGCCAGGAGGCCACCGGCGCGTTGCCGTCGAAGATCTGATCGAGTTTCTTCGCCGCCATAACCTCCCGATCCCGCAAGAGTTGACGCACTCCGCACCCAGGGTGCTCGTCGTCGATGACGAACCCTCTGTCAGAAAGTGGATTCGCGATGTGATCGAGGAGAAACATCCCGACTACGAGGTCAAGGAAGCCAAGGATGGTTTCTCGGCCGGCGAACTGGTCGGCGCCTGGAAACCCGACGTGGTCATCCTGGATCTCCGCATGCCGGGAATGGATGGCCTGGAGGTATGCAGCCAAATCAAGGCGAGAGAAGACGCCAGGAACACAGCCGTCATAGCGATCTCGGCATATTACTCGCCCAAGGCGGAAAGGGAGATCCTGAAATGCGGAGCCCGGGTCTGCCTGGAAAAGCCGCTGCAGCTTGAAATCCTCCTGAAGGAACTCGAGGCCGCACTGCGCCGCTGAGCGGACGCCGTCGGGCCACGGATCGGCGGGCGCATCAGGGCGTTGCCTGTGGAACTTTCGGCGCCTGCAAGTTTTCCTGATGGGCCTTGACGCAGTTTCGGCCAGCGGACTTGGCGCGGTACATGGCCTGGTCGGCCGCCTGGATCATATCTTCGGGCGACGTCAGCCCTTCATTGCCGGCGACGCCGAAGCTGGCGCTGACCTCCACGGCCTTGCCCTCAACTTCCAGAGGCCTCAAACAGATGCTCACGCGCAGACGGTCGGCAAAGTCCGCCGCGGCCTGCACGGTGGTTTCCGGGGCAACGACAACGAACTCTTCGCCCCCGTAGCGAGAGGCCATGTCGGTTTCGCGGCAGCCGTCGGCCAGCAGGCGGGCCACCCGGCGCAGCACCTCGTCCCCCACCGGATGCCCGAACCGGTCGTTGACGTCTTTGAAATGATCGATGTCCGCCATGATGACCGACAGATGCCCGCCATGCCGCAGCAGCCTGGCCCACTCCTGGGCAAGGCGTTCGTCCAGCGCCCGCCGGTTGGGCAACTCCGTAAGCGGGTCGATCAGGGCGTATTTCAAAAGCAGATCCTGGAGATGCTTGGTGCGCAAGGCCGCCCGGACACGCGCCCGCAACTCAAACGCGTCGAAGGGCTTGGTCACGAAATCCACCGCTCCCAGGTCCAGCCCCTTGATCCGGTCGTCAATGTCGCCCGATCCGGACAAGAAGATCACCGGAATCGAACACGTGGCCGCCTCCTGTTTGAGCCGCCGGCACACCTCGAAGCCGTTCATGTCGGGCATGTCCACGTCCAGCAGGATCAGGTCGGGGTTCTCGCGCCCGGCTGCCTCCAGCCCTTCCTTGCCGCCGCCGGCACACAATATCTCGTGGCCTTCGTGGGCCAGCCGGGTTTTCGCCACGGCCAGCGCGTCGGCGCTGTCGTCGACTATGAGCACTTTCATGTTTTGCTCTCATCCCGAGGCACGGATTCCGCCGCGTGCCCGGCTTGGATCCTCTGGCACAGTCTCGCCATATTGTTCAAGGCCAGCCTGGCCGCCTCCCCGTCCTGTTGTCTTGCGTGCGACTCCAGTTCGCGGGCCGCGTCGGTTAAACATGCATAGCCGTAGCTCCCGCCGGCGCCCTTGAGCTGGTGGGCCAGCCTGTGCAGCACGTCCCACTGGTTGTTCGCCGCCGCCTGGCGCATATCCCCCAGTCGCTGCGGCAGTTGGCCGACGAACTGGGCGATGATCCCGGCCATGTCCGGGTCGTCGTGGAAGGCCGAGTGGATGGCCTCCTCTGAAGCCGGCTTTCCCGGCGCCGCGGCGGGCGCGTCCTGGGGGTCGCACTGCGGACACCCCATCAGCCGGGCGAGAATCGCCAGCAGCGACACGCGGTCAATCGGTTTGGTGGCGTAGTCGTCGCAGCCGGCGGCGAGGCACTTCTGGCGGTTGCTGAACATGGCGTGGGCCGTCAGGGCCACGATGGGGCCTGGGTAGCCCGCCCCGCGAAGTTGGCGCGTGGCTGCGTATCCGTCCATTTCAGGCATCTGCATGTCCATGAGGATGGCGTCGTAGGGCGTCCCTGCCGACATCGCGGCCAGGGCCATTTCCGCGGCTATCCGGCCGTTGGAGGCCACGTCCACCTCCGCGCCGGCCTTGCCAAGAATCATGGAAATGAGCTTCTGGTTGTCCGGGCCGTCCTCCGCCAGCAGGATTCTGCCCCGAAGCCGCGCGGCCACGGCCCGAGCCGATTGTGGCTGATGGGGCGCCGGAGCCATCTCCCAAAGGTCATTCAGCATGCGGGCAGGTGCGGGCAGGTCCGTTTCCAATGTAAAGGTGAACGTGCTGCCCTCGCCGGGCCGGCTGGCAACCTGGATGTCGCCGCCCAGGGCCTCCGCCAGCCGCTTGCTGATGGCCAGGCCCAGGCCGGTGCCGCCATACTGGCGCGTGGTGGAGCAGTCCGCCTGGGCGAAAGGCTGGAAGAGCCTGCCTATCTGCTCGGGCGTCATGCCGATGCCCGTATCCTTAACGTCGAAGGCCATTATCGCTCGTTGGGCCCGGACGTCCCTGATGCAGCGCACCACGATCTCCACGTGGCCATCAGAGGTGAACTTCACGGCGTTGCCCACGAGGTTTACGAGTATCTGTCGCACCCTCGTCGGGTCGCTCAGGATCGTCTGGGGCAGCGGGAATTCGTACCGAGCTTCCAGGAATAGCCCCTTCTCAATGGCCTTGACTCGCATCGACGACACCGCCTCCTCGACGAGCTGCGCCGGCCAGCAGGGAACCTTCTCGACCTCCATCTTGCCCGCCTCGATTTTCGAGAGGTCCAGCACGTCGTTGATGAGACTCAGGAGGTGGGCACCGTTGCGGCGGATGACCCGGATGCTTTCCTTGTTCTGCTCTCGCGTGGGGCAGGCCTGGTGCTGGGCGCACACGGTGCAGCACTCGATGGAGTTGTCCAGCATCTCGGCGAAGCCCAGGATCGCCGTCATGGGCGTGCGGATCTCGTGGCTCATGTTGGCCAGGAAGGCGCTCTTGGCGGCGTTGGCCTGCTCGGCATCCGTTTTCGCCTGGCGAATCGCCTCCTCCGCTCTCTTTCGTTTCGTGACATCGCGGCTGACGCCGAGCACCCCGAAGATCTCTCCGCCCGCGTCATGCAGAGGCAACTTGATGGTATCGAAGACCCGAATGTCGCCGTGCACGTTCGCCGGGTCGCAGTCATTGTGGATTGTCTTCCCGTTTAGCGCATCCCGGTCGTCCAGTTCAAATCCCCTGATGCCCTTGGCCGGGTCTCCCCTGACCAGTTCGGGGTCCCAACCGTTCTCAATATCGGTCTTGCCATGAAGATCCGAGGGATGTTTCCCGATGGCCTGGGCGTATGTTTCGTTGCACAGGACGGTGCGCAGATTGCAGTCCTTGACGAAGATGAAATCAGTCGAGGTGTCGATGATGCTGCGCATGAGGCTGGCGGTTTGCGACAACTCCTGCTCGCTCCGCTTCTGCTGGGTGATGTCCCTGATCGTTGACTGGATGATGACCTTCCCGGCGTACTGCATGCTGGTCAGCAGCACGGTGGAGGGAAACTCCTCGCCGTCCAGCCGCTTGTGGGTCCACTCAAAGAAGTGGGAGCCGTCACGCAGGGCGATATCATTCATCTCCTTGGCCTTCTCGTTTGATGCCCGCCCGTCCGGCTGCCGCTCGGGAGACAGGCTCCAAGGCCCGTAGGAGGTAAATGCTTCCAAGTCCTTCGCCCTGAACATCGCTATAGCCGCCTGGTTTCCGGACGTGAACCTCCACAGAGGCGGCTCCACGGTCATCATGGCGTCACGGGAACTTTCAAACAGGATTCGGAACCGCTCCTCGCTCTGGCGCATCGCCTGCCTGACCTCGTATTCGGCGGTCACGTCATGGAAGACCAGCACCGCGCCGCGGATGCGGCCTTGGGCGTCCCGGATAGGGGCGGCGCTGTCGGCGATCAGGCGCTGGGCGCCGTCGCGGGCGATCAGGGCCGTGTCGTTGCCCAAGGCGACGACTTGGCCGGTCGCCAGCGCCTTTTCCAGGGGATCGGCGACCGGTTGGCGCGTGCGGGCGTTGATGATGTGGAACACCTCGGCCAATGGTTTGCCGGCGGCTGTTGCCAGCGGCCAGCCGGTCAACTGCTCGGCCACCGGGTTCATTCGGACCACCCGGCCAGCGGTGTCCGTGGCGATGACCGCATCCCCGATGGAGTGCAGCGTGATCGACAGATCCTCCTCGCTCTGGCGCAGGGACTCTTCCGCCTCCTTGCGTTCGGACACCTCCTTGCCAAGAGCCTGATTGCCGCCGGATAGTTGACGCACCAGTTGGCATTGCCGCGCGGCGTGCCTCGTGCCACTGGTCAGGTAGGCGCTGACCAGCAGCGTAAACACCAGTCCCGCTCCCAGAACGCCCCAGGTATAGATCGTCGTGTTGGCAGCCAGGAACGTTGGGGTGGCGGCGCAAACAACAGACCACTTGCGGTCGGCAACCCCAATGGTCTCCTGATACGTGAGCCCGTCCGCCGGCGCCGTGCTGGCGGACCGCGGTTCGTTCGCGAGTCTCAGGGATGCGCGCGAGACATGGTGGTGGAGCAGATAAAGTTGTGGAGATTCCGTGCTGTCGGACAAGTCCATGTCGATGCCCGCCGGAGCGAGGTTGGCCAGCGCCTCCTCCACGAGATCTCCTGCGCGAAATACGCCCAGGATGAAACCCTTGAGGTGATCGCGGCGCTGCCCGACGGTATCCACGGTCGCGCCGTTGTCGTAGATCGGCACGAATACCAGGAATCCCGCCTGATGTTCGGTCTCCTGCACGAGTGTGACCGGGGCCGTGGCGACCATCTGGCCCGTGTCCCGCGAGCGGCTCAGGGCCTCCAACCGCATCGGTTCGGAGACCAGGTCAAAGCCAACGGCCTTCTCGTTCCCCTTGCGTGGCTCCACGAAGTAAACGGGGAAGTACTCTTCTCTTGGGGCGGCGGGAATCAAAGACCCCTGGGAAGTTCTTTGGGTGATCTGGAATGCCTCCAGCCCGTCCGCCCTTGCCATAGCCTCATATTCTCGACGCTTGCCGCTCGGCACTCGCGGTATCCACTCCAGGGCCTGGATGTCTTGGTGGCGGGCAAGCAGGGGAGCACAGAATCTGAGGAACTCCCCACGTGAGACCTCCTCGCCGGGGTCACACGCCCAGAGGGCACGGACTGATTCCAAGATCAGAACGTGCGCGTCGAGCTGTTCTCGTATCGCAGCCACTCGGTCCCGAGCGGTTTCGCCGAATCGGTCAGATTGTCTCCGACGCTCGCCATCGCGGGTAAAGCCGAAGACTCCGACCGATAGGGCGATACCCAGAAAGCACAGCATAGCGATCATGACATATTGAAACGACTTCGGCAGCCGCCGTAGCCCAAGACCGTTCTGGCGTAGTTCGTTTGCCATGCCCTCATCCGACACATCTTCACCCGCAGCACGGAGCCGCTTCGGGCATGGGCCAGCCTGCTCGCGGTGGATGGCTTTTCCGGTGTGCACTTGTGGGTTCTCCTAGGCACAGAGGGATTCCGGGACCAGGTTCCTTCCGGGCAGGAGCAGCGCCTCAGGATGCGACTGACACCACCCCAGTGCGGCGGCGGCCGGACCCGTATCCCCTGCGCGCCGGATGACCGGCCCGCGCATGGGATCGGAGGCGACGTCGAGGCCCTGCCGGCTACGCGATAATCGCCCTCCCGCAAGTGCATGCCGGCAGCGCCGGCGCGGCTTATTAGATGCGAATGAAGCACAACCGGCGAAATGGCGTCTTGCCGGTGCGAGAATGTGCCTGACGAATCTGAGCGCGTGGGTCTCGCGTGGCGCGTTCACCGCAACCTCGTCTCGACCCTAACCCAGCATGTTCTTCGACTGGAAAACGAGTGGACTTTACTACGGGTTTGGGGCCTCCCTCAGGGCAGCGATCATGGCGGTTTAGAGCGGTTTGAGAAGCGACACTCGGTTGGCGGCACGCGACTCTGGAGTGCTTTGCATTACGGGTAGCTCATTGCTTGCTTGTTTGAGCCTGCGCAAGCAGGCTTTTCTTCTCTTAACAGGCCCCGGTCTTAGCCGGGGTGGCAGAGGCTCAGGATTGTCCTCCCGGAGCCATCCGCTGACGAGCTTTTCGGGGATGATCCAGTTGG
>PMYM01000269.1 GCA_003171235.1 Phycisphaerales bacterium | reverse complement strand
GGGCCGACGACCCTGATCCCGTGCTTGCATTTTGCCCCGCTTTGGCGGGTTTTTGTTGTCACCAAAGTGCGGGAAAGGATTCCCCCATCCCCCGGCAGGGTTACGCCCACCCCAAGGCATCATGCCTTACTGGGGAGGTGGCATGGCGGCCGCCCTCTGCCGCCGTGTCTGCGCGGCATGCATCATCATGATGAGGACTGGGCGGAAATCTACGGGTTCAGCGCCTTGATGATCATCACCAGGTTGAAGATCGCGTGCATGAGCACGGGGGCCAGCAGCCTGCCGCACCGCTCGTAGTTGTATCCCAGCGCCAAGGCCAGCACAAACAGGGCCGGCATGTCCTGCCACTGGGGGCTATGCGTCAGAGCGAAGACCAGCGACGCAACGACCACCGCCGGCCAGGCCGGCAGGTACTGCCGCAGCAACGACTGCATCAACCCGCGGAAATACACCTCCTCGCACAGCGGCGCCAGCACCGCGGCGCTGATCACAACCATTGTCTTGGCCAGTGGCGAGGCCGCCGGCAGCAGCTTCAGCAGTTCGTGCTGGTGTTGCCACTCCCAAGGCATCAGCCGGACAGTGAGATCCAGCGCCAGGATGATCAGGGGCATGGCCGCCAGGTAGCCCACGACGGCCCGCAGGGAATCGAAAATCCAGTGCCTGCCCGACAGCCCCAACCCCCACGCCAATCCGAATCGAAACGTCTCCCTCGCCACCATCAGGCTGACGCCCAGCAAGACCACCTGGCTTAGGATTATGGCCGGCAGGGCCAACTCCGGCGGCAGAGACTGCCCCTTTCCCGTCAATCCAGCCGCCAGGGCAATGCCTGTTCCAAGCA
Source organism: Phycisphaerales bacterium (assembly GCA_003171235.1). Classification (GTDB taxonomy): domain Bacteria; phylum Planctomycetota; class Phycisphaerae; order SM23-33; family SM23-33; genus FEN-1344. The sequence continues at coordinate 1,917 of PMYM01000269.1, read as the reverse complement.
GTTTTTGCGACAGCACGTACACCGCGAAGGGCGCGGCTAGGTAAACAATGTTCAGGCGGTTGGCCCGGACCGGGCGGACCTCCAGCAGCCCCTCGGTCGAGGCCTTGCCGTTGCCTCCGGCCAGGCCGCGAGCTCCCCGCAGCAGCAGCCTGCCCGGACGCAGCAGGCAGACAAACAGCCAAACGCCCAGCACCACCACCCCCGCCGCCAGGATGGTTTCCAGGAATCCTCCCAACTGCTGGCTGGGATAACTGGCGGCCGGGTTGCTTTGGGCCAACAAATAAGGAAACTGTGACATTCCTCACGCTGCCGCTGCGGTGCAGTCGGCTTTCCCGTACAATGGCATTGCCCGGACGGAAGGCACGATCGGCCGCACAGGCGCAACTTCGCCCCGCGGACACGGACAGATGGCACAGAATATATTGGATCGGATACTCGAAACCAAGCGTAAAGAGTTGGCCGAGCAGATGGCCAGCCAGCCGCTGGCGGCGGTGCAGGCGGAGATAGCCTCGGCCCCGGCGGCGCGGAACTTTTTTACCGCCTGCACTCGGCCGCCGCGCCGGCTGGTTAACGTCATAGCCGAGGTTAAGCGCGCCAGCCCGTCGGCCGGGGTCATCAAGCGGGACTTCGACCCGGCGGCACAGGCCCGCGCCTACGAACAGGCCGGGGCCTCGGCCATCAGCGTGCTGACCGACCGCACCTACTTCGGCGGCAGCCTGGACGACCTGCGCCAGGTGCGCCAGGCCGTCTCGCTGCCCGTGCTGCGCAAGGACTTCATCATCGACCCCTACCAGGTTTACCAGGCCCGCGCCGCCGGCGCCGACGCCATCCTGCTCATCGTCCAATGCCTCAAGCCCGCCGAACTGATGGACCTGCTGATTTTGGCCGCCTCGCTCAAACTCACCTGCCTGATCGAAATTCACGGCATGGAGCAGATGTTGCAGATGCGCTCGCTGGTGGGGTTTCCCCACGAGTCGTACAGTCTGCTGGGCATAAACAACCGCGACCTGGCCACCTTTCAGGTGGACATCGCCAACACCCTTCGCCTGGCCGAGTTGGCCTCCGACCCCAGAACCCTGGTCAGCGAGTCGGGCATTCGCACCCGCGCGGACGTCCAGAGGCTCAGGGCCGCCGGCGTGCAGACCGTGCTGGTTGGGGAAACGCTGATGCGGTCGGAGAACGTCGCCGCCACCATGGACGAGGTGTTCGGCCCGGCCACGGCGGGTTGATGCTGGGATATCTGATAAGGCCAGCGGCACGAGCATCTTGCCCGAGCCACTGAAGTCAGACTGCTTTCACGCATGATCTTAAGAGACAAGCGAACCCGGCGGCGTTTCCGAGTCGGTAGTCAGCACCACCACCTGGCGCTGGGGCCCTTCGCCAAACGACGCCGCCAGCAGCATGCCGTTGGACTCCAGGCCGCGCATCTTCCGCGGCTCCAGGTTGGCCAGCACGATGACGGTCTTGCCCACCAGCGATTGGGCCGGCAGGTAAGGCTTCAGGCCGGCGATGACCGTGCGCTTCTGGCCGCCCAGGTCGATGTCCACCACCAGCAGCTTGTCGGCGTTGGGGTGGTCGCGCACCTCCAGGACCTTGGCCGTGCGGATGTCGAGCTTGGCGAAGTCGTCGTAGGCGATGATCGGCTTGGAGGTGGGCGCCGCCGGCGGCTGGGGAGCGGGCGCGGGCTGCTCGGGCGCCGGAGGAGTAGGCAATTGGGTCATGACGTATCCTTTCAAATCGCCCGCCCGGCATCAGGCCGACGGGCATGAAGGGGTAAGTTTACGCCGCCGCCGGGCTCCTCGCAAGTGCCGGCGCGGAGGGGCGCATGAGCGTTTTGGGGATTCTGACGTGTCGCGGGCGTCTCGCCCGCGTGGTTCGGCCTCGGACGCGGGCGAGACGCCCGCGACACGTCAGAAT
>PMYM01000162.1 GCA_003171235.1 Phycisphaerales bacterium | reverse complement strand
TGCGCCGCCGGCTACCATCTGACGACCCTTCGGGTCTGGAAAAGACATGGCGGCACACAGCGGCCATGGCACCCTGCTCGGGCGTTCCTTCTGTTCCCCGTTGCCGGGTGCCATGCTTCCCCCGTCGTTTAGGGAAGCATGTCCGAGACGATTTCCGTTGCCTGTCCGTCTGATGAGGGCGATGATTTGTGCGGCTTTGTTGCGGAAAGGCAGATCTTGCCACCCGCCCCGCGGGCATAGCGTAGTTGAAGTAACCGAAAAGAAGAGGAAACGAAAGGACATGCTTCCCCCAACAGCAAGACGGGGGAAGCATGGCACCCGGCACCCGGCTCCGCCGGTTTCTTCTGTTGCCTGTTGCCTGTTCCCTGTTGCCTGTTCCAAACCTATTGCCCCACGGCGTTGAGCAGCACGGTGGCGTAGGCGCCGCGGGGCAGAAGGAAACTCACCGTGCGGCGGAAACGGCCCGCGCGGCCGTCGGGGTGCGGGGCAGTCATGTGAAAATCACACGCTTCCACCAGCAGGCGGCGGGGCGAGGGGCCAAAGAACGGCCGGCGAAGCCCAGGCAGGCGGAGCTTGGCCACGGTCAACCCCTCGCGGCCAAGCACCTCCTGGGCCGCACCGGCCCAGGGCTCTTGCATTTCCGTTGACGGGGCCAAGAGCGGCAGGTCCAGGCTGGTCAATTCCGCCGGGGCCGAATCGGCGCAGACAAACCGCAGGGTCATGAGCCCCAGCGGGTCGGGGCGCTCCCACAGGCGATCCGGCGGGCAGGTCCGCGCCAACAGTTCCGCCGCCGTCAGGTTCCACAGGTATGACTGGTAGGCCTCCACGTTCATCTGCTGGGTGAAGTACGGCAGGGCGGCGAAGGCCCCGGTGAAATCGCCCCCGCCGGCCAGCACCGCGATCGCCGGGCGATACGGCCAGCCGCCCAGCCTGCCCAGCACCTTGCCCCATTGGCCCCACTGGCCCCCCACCAGCCGCTTGTGGGCCTTGTCCTGGGGGGCGTCGGCGCGGGCGATGCCCGTCAGGATCAGCCGCAGGGCACCCTCGTAGTCGCCATCCACCAGGCGCCGGGCGGGAAAGCCCCCGCCCGCCCTGGCTGAGCCGAATCGCTGGCTGCCGAAGTAATTCACGACCCGCAGCCGGGAAGGCGCCTGGCCGCTCGCCGGAGCCTGGCTGGCGGCATGTATTGCCAGCAAATCGGCTGCGCCGTCCATGTCCCGGCAGTCGCGGCGGGACAGGTCGAAGACCTCGATCTTGAAGCGGTTGGCGGCAATGGCCTGGCCGGCGAACGGCCGGTCGGTCCACCCCAGCCGCTCGATGCGCCAGTTGCGCCCAGCCAGTTCCTTTGGCCCCAGGTGCGCCCGCCCGCCGGTGGCTGCCCCCTGGCGCATGTCCGCCCAGATGTGCTGGATGGTGGTGGCGTGCTTGTCCTTCAGGCCGGCAAAGCCGACGGCCGAGGGGGGCAATCGCAGCGCCCGGCAGACCAGTTCCAGGGCCTGCGGCGTGGACAGCCCGCGCTTGGTCAGCCGGTAGACCACAAGCGGGCCAGGCACGTCGCCGATGGCCTGCCGGGCCGGCTCGCTCAGCACCTCTTCCACGAAGAAATCCTGGGGGTCTTGCTTGATGCTCATGCCGAAGAAAGGCTACAGGCTGCAGGCTATAGACTACAGGAAAAAGACCGGAAGAAAGGCTACAGACCACAGGCTACAGGCCATAGGTAGAACGGGATCGCCTTTTCCCTGTTGCCTGTTGCCTGTTGCCTGTTCCCTGTTGCCTGTTGCCTGTTGCCTGTTGCCTGTTGCCTGTTGCCTCCAGCCTGTAGCCTGAGGCCTGTAGTCTGAAGCCTGAAGTCTGTATTATCCTTTGTCATGAAAGAGGATTCTCACGGCAAGGAACGGCGGCGGTTCGGCCGGCGGCCCTGGGGCAGCCAGCGTCCCACCCGGCCCAGCGGGTCCGCGCACGCGCACAAGGCCGCCCCCGCCCGCACCGACTGGGACCACGTCGCCTCCTGGTACGACCGCCTGGTGGGCGAGGAAGGCAGCGACTACCACCGCCACGTCATCCTGCCGGCGGCCTTGCGAATGCTGGAATTGTCGGGGCGGGAAAAGCTGCTGGACCTGTGCTGCGGGCAGGGGGTTTTTTGCCGTTTGGCGGCGCCGCACGCATCGGCCGTGATGGGCGTGGACGCCAGCAGCCAGCTCATCCAGGCCGCCCGCAAATACGGCGGGGGCGACAACATCTCCTACGTGGTGGCCGACGCCCGCGACCTGGGAAGCCTGGCCGACGGCTCCTTCGACGCCGCCGCCTGCCTCATGGCCCTGCAGGACCTGGACGACCTGGACGCCGCCCTGGCCGGACTGGCCGGGGCACTCAAGAGCGGCGGGCGGGCGGTCATCGTCATCATGCACCCCTGCTTTCGCGTGCCGCGCCAGAGCAGTTGGGGCTGGGACAGCGACAAGAAGAGCCAGTTCCGCCGCCTGGACCGCTACGGCTCGCCCCTGGAGATACCCATCTACACCCACCCGGGGTCGCTGGGTGGCCAGCAGACGGTCTTCCACCATCGCCCGCTGGACCAGATGCTCAGCGCCCTGGGGCGGGCCGGCCTGGCCGTCGTCGCCGCCGAGGAACTCTACTCCCACCACACCAGCCAGCCCGGCGCCCATAGCCGCGGCGAAAACCGCGCCCGCGCCGAAATCCCAATCTTCCTGGCACTGAAGGTGCGGAAGAACGAGAAGTAGTAGCCAGTGGTCAGGAGCTAGTAGCCAGGAAAGAAGAACACACTGAATCCTGGCTTCTGGCTACCGGCTACTGACTACTCTTAAAGGAAAACAGGCATGACTACCGAATCCGCCGATACGCCCAAGATCATCCAGGTAGGCGAGGGCTTCTGCGTCCGCCAGGAGATCGACAACATGGCCTGGATCGACCTGGGCGAGTACGCCCTGGTGGTGGACGCCCTGGAGCAGCCGCAGACGCGCCAGGAGGTCTTCGCCGCCATCAAGCAGAGCATCGGTTCCAAGACCGTCCGCTACGTCCTCAACACCCACACGCATTACGACCACGTGGCGCTGAACGCGGCCTTCCAGGAGGCCTACGGGTCGGAGATCGTCAACGCCCAGACGGCCCCGCTGCCCGCCCAGGGCCGGTGGTTTGAGGGCTCGCGCCGGCGGGTGCAGATGCTGCCCCTGCCCGGCTGCCACACCCCCGAAGACTGCATCGTGTGGGCGCCGCTGGAGGGGGCGCTGTTCACCGGCGACATCTTCGGCTGGGGAGTGATCCCGCTGACGGTCAACCTGCGGGCCGATACCGCCCAGACCCTGCGCGACAGCTACCGCCGCATGATCGAGCTGGACCCCAAGGTGGTCATCCCCGGGCACGGGCCGCTGTGCACCGTCAACGAACTGCGCCGCTGGGTGGATTACCTCGACTGGCTGATCGAGCAGGTGCGGCGCGAGGTTCAGGCCGGACGCAAGGACGAGGAGATTATGCAATCCATCCCCCCGCCGGCGGACATGCACTCCTGGTGGCGCTTCCTGAAATGGAAACACCAGGATAGCCTCACCAAGGTCCTAAAGTCCGTCCGCAAGGGCTGGCTGTAACATTGCCAATTGCCAATTGTCAATTGACAATTCATCACATCCGCCGTCTTTGAGATTGACCTGCAGATCAAATCATCCTGACAATGCCTTGGCAGAATTGCGGGAGTAAACGTGTCTGATTCGCTGGGCGAATTGGCCGCTAAGAGAAGTCTCGTGGTGGCCGGGCTGATGTCCGGCACCAGCGCCGATGGCGTAGATGTGGCCATCGTGCGGATCGACTGGCCGCGAAGCCGGGAGCGCGGGCAGGGACGCGGGCCCGCAAGTCAGGTTCGCCCCGCCGTGACCACGCTGGCCACGGGCGGCTTCCCCTACCCGCCCCGGCTGCGGCGCGAAGTGTTTGAACTCTTCTCCCCCGCCACCGGCACGGTTGACCGCGTCTGCCGCATGAACGCCCTGCTGGGCGAGGCCTTCGCCGGCGCCCTGCTGTCGCTCTGCCGCACCAGCCGGATCGGCATTGGCCGCATCGACCTGGTCGGCTCCCATGGCCAGACGATCCACCACCTGCCCCCAGGCCGGCGCGGCGGCGCGGGCAAAACCGGCTCGACCCTGCAGATCGGCGAGCCCTGCGTCATCGCCCAGCGCACCGGCTGCACGGTGGTGGCCGACTTCCGCCCGCGCGACCTTGCCGCCGGCGGGCAGGGGGCCCCCTTGGTTCCGCTGGCCGACTGGGTGCTGCTGGGCAGCGACCGAATCAATCGGGCGGTGCAGAACATCGGCGGCATCGCCAACGTCACGTATCTGAGGGCCGGTTGCGGGCTGTCGGATGTGCGGGCATTCGACACCGGGCCGGGCAACATGATCATCGACCGCCTGGCCTGGCACGCAACCGCCGGCCGGCTGGGCTACGACCGCGACGGGCGCTTGGCCCGCGCGGGCAAGGTCAACCCCCAATTACTTGGCCAATTGATGCGCCATCCATACCTTGGCCGCCGCCCGCCCAAGACCACCGGGCGGGAGGAGTTCGGGGTGGATTTCGCCGACCGCCTCTGGGCCGCCAGACGCCGCGCGGGCCTGAGCGGCCATGACCTGCTGGCAACGGCCACCGCATTCACCGCCGCCAGCATCGCCGGGGCGTATCGCCGCTTCCTGGGCAGGGTTGACCAGGCGATCCTCTGCGGCGGCGGGGCGCGAAACCCCCTGCTGGTGGAGATGCTGCGCGGCCAACTACCCGGGACGGAATTGCTGGACATGGCCACCCTCGGCATCGACCCCGACGCCAAGGAGGCCATCTCCTTTGCCATCCTGGCGGCCTACACCATCCGCAGCCTGCCGGGCAACGTCCCCTCCGCCACCGGCGCTCGCCTGCCGGTGGTGCTGGGCAAGATCGTGCCCGGTAACAGCAGTAGCCGGTAGCGCGTAGGGTGGGACGAATCGGCCGAAGGCCGATGTCCCACCGCGAGGCTTCTGGATATGGTGGGAGGCCGCCCTGCGGGCGGCTTCTCCCACCCTACAGGACTCGATTACGCCTTTGCGAGGCCCGCAGGGCCGGAAGAATTTAGCCGGGGGTGTAGCGTCCCGAGCGAAGTCGAGGGACGCGCAACCCCCGGTACGGGTCCGCTGCATAACCACAGGCAGTGCCGTGATCGGCCAAGAGGTCTGATTCTGGCCTGCCGACGGTGTGATTCTCCGGCGGGGTTGCCGCCGAATTGCGTGTGCAACAAAAGTTGCACGCCCTACTGCTCGGCCAGCCCTACGATACTATTTACATGGGCGAGCTTTCTTGTTAAAAGGCGATACATGCCCCTTTCCTGGAATGAAATACGACATAACGCCATCCGTTTCGCACACGATTGGATCGGAGCCAGAAGCGAGTCGGCCGAGAAGCAAACTTTTTGGAACGCGTTCTTCGAGGTTTTCGGCATCCGCCGGCGTACGGTGGCCACCTTTGAAGAGCCCGTTAAGAAGATAACCGGCGACTACGCCCACATCGACCTTTTCTGGCCTGGCATACTGCTGGTCGAACACAAGAGCCTGGGCAATGACCTGGGCAAAGCCCAGTCGCAGGCGTTCCGCTACATTCAGGATCTCCTGGCAACCGGGCGGCAGGACGAAGTGCCGCGCTATGTCATCGTCTCGGACTTCGCCCGCATCGCCCTGCATGACCTTGAGCCGGAAGACCAGAAACCCCTCCCTCTTCTGGGCGGGGTCAAGACCGTCGAATTCCCGCTGGACGACTTTCACCGGCACATTCACGATTTCGCCTTCATTCCGGGTTACAAGCAGCACAAATTCGAGGATCCCGATCCGATCAACATCAAGGCGGTCGCGATATTGGCCGACCTGCATGACACGCTCAGACTGGGCGGGTACAGCGGCCATGATCTTGAACGTTTCCTCGTCCGCATCCTCTTTTGCCTCTTTGCCGAGCGGACAGGCATCTTTGAGCAGGAAACCTTTCGCCTGTACATCGAAAATCACACCAAAGCGGATGGCGCCGACCTCGGCCCGCACCTGGCGCAACTCTTTGAAGTGCTCAACACGCCCGCGGATAAACGCCAGAAGAACCTCGACGAGGACTTGGCCGAGCTGCCCTTCGTCAACGGCGGGCTGTTTGAAGAGCGTTTGCCGTTCGCCAACTTCAACCGCGACATGCGGAACGCGCTGCTGGCATGCACGCGCTTCGATTGGTCGTGCATTTCGCCTGCCATCTTCGGTTCCCTTTTCCAGGACGTGATGAAGCCCAGCGACCGCCGCCAGATCGGCGGGCACTACACCAACGAACGCGACATCCTCAAGGTCATCCGCGCCCTTTTTCTGGACGACCTTCGCCAGGAGTTCACGCGCGTTGGCGCCAACAAGGCCCAACTGCGGCGATTCCACGAGAAGATAAGCAAACTCCGCTTCCTGGACCCGGCCTGCGGCTGCGGCAACTTCCTCGTCATCACCTATCGCGAGTTGCGCCTGCTGGAGATTGAAGTTCTCCAGGCCCTCAAGATCGACCCGGTGCTGGAACTCAAGCGGCTTTCGCTGGTGGATGTGGACGCCTTTTACGGCATCGAGATCAGCGAATGGCCCGCCCGCATCGCCGAGGTCGCCATGTGGCTGATGGACCACCAGATGAACCTTCGGCTGTCCGAGGCCTTCGGGCAATACTACGTTCGCCTCCCGCTGTGGAAAAGCCCCACCATCGTCTGTGGCAACGCCCTCCGCCTGGACTGGAAACGAATTCTTCCGCCAGGCAAGTGCAGCTATATCCTTGGCAATCCGCCGTTTGTGGGCAAGCATCTGATGACCGCAGAGCAAGGCCAGGACATGGAACTCGTCTGGGGGGCAAATAATGGCTCTGGGGTCCTCGACTATGTCACGGGGTGGTATCGAAAAGCAGCGGAATATATCCAGGGAACGGGCATTGTTGTCGGTTTCGTTTCGACCAATTCCATCAGTCAAGGCGAGCAAGTCGGCTCGTTATGGAACCAGATCTTTCAACGTTTTGCCCTTAAGATACATTTTGCCCACCGCACCTTTGCATGGGAGAGCGAAGCGCGAGGCAAAGCGCACGTTCATGTCGTCATTATCGGGTTTGCCAACTTTGACATCGCCAACAAACGCATTTATGAGTATCACGACGGGGACGTCACCGTGGCCCCGGCGAGGAACATCAGCCCATACCTGATCGAAGGGCCTGATATTGCCGTAACTTCGCGCGCCAAGCCGATCTGCGACGTTCCCGCCTGCGAATACGGCAACAAGCCGACGGACGGGGGTTTTCTCATCCTGGAAGAGAAAGACAGAGAAGAATTCTTGTCCGAGAATCCCGGCGCAAAGAAATACTTGCGCCCGCTGTTATGTGCCGAGGAATATCTCTACGCCGTACCGCGATGGTGCCTCTGGCTGGTCGATGCGCCACCGGGCGACGTTCGCAACATTCCCGGCATCAAGCGGCGCGTAGAGGCTGTTCGGCAGTTCCGGCTCGCCAGCAAGAAAGAGCCAACGCGGAATAAGGCAAATGAGCCGGCAGTCTTCGCGGAAATCCGGCAGCCAAAGAGTCGGTACATCGTTATCCCCCGGCATACTTCCGAGACGCGAAAGTACGTCCCCTTCGGGTACTTCAGACCGAGCGTCATCATTCACGATAGTTGCTCGGCTATTCCCAACGCCCGGCTCTATCACTTTGGCGTGCTATCTTCGTCGATGCACATGGCGTGGTTGCACCAGGTGTGCGGGCGATTGAAATCGGATTACCGCTATTCAATCAATCTAGTTTACAACAACTACCCCTGGCCGGATTCACCCCGCGCCAGACAACGAGCGGCCGTGGAGAAGGCGGCGCAGGGCGTACTGGACGCGCGAGCGGAATCTCTTCCGCCCAACGGCGATGCAACCTTGGCCGACCTGTACGATCAGATTGCCATGCCGTCCAAGCTCGTAAAGGCCCACGCGACCCTGGACCGCGCGGTTGATCGATGTTACCGCCCGCAACCCTTCAATAATGAGCGTCAACGAGTCGAGTTCCTCTTCGCCCTTTACGAAAAGCTCACGGCCCCGCTTATTCCGCCAGTCGCCAAGGGAAAGCGCCGGATTCGGTAGCCCGGCCAGTCGCGTGCCGGATCGGCCGGAGTGTTCGATTCTGACTATGGGTCAAGACATGGCCACGCGGGAGGGCAAGCAGCGTGGCCACCCGCCGGAGGAGCATCGGCCAAGCCATCCCTCACGCCTGCGCGAGGCCCGCAGGGCCGAAAGATGGTAGCCGGGGGTGAAGCGGCCGAAGCGCAGCGCCGGCCGCGGAACCCCCGGTATGAGGCTCGGAATGAACAGAGGCAGTGGCATGATCGGCCGAGGGATTTAACCTGCCCTGCCGATAGTGTGATTCTCTGGCGCGTTCCTGCCACCGAATTGCGCATGCAACACACTTGCACGCCCTACTTCTTTGGCCAAGCTCATCACGCAATCGCGAGCAAGATCAATTCCGCGCGCAGGNNCAGGCCCAGCCGCTCGCTCTGTGGGTCGCGGACCCGCATTCGGGGCTCTGCGCTGCGCCCGGCTGGGCCGTGCTGGCTTGGCCCCCGGCTACCGTCCCCAGGCCCCGTCGGGGCCCGGAGGCGCCGACGCGCTGGCTATTCGCTGGAGGCGAGGAATTAATTCACTTCCGGCGGCGGATTTCTCTTGACTTTTGCGGAAAAGTTGTTATATGAGTAGATAATATATGGCCGCGGCCGTGTCGCATCGGGGTAGAAAGATGGCAATCGCAACTGGGGCAAACGCGCCTTGGGCAATACCGGGA
>PMYM01000200.1 GCA_003171235.1 Phycisphaerales bacterium | reverse complement strand
GCCGCCAACGGCGACACGGCCAACAAGATCGGCACCTATGAGAAAGCCCTTTGCGCCCGGGCCAGCGGCATACCCTTCTACATCGCCGCCCCCTCCAGCACCTTTGATTTGAACTGCCCCGACGGCCAGGGCATCCCCATCGAAGAGCGCAGCGGCGAAGAGGTGACCTCCGTGGTAGGGCTGGACGAGCAGGGCAGGCTGGTGAAAGTGAGAATCGCCCCGGCGGGCGTTTCGGCGCGGAATCCGGCCTTCGACGTCACGCCGGCCGAACTGATCACCGGCATCATCACCGAGAAGGGCATCATCCGCCCGACTGCCCAGGACATCGCCCGCGTCATCGCCCCGGCGATTGGATGAATGATTTTCGATTTACGATGTTCGATTTACGATTTAACAGCAAGAGCCAGAGGCATTGCCTTGGCTTCGATAAATCGACAATCGAAAATCGTGAATCGAAAATGGTAAACGGAAAATCTGCCTATAGCATGAGGTTGTTCTAGAAAGGGAATCATGAAGATTGCCAAGGGTTCCAAGTTGGTTTTCATCGGCGACTCCATCACCGACGCCGGACGGGCGCGTCCCGCGGTCGAGGGCCTTTTCGACCCGCTGGGCCGGGGCTACGTCAACCTGGTCAACGCCCTGCTGGGGGCGGTGTGTCCCCAGCAGGCCATCCGCGTGGTCAACGTCGGCAACGGCGGCGACCGCTCGCGCGACCTGCCGGCCCGCTGGCAAAGCGACGTGCTGGACCAGAAGCCCGACTGGCTGTCGATCATGATCGGCATCAACGACGTGTGGCGGCAGTTCGACTCGCCCTTGCAGAAAGAACTGCACGTGCCCATCGGCGAGTACGCAGCCACGCTGGAAGACCTGGTCAGCCGCACCCTGCCGAAGCTGGCCGGCCTGGTGATGATGACCCCCTACTACATCGAACCCAACCGCCAGGAGCCGATGCGCGCCATGATGGACCGTTACGGCGCGGCGATGAAGAAAGTGGCCCGGCGGCACGGGGCCATCCTGGTGGACGTGCAGGCGGCATTCGACCAGGCCCTCAAGACCACCTACGCCGGGGCGCTGGCCTGGGACCGCGTTCACCCCAACCAGGCCGGGCACATGCTCATCGCCAAGGCCTTCCTGGACGCGGTGGGCTTTGAATGGAAATGATGAAGATTTTCGATTTGCGATGTTCGATTTACGATTTAACAGCAAAAGCCAGAGGCATTGCCTTGGCTTCGACAAATCGAAAATCGTAAATCGAAAATCGTAAATTCTTGGAACTTTCCGCCGGCAAAGTCATCTAAGAATGTAGAGACCCAAGGAGATATCTCATGCGCACCGGATTGATCGCTGTTGGGCTGTTACTGGCCGCTCAGTCAGTTCTGGCTCAGACCGCCGCCACCGCTTCGGCCCCGGCGGGTGTTCGCCCCGCCCCCCAGAACGCCACCCCGCAGGAAGCCCTGGCGCGCATGCCCGTGCGCGAGGCCACCATCTTCAAGGACGGGCACGCCTTCATGCTCCACCAGGGCGTCATGCCCACCGACGGCGCCGGCAACGTCGTCCTGGACTACCTGCCCACGCCGGTGCTGGGCACCTTCTGGCCCTTCGCCGCGGACAAGCAGGCTTCGCTCCAGGCCGTGCTGGCCGGGCAGCGCAAGGTGCTGATCGCCCGCACCGCGCTGAACATCCGCGACCTGATCGAGGCCAACGTCGGGGCCGCCGTGGTGATCACCGAAGCCCCCGCCGGGCGCGAGGACAAGCCGCTGGCCTATCCCGCCACCATCGTCGCGGTGCCCGTCCAGAGCGGCGTGGAGCTTGAAGCCGCCAGCCCGCCCGGCGCCGGCCCGCGCCTGCCCGCCAAGGGCAACGTGGTGGTGCTCAAGACCGCCGAGGGGCTCAAGGTCGTGGACTTCGCCCATATCCAGGACGTCACCTTCCGCGGCGACATCGCCCAGCCCAAGCTGGCCTCGGAAGAATTCCGCAACCTGCTGACGCTGAAGCTGGACTGGTCCGGCAAGGCCCCGCAGGCAACGGCCGACGTGGGCCTGCTCTACCTGCAGCGCGGCCTGAGGTGGATACCCCAGTACAAACTCAACATCGACGGCAAGGGCAGCGCCACGGTCAAGTTCCAGGCCACCCTCGTCAACGAGATGGTGGACCTGGAGGACGTGACCTGCAACCTGGTCATCGGCGTGCCGACCTTTGCCTTCCAGGACATGACCGACCCCATCGCCCTGCAGCAGGTGCTGGCGCAGGTAGCCCGGAACGGGCAGGACGGCTACATGGGCGGCCAGATGCTCAGCAACTCCATGATGTCACAGGTGGCCGGGTCCGGGGGCGGGGGCTATCCCGTAAGGCCCGCTGCACCTGCCATCACGGACCTCGGGCCGGAGGTGGCCGGCGGGGTGCAGAACGAGGACCTCTTCGTCTTCCCCGTCAAGCACGTCACGCTCAAGAAGGGCCAGCGGCTGGTGCTGCCGGTGGCCGACTACACGCTGCCGTACGAAGACGTTTACACCCTGGACCTGCCCTTCTCGCCGCCGCAGGATATCCGCGCCAATATCAACACCGAGCAGCAACTCCAGATCGCCCGCCTGCTGTCGGCCCCCAAGGTCATGCACAAGCTGCGCCTGACCAACAACTCCAAGGACCCTCTGACCACCGCCCCGGTGCTGATCTTCCGCGACAACAAGCCCATGGCCCAGGGCCTGATGACCTACACCTCCGTGGGCGGCAAGGTGGACCTGGAGATCACCGCCGCCGTGGACATCAAGGCCAAGCGCACCGACAAGGAAACCGCCCGCACCCCCAACGCCGTCAACTGGCAAGGCGACCAGTACGGCAAGGTGGAGCTGGCCGGCACGATCAGCCTGACCAACTACCGCAAGGAGCCCGTCAAGGTCGAGGTCACGCGCAGCGTGTTGGGCAACGTCGATAAGGATAAGGCCGACAACGACGGCAAGGTCGAGATGCTCAACGTGCTGGACCAGGAGGGCTTCGAGCAGCCGTTCTGGTGGCGGTGGTACGGCTGGCCGAACTGGTGGTACCACTTCAACGGCATGGCCAAGATCACCTGGAACGTCAGCCTCGAATCGGGCAAGTCCATCGACCTGGGTTACAGTTGGAACTACTACTGGCGGTAACGTTCCGCGGCGCAAAAGAAAAGGACTTCAGAACAACGCTAGGCCGTTCTACATCCCTCCGGAGGGACGGACCCAGCCCTGAAGTCCCAGAAGGACAATCGGTAATACCGACATGGGGGTTTAATAACTGCGGCAGGATTCATTTGTCGTCGTGGCCGGGCTGGCGTTGCCCGATCGCTCATTTCACCTTTCCGAACTTCTCGGCAAGATTGACAAACCAGTCCTTGTCGAGGGTCATGTTCGGCACGACGAGCAAGTTGTACTGCGTGAGCGATTTGGTCAATTGCGTCGTCGAGCGTCGCGGCACGTTGTCGAGTCGTGTTTCCACCCATCGCTTGGGATACCACTGGCCGTCCGGCAACTGGGCGTATTCCAGGTACTTGGTACTGGTCTCGGTAAACAGACTGCCGTTCACCCAGTACCTCCAGGTTTTCTCTACCGGCATGTCGTCTCTGGTTGGATCAATCCAGGACACGCTCTCACTGCGTATGGATTGCCCTTGCTCCTTCCATGTCCGTTCACTAGTGATCCCGACGAGCCCCGGCCGGGCCGGATCGGTAATCAGTTCCGCCTTGGAATCAGTTGACCCAATGCTTGACCCGCCGCCGCTGGGCCAGACTGCCCCACCCAACCCCTCCTGCGCCAACATAACGTCATGCTCCTTGGCTGCGACTACTCGAGAGTCATAGGATATTGATGGTTGCCTGGCCCAACCGGCCCATCCCTTGTCGCCGTCCATGAGCCAGAATTGGCTGGGAGCGATGTCCTTGAGTTGCCCGACAAGCTGCCCGACATCCGGCAGGGCCCAGCCCTCCGGCGCGACCGGAAGAAAAGCACCTTTCGCCACGCGCCCGTTGGCGTCGCCGATGCGGTAATGGGCGGCGAACCAACGGGTCGGCTCCTTCTCGTAAAGTTGGACAAAGCCCCCGCCCTTAATTGGCTGCGTGCTTGAATCCTCGACGTCGCTCATGGTGATGACGGCCACGCAGTTGCCCAGCCCCTTAACGGCCCTGGCGGCCAGCCGATCCAATACGCCGGCCAGGTCCGTCCTCAGGCGATTGTCGATCACCTTGGCGTTCTTGGGCGCACCAAGCTCGTAGATATCCCCTATTTCCGGCTTGCCGTAGGTAAAGTCGGAGGAGATGTCCATGCCATGGTTGACATACCGCATTTTCTGGATCAACCGAGATTGGGGGTCCGTCCACAGCGTTGCCTTGTTGAACCACGGGGACTCGCCGCGCTCCTGGTATACACGCTTGGCCTCCTCCTCGTTTTTGAAGAGGGTAATGTCGTAGCGGTCCAGGCCGTTTTCGCGCTTGAGGAGTACCTCTTCCGGGTCGCGCCCGGTGTCCTTCTTGACCTGCAAGAGAGTCTGGGCCAAAGTCACCGGCGACATGGCCGCGGTTTCAGTCATGCCCTTAGCCGTATCGGCCCCCATGGTTGCCCAGCGAACCTCCCCCGTCTGGCTGTCGTAGGTCGCCACTTCCTTTCGCGACGGCAGGTAAATATCCATCGTCCGTTGCTTGCCTATGACATTGACGCGGGCCTGCGTCCCGTCCACCGTGTTAACGTGGTCCCAGACGTCGGAAGGCAGAGACTCTTTGGGCGCCGGCAACGTCGTCCCGGGGACGGCTTGCAAGGTGGCGTGGATGTGTATCCAGCCCTTGTAGGCCGTATTGGCCTGGGCCACCTGCTGGAGTTCTTCCGCCGCCGTTGCCTGGTGGCCAGGGACCAGGACGACCGAGAGAACCGTCGCCAGGATAATGGCAGCCGCAATGCCCGATGGAATCGCGATTCGCATGATCAGCCTCCCCATTTTGTGCCGCCGCTGGAGTTCTTCCCGGCGGCTCAGGATCATAACCCGGGCGCGGTCCAGGGCCTGCTCCGCGCCGCGCGGGCTCATCTGCACCTGGCCCAGCCGGGCCGTTGTTTGCTCGATCTCTTCTGCATTAAACCCGGACATGTGTCTGTTCCTGCGAACTGTCCTCGTGCCTGTTTAGCCGCAAACGGATGTCCTCGATTGCCTTGTGCGCCAGGCCCCGCACCTGCTGGGCGGTCTTGCCGTATTGGCTGGCGATGCTCTCATACGATTCCTGCTCGACAAAGTGGAGGATGAAAATGTCTCGCTGCAGTTCGCTGAGCGTTTCACTGGCACGCAGAATCTCCTGAAATTCATCGGCATCAGCCACCTGCTGGTGCGGCGAGGGCTTTGGATCAGCCTGGCCTTCCAGCGAAAGGCCTGGCAGCTTCGGCCGGGCCCTTCGTCGCCAGTTGAACGCCAGGTTCATGGCACACCGGCGGGCAAAGGCTATCTTGCTGGTCGCACCGAAGAACTTCTTGGATTCCAGCAGCCGAATCACCAACTCCTGCAGGAGGTCTTGGGCAATGTCCTCGCGCAGGGTCAGCCGCTTGAGCAGCCCCAACAGTCGGCTACCCTCTGAGTTCAGCAGATCCATCACGATTTCGGACTGATCCGCCAACGCCCGTCATCCACCCATCTGTCCGGCTGAAAGACTCTAATTCGCCCCTTTGCAGTTCCTCACCCCCCTCATATGACACGCCGCATGGCCCTCGCGCAACTTTTTCATCTGGATTTCCTAAGGTTGCTGCCCTTCCGCGATAGAAGCGTAAGGATGGCACACCGCGTCACATCACCGGGTCCAGGCTGGCGGCAAGGGAAGACAGTTCGGCGATTTCTGCCGGCGTGATCGGCTGGAGATTCTCCGCCGTGTCCAGGGCCAGGTGGAGCAGATCCTCGTGGCTGGGGGAGACGGCGGCGGTGATGTCCTGGCTGAGGGCGAATCGCACCGCCAGGTTGGCCTGCCGCCGCTGGCTGACCGGCTGGTACCAGCACTTGTGGAAGTGCCGGCGATTGGGGTGGTCCTTTGGCCAGGGCCACTTCTGCATGGCCAGGGCCTTGAGCGCCAGGCGCGAGATGCCCCGCCGGGCCGCCTCCGCCACCACCGCCGGGCCAAAGTTGTTCTTGAGCCAGCAGGCGAAGTTCACCGGGAAGAGCACCGAGTCGAAATCAAACCGCTTCATCGCCTCCAGGGCCGCCTGCTCGCTATGGGCTGAGAAGCCCAGGTACCGCACCTGCCCGCTGCGGCGGGCCTCACAGAGCACTTCCATCGCCCCGCCGGGGGCGAAGACTTCATCCACGTCCTGCGGCGTCTGCAGGCAGTGAAGCTGGTAGAGGTCCAGGTGGTCGGTCCGCAGGCGCTCCAGCGAGGCGGCCAGTTCGGCCCGCGCGCCCGCGGCCGATCGCTGGGCGGTCTTGCAGGCAAGGAACACTCCCTTGCGATACGGCTCCAGGGCCGGGCCGAGCTTGGCCTCGGCGTCGCCGTAGGTCGGGGCCACGTCGAAGTAGTTCACCCCGCGCTCGACGGCCCGCCCCACCGCCCGAGCAGCCGCCGCCGGCTCTTCCTCCATCACCACGATGCCACCAAAACCGATCACCGATAGCTGCACGCCGTCCTTGCCGTATGGCCGCTTGGGCAATGCCATGTTCAATGCTCCTTTCGCGGCTATTATACCCCAAGGCGATCTTTCATGGCCGCCGCAAACAGCGCGGACGGGCACGCCTCTGGCAAAGCCCGGGGCGATCCTGGCACTCACGTTGAACCAGCCTTCCGCACCCCTCTGAGCCGCGTAGCGGCGTCTTTCGTAGCCCAGGGCGGAAGCCCTGGGTCAAAGGTCGCTTTGATGAACAAGCCCCATAGGGGCGCCTTGGACTTCCTGCGCAGGGAAACCCTTGCATCTGCCCAAGTCCAAGGCGCCCCTGCCGGGGCTTCTTCTCCGCATGCCAGTGACCCCGGGCTTGCTCGCCCTCGCGGGCTTCGCTACACCCGGGGCTAAGAAAGGCGCCGCTCCCGCGGCTGCATAATCACCAAGCTCCGGTGCCGTATCCGTTTTAACTGAGGGCTAAGTCTGGCCTGTGTCTTGCCTGCGAAATCTCAGAACAAGCGGATCTCAAACAGGTAGATCAGGCAGTAGTACACCCCCAGCAGGATGAAGACCACCCCGGTGGCCAGCCGGGCGTATTTCTCCACCCCCGCCAGGCGGTTGTAGAACTCGCCGATTCGCCCGGTGAGTCCCGCCAGCACCACCGACGCGGCCAGCACCGGCAGGGCCGAGCCGATGCCAAACAGCGCCGGCATGAGCAGGGGCCAGTGGTACGCCGTCGCCAGGGGAATCAGCCCGACAAAGAAAAACCACGCCGGTATCGGGCAGAATGACAGGGCAAAGGCCGCCCCCAGCAGGGCCGAGTCCAGCAGCCCGCGCGGCAACCGGCGCTGCAGGGCCTGGGCGTCAATGCCGCCCGAAAGCCACTCCAGCTTCAGCAGGCCGGCCGAAGCCATGCCCGCCAGCAGCATCACCGGCCCCAGCAGGCGGTAGGAATATCGCTGCAGGAAATCCGACGCCCCCACCGCTCCCACCAGCCCCCAGGCCATGAGGCGATCATGGTTGACCTGGTTCTCCAGGTCGTCGGGGAGCTGGTA
>PMYM01000241.1:28194-43417 GCA_003171235.1 Phycisphaerales bacterium | reverse complement strand
TGTAGTCTCAAAATCAAAGTTGAAGGACTGCCAGGCCCGGCCGTCAAATTGCTGGCAATACTCCCCCCATTTGGGATATAAACCAACTGGGCTCCTGGAGCTTCTAAATGAACATGCCTACGCCAGACAACGACAACGTTTCGACCCGCCCGGCTGGACAGCGCTGGATCATCCCCACCGCCCTGGTGCTGCTGCTGGGGGCGGCGGTGCTGCCCCTGGTCATCAACCGCGCTGTCAGCACCCCCGCCGGCCCCGGCGTGGGGTCTTGGACGGCCATGAAAATGGCCAAGACCGGGGAATTCCGCGGCTTTACCGTTCAGCTCAGCGGCGACCCCGACGTCCCGTTTGAGAAATACGTTGACGAGATCGCCCAGACCGGCGCCAACACCATCATGCTCTCGGTGGCCGCCCTGCAGGAGAATTGCGCTTCCAGCAGCATCTTCCTGGATCAGCGGAAGGTGCCCCCGACGGAGCGGGTGGAAGGGCTGATCCGCCGGGCTCACGAGCAGGGCATGAAGGTCGTCTTCATGCCGATCGTGCTGCTGGAAAACCCCGGCACCGGCGAGTGGCGCGGGAAAAACGAACCGCGCGATCCCACTCACTGGTGGGAACAGTACACCGCCTTTATTCTCACTTACGCCAAGCTTTCCCAGCGCTGCGGCGTGGACGTGTTCATGGTCGGCAGCGAACTGATCAGCCTGGAATACGATACCCAGCGCTGGAAAGACCTGATCCGCCAGGTGCGGGGAGAATTCTCCGGCCGCCTGACCTACTCGGCCAACTGGGACCACTACGAAAAAATCGAGTTCTGGCGCGACCTGGACATCGTCAGCATGACCAGCTACTACGACCTGGTGGGCGACAAGAAACCCTCGCTCGAGGCGCTGGTGGATTCCTGGACCAAGGTCAAGGACGAGATTCTCGCCTGGCAGAGCAAGGTGGGTATGCCGCTGATGTTCTCGGAACTGGCCTATCCCAGCCAGTTGGGCTGTGCCAAGGAGCCCTGGAACTACTACGCCTCCACCACGCCCGACCCGGATACGCAGGCGATGTGCTTCGAGGCGTTCTTCAAGGTCTGGCGCGATGAGCCGGCCGTGGCCGGGGTGCTGGTCTGGGAATGGCGCAACTACGAGAACGCCGCCTACCAACCCGACAAGGACACCGGCTACCGGATCGACGGCAAACCGGCCATGAAATATGTGCAGGAGTTCTTCGGCTCGTCGGAAAAGAGCCTTTTGAAGAACAGCGGAACTGCCACGGCGCCTGGAAGTTAACAATAGGGAGACCTGTGCCTAAGCTCGCCCACATCCTGATGGCCGGACTGGCCTGCGCCGCGCTGGCCGGGTGCGCCAATCACCCCAACACCGCCCCGCCAAATGCGGTGGATGAGATCAGCGACATCACCGTCCTGTCCGGCCAGACCGCCGCCCGCTGGGGCACTGACCCCGCCCCCGACGGGCTGGAGGTAATGCTCTACCTGTTCAACCGCTTCACCTCCAATCAGCCGGTCACCGGCCGCGGCGCCATCGAATTCGACATGTACGACGGCACGTTGACGGCCCAAAGCATCGCCTCCGCCCGGCCATTCAGTTCCACTCGCACCGACCTGCCTAAGCTTCAGGGCACCCTGGTGCGGACGGCCTTTGGCTGGGGGTACTCGCTGCGTCTGCCCTGGGGGGCCAACGTTCCCACCTCCGGCTCAGTGACGCTGCAGGTCAAGTACACCTCACCGGCCGGGCGGGAAATGTTCTCGGCCCCCATCACCGTGGCCATGTCGCCGCATTAAGAGGCAGCGCCCGACTGCCCGGTTTGGCTCACAGGCCCAAATCCTGTAATTGGTGGACTCCGGCGGCCGCCTGGCGCATAATGACCGCGCCTCCCCGTAGTCTCCGCAAGGCATAACAAGAGAAAGGATGCTCGCATGTCGGCGATACTGGCCTGCCTGGGCGGCAGCGCGTTATACCGGTTGGCTGAGTCGGGCCAAGTGGGGGCGCGGGCGTTGGGCAGCCGACAGACGCCCTACGGCCCCAGCGGGCCGATCTTCCTGGCCGAGCAATCGCCGGCGCCCTTTTACTTGGTTCCCCGCTATCCGCCGGGCCGGCAACGGCCGGCCCCAGGGCAGATCAACTACCGGGCCATTTTCTACGCCCTCAAGGACCTTGAGGTGCAGGCGGTGCTGAGCTGGTCGGCCGCCGGGGCCATCACCCACAACCTTTCTTTGGGCCAGGTGGCGGTGCCGGACGACCTGCTGGACATGACCAGCCGGCGGTGCTCGAGCTTCTACGAGAAGTCGGCCCTGGGCTGCCTGAGGCAGTTCCCGGTTTTTTGCCCGCAACTGTGTCGGGCGCTGGAGGATGCGCTGGTGGACATGCGGCTGCCCCACCAGTCCGGCGGCACGGTGGCGGTGGCTGAAGGGCCCCGGCTGGAGACGCCGGCCGAGATCCGCATGCTGGCCACCTGCGGGGCCGAACTGGTCGCCCACACCCTGGCCCCCGAGGCCTTTCTGGCCAAGGAATTGCAGATGTGCCTGGCCGGGGCCTTCTACCTTGTCAATTACGCCGAAACCGGCAGTTGGCACCGGCCCTTCACCACCGGCGACCTGTTCGGCGGGCTGTCCCAGGCTTCCGGACAGGAGAAGATCCGCCGCACCGCCGATGCCCTACCCGAACTGCTCACCCGCCTGGCTGGACAACTGGCCCAGGCCCCCCAGACCTGCGACTGCGGCAAGACCATGGCCTATTACGCCCAGACCCACCAGTTGGGCGCCGACTGGCGGGGCTGGCTGGATAAAGTGGACTAGGAACGGCAATGGCACATGTATCCCTGATGATGCAGACGGTTTCGGGCGTGGCCGTGGTGGACTTCGGCGGCAGCACCCTGCTGGAGGGCTCTGCCATCGAGGCGGCGGGGCGGCAGATCTGCAAGCTGGTGGACGAGCAGGCCCATCGCAAGCTGGTGCTGGATTTCAGCAATATCAAGCTGCTCTCCAGCAATGTGCTGGGCATGCTGGTCAAGGTGCAGAAGCACATCGCCCTGATCAAGGGGCGGATCGCCATTTGCGGCCTGCGCCCCGAGCTCAAGAAGATATTCACCATCACCCGGCTGGACCGGACCTTCGACTTCTACGATAACGAGCGGCAGGCCGTCGCCTCTTTCGACCCGCTCTCGCCGGCCTGACGCCAGACGGGGTGGCATGGTCACGCTTCTTTTCGCGTGACCATGTTTGGCCTTTCGGCAGCTAGAGGCTCTTACCTTTTGGGCATGCACCAGCGTTGCCAGGGTCTTTCATGGCCGCCGCAAAAAGACGCGGCTGCCATGCCACCCGCCCATCAGCGAAGCTTGCCTGTTTGCCTGTTCCTCGCCGGCCCGCCGGCGGGTAGAATTCCACGCGTTCATTCTTGTTATGACGCGGCAGAATCCAGACAATCAGTTCGAGCCCCAGCCGGGGCTGTTCGGCCGGCTGAAGCGAGTGGTGCTGGGCCGGGCGCGCAATCCTGCCGACGCCCGCGTCTTCCAACACCTTTCGCTGATCGCCTTTTTCGCCTGGGTGGGCCTGGGGGCCGACGGGCTGTCCAGCTCCTGCTACGGCCCCGAAGAGGTGCAGCGGACGCTGCACGAATCGCAGGTCCAGGCGCCGCCCGCCGGCCAGGATGCCTCGGCCCAACCGGCGCCGGCGGCCAACCAGCCGGCCAGGCGCCCCGAGCGGCTGGGCATATTCATCGCCCTGGCCTCCGCCCTGACTGTATTAGTGATAAGCGCCAGCTACAGTCAGATCATCGAACTGTTTCCCTCCGGCGGGGGCGGCTACCTGGTGGCCAGCAAGCTGCTCTCGCCGCACCTGGGCATGGTCAGCGGCTGCGCGCTAATCATCGACTACGTCCTGACTATCGCCGTCTCCATCGCCAGCGGGGCCGACGCCTTCTTCAGCTTCCTGCCGCCCGCCTATCACCACTACAAACTGGCGGCGGCGGCGGCGGGGGTGGCGGTGCTGACGCTGATGAACCTGCGCGGAGTCAAGGAATCGGTGGTGCCGCTGGTGCCCATCTTCCTGGTCTTCGTGCTGACGCACGCGGCGGTGGTCATTTACGGCCCGATAGCCAGGCATGAGGAAATCCCGCTCATCGCCGCCGACACGGTCAGGGAATTTTCCGCCGCCAGCGTCAGCCTTGGCCCCCTGGCCCTGATGTTGCTGCTGTTGCGCGCCTACAGCATGGGGGCCGGCACCTATACCGGCATCGAGGCCGTCTCCAACGGCCTGCCCGTTCTTCGCCAGCCCCGGGTCCAGACCGGCAAGCGAACCATGCGCTACATGGCCATCTCGCTGGCCTTCATGGTGCTGGGGCTGATGCTGGGCTACCAGATTTACAACGTCCATTACAGTCAACTGCTGGACCCCCAGACCCACCAGAAGATCAAGACCATAAACGCCGTGCTCTTCGAGCAGGTCGCCAGCGGCTGGGGGCAGAGCGGGCAGGCATTCGTGCTGATCGCCCTGCTGTCTGAGGCGGCCATACTGCTGGTGGCCGCCCAGACGGGTTTTCTGGACGCCCCGCGCGTCATGGCCAACATGGCCCTGGACCGCTGGATGCCCTCCCGCTTCGCCAGCCTGTCCGACCGCCTGGTGACGCAGAACGGCATCCTGGTCATCGGCACCGGCGCCCTGGTCACCATGCTCGTGACCGGGGGCAGGGTGGAACTGCTGGTGGTGCTGTACTCCATCAACGTCTTCATCACCTTTGTGCTCTCGCAACTGGGCATGGTGCGGCACTGGTGGATCGCCCGAGGGCAGGAAAGCCGTTGGCGCAAAGGCCTGGTTGTCAACGGCCTGGGGCTGGTGCTGACCGGGCTGATCCTGATCACGGTGGTGGTGCTGAAATTCCACGAGGGCGGATACGTCACGCTGGTCGTGACCGGGGCGCTGGTGGGGGTGGCGCTGTTGACCCGCCGGCACTACGGCCGCACGCTGCAGATGCTCCGCCGGCTGGACTCTCTGGTGGAGGCGGCCCAGGCCTCGCCCCCCGACGCCGCCAACGCCCCGCCCCCGGGCACAGTGCCCGCCTACGACCCGCAGGCCAAGACGGCCGTCATCCTGGTCAACAACTTCAACGGCCTGGGGTTGCACTCGGTTTTCAACGTCATTCGCCTCTTCGGTGGGCTGTTCAAGAACTTCGTTTTCGTGCAGGTGGGGGTGGTGGACGCCGGCAACTTCAAGGGCGTGCAGGAGGTCGAGGCCCTGGGCAAGCACATCCAGGAAGAGGTGCAGAAGTATGTCGATTTCATGCACCGCAACGGCTACTGGGCCGAGGGCGTCACCGCCGTGGGCACCGACGTGGTCAACGAGGTGGCCCGCCAGGCGCCGATCATCCTGGACAAGCACCCGGGGGCCATCTTCTTTGGCGGCCAGTTGGTCTTCCCGCGCGAGTCGATGCTGAACCTGATGTTCCACAACTACGTGGTTTTCTCCATCCAGCGATCGTTCTACCGCCAGGGCATCCCCCTGGTGCTGCTGCCCATCCGAGTCAACCCCGAGGCCCAGCCTCAACCGGCGTGAAACATTTTTCGCCGGCGTTGTCCGTCGGCCAGGCGAGCAGGGCGCCGTGGGCTGCGGAGTCCCGTAGGGACGAAGCAACCACGAATGCCGCTCGGCCCGGGCGGAGGGATCGTGGAGGGGCGGGGCCGGACAGAGTGTTCTTGTTTCTTTGCGGCAATTCCTCCGATTCGTGGACTCCGGTTTGTCCGGCTGCGTACGATGAAGCCGATGAAGCCCAACGCGGGCAAAAGGCAAGTTTCGCCGCCGAATCATCTTGCCTTGTGGCAAGGAATGGCTTAGGTTACTTGCTTCCCCGGCGGTGCGACGAATGCTGTTGGCGGTCGCGCAGAAGGGCGTGCAGGGGCAATTTGCCTCCGGCCCGGCGCGTTGCGGCACTGCCATAATCCTGGCAACGGAGACTATGACGTGGCTGAGTACAAGGATCTGGATCGCAAGGTAATCGAACTGGCAAAGCAGATTTGCCGCATGACCACCGAGGCCGGCAGCGGGCATCCTTCCAGCGGCCTGTCGCTGGTGCACGTCGTCACGGCCCTGATGTACCGGATCATGCGCTACGAGCCCTCCAACCCCTGGAATCTCGCCGCCGACCGGCTGGTGCTCTCCGAGGGCCATGCCGTGCCGGTCATCTACGCCGCCTACTGCGACCTGGGCGGGGTGGTGGGCAGCGAGAGCCGGCCCAGCGAACTGCGCTTCGAGGACGCCCTCACGCTGCGCGACGCCGACTCGGTGCTGGACGGGCATCCCAATCCCGCCATCGGCTTCCCCTTTTTCGATTCGGCCACCGGCTCGCTGGGGCAGGGGCTGTCCACCTCGGCCGGCCTGGCCCTGGCCGCACGCCTGGACAAGCTGGACAAGAAAATCTACTGCCTCATCGGCGACGGCGAGAGCCGCGAGGGCCAGGTGTGGGAGGCCGTGGATTTCGTCGTCGACAACAAGCTCACCAACGTCTTTGCCATCTTCAACTGCAACGGCCAGGCCCAGAGCGACTATGTCTCGCGCCAGCAGTCTTCGGAAGTGCTGGCTAGCAAGCTCACCGCCGCGGGCATGGAAGTGCGGGGCATCGACGGGCACAACTGGGACCAGGTTTTCCAGGCCCTGACCACGCCGGCCGGCGACAAGCCGGTGGCGGTCATCGCCCGCACGGTCAAGGGCTGGGGCGTGGGTGAGATGCAAAAGAGCAACTATCACGGCAAACCCCTGGACGCCGAGAAGCTGCCCGCCGCCATCGCCGAACTGGACGCCAAGGCCGCCGAACTGGGCGTGGCCAACATGCCCGACGGCCGGGCGGAAAAGCTCGCCACCCCGGTGGCGATTTCCCGCGCCCCGCGGATGGGCTTCTCGGCCGGAAGGTTCGAGGAGGCCGCCGCCGCCGCCGGCCTGGCCAAGGCCCTCGAGGCCAAGAAACTCTCCACCCGCCGGGCCTACGGCATGGCCCTGCAGGCCCTGGGCAGCGACGAACGCATCGTCGCCACCGACGGCGACGTGAAAAACTCCACCTTCGCCGAGTACTTCGCCAAGAAGTATCCCGACCGCTTCTTCGAGGCCCGCATTGCCGAGCAGAACATGGTCAGCATGTCGGTGGGCCTGGCCGCCGGCGGGCGCGTCCCCTTCGCCTCCACCTTCGCCAAGTTCTTCAGCCGGGCGTACGACCAGGTGGAGATGGCCGCCGTTTCCAATGCCAACATCAAGCTGGTGGGCTCGCACGCCGGCGTTTCGCTGGCGGCTGACGGCCCCAGCCAGATGGGCCTGATGGACGTTGCCTTCTTCCGCACCCTGGCCCACACCAGCCGGGCCGATGGCCAGCCCGCCTGCCGCGTCATGCTGCCCAGCGACGCCGTCAGCGCCTTCAAGCTCACCGAACTGATGGCCAACATCGACGGCATGTGCTACATGCGAACCCACCGACCCGACGTGCCCATTATCTACGGGCCCGACGAGGCCTTCGAGATGGGCGGCTTCAAGCACCTGGTGGACGGGCAGGACCTGGTCATCGTCGCCAGCGGCTACATGGTGCACGTGGCCCAGAAGGTCCTGGCCGCCCTGGAAGAGCAAAGCGGGCTGTCGGCCGGGCTGATCGACGTCTACAGCCTGCCGGTAAAGGCCGAGGAGATCCTCCAGATCGGCGACGACTGCCGCGGGCAGATCCTGGTGCTGGAGGACAATTACACCGGCGGCGTGGCCGATGAGATCGCCGAGGCCGCCGCCCACAGCGACCTGGGCGTGCGCGTCGAATCGATGGTGGTGCGCAATATCCCCAAGTCCGCCCGCACACCCGAACAACTGCTGGAACTGGTGCACCTGTCCGTGCCGGAGATCGTCAAGACCGCCCAGCGCATGTTCGACCAGAGCGAGTGATCCAAGCCCCAAGCGACGGTATGACCAATCGCGGCGGCCTGCGGGTCGCCGCGATCTTTTCGGATGTGTCGTCGGGGACGCCCCGGATGCTATAATCGCGATCTTGACGCGCCGCGGGCACGGCTGCGGCGGTTTTGAGAGCAATTAAGGCCGCCGCCCGCCGGCGGGAGTATGTAAATCTATGCTGGGCTTCTTTAATCCGGTGGAGTTCATTCAGCACCTGGTCGAGGCGTGGGTGGGGCAATACCCCCAATGGTCGTACTTCATTCTCATGGCGGTGATTTTCTGCGAGACCGGCCTGGTGATTGCCCCGTTCCTGCCGGGCGACTCGCTGCTGTTCCTGGTGGGCACGCTGGCCGCCAACGACGCCGACGGGCCGCAGCTCAACGTCTGGTCGGCCTGGCTGCTGTTGGCCCTGGCGGCGGTGCTGGGGGACAACTGCAACTACTGGATCGGGCGGCTGACCGGGCCCAAGATCTTCCACAAGGACAACGTCCGCTTCCTGAACAAGGAATATCTCCACCGGGCCCACGAGTTTTACCAGAGGCACGGCGGCAAGGCCGTGGTCATCGCCCGGTTCGCGCCTATCCTGCGGACATTTGCACCGTTCGTGGCGGGCATCGGCAGCATGTCCTACGGCCGATTTGTGGCCTTCAGCGTCTGCGGCTCGCTGGCCTGGATAGCCGCCTTCGTCTTCGGCGGCTATTACTTCGGCGGCATGAGCGCCGTCAAGCAGAACTTCAGCCTGGTCATCATCGCCATCGTGGTCATTTCCCTGACCCCGGCCTTTATTACCTTCCTGCGCGGCTTCCTGAGGAAACGAAAGCAGCATGACCTCGAAGTTAAAGTCGTCGAGGAGTCCCGGGACGGAACAGACAAGCGCCCAAGTCTTTAGACTGCAGGTTGCAGGCCCTTAAAGCCCCAAACAAAACATCCCGTGGCCGCGACGCGATAGAGTGCATCTTTGTCGGGTGCGCAATGCCCCCAGAGAATCAAACCATCGGCAGGCTAGAACCTCTCGCCTACCCAATTACGGCACTGCCTCTGTCCATTCAGAGCCTCTTACCGGGGGTTTCGCGGCCTGCGCTGCGCTTCGGCCGCTCCACCCCCGGCTAACATCTTGCGGCCCTGCGGGCCTCGCGCAGCCGTGGCCGAGAGCATTCCCGCTCCACCCGCCTGAACTCTTTCGGCCCTGCGGGCCTCGCGTTTGAGACAACTTGTTTGAAGGGGCAAGTTCCTGAAAATCCTCTATTCCTTTCGCCTTC
The DNA here is from genome assembly GCA_003171235.1 of Phycisphaerales bacterium. GTDB lineage: Bacteria > Planctomycetota > Phycisphaerae > SM23-33 > SM23-33 > FEN-1344. Next base: position 34,246 of record PMYM01000241.1, on the reverse strand, counting down.
CGTTTCACTCGGACAAACCAACCCGCAGGGAGAACCAAGTCCTGGAGGGACGAAAGAGTTTAGCCGGGGGTGGAGCGAGCACGGCGTAGCCGGGCGCAGCGCAACCCCCGGTAACCGGCCCCGATTGACTGAGCGAATGGTTGGACCTGCGCGCGGAATAGACTCGACTCGCGATGGCGTGGTCAACTATGTGGAAGAAGTAGGATGGAAGATGCACCCCCAAACTTCGCTTGAGGGTGGCACAGGCCACAGTTGCACCTGGGCCTTCAGTTAGGAGCGATCTTCGGCGGGGGGGCATATGCCTCTCCGCGGTTGGAGGGGTAGATGATCCTGCCGTGGTAGATGCCCACCAGGCTCTTGACCAGGGAGTTTTCGATTTCGCGCACCTCGCGCAGGGTCAGCTCGCAATCGTCGAGCTGGCCGTCCATCAGCCGGGCCGTGATTACCTTGTTGATCTGGGCCTCTATGCGGCCGGCGCTGGGCTCGGTCATGGCCCGCACCGAGGATTCGGCGGCATCGCCCAGCATGAGGATGGCGGCCTCGCGCGAGCGCGGCTTGGGCCCGGCGTGGCGGAACTCCACCTCCTCGGGCATGCGCAGGTCTTCCTGGCGGGCCTGTTCCTGGGCGGCGTGGAAGAAGTACTCCACCAGCGTCGTGCCGTGGTGGGTGGCGATGAATTCGCGCAGCAGCCGGGGCAGGCCGTACTGGCGGGCCAACTCCAGCCCGTCCTTGACGTGGCCCTTGATGACCAGCAGGCTCATGGCCGGGGAGAGCCGGGCGTGGCGCGACATGGAGATGGGCCCGACCTGGTTTTCCACGAAATAGTCGGGCTTGTTGAGCTTGCCGATGTCGTGGTAGTAGGCCCCGACGCGGGCGACCAGGCCGTTGGCGCCGATGCTCTCGGCCGCCGCCTCGCACATCACGCCCAAGAGCAGCGAATGGTTGTACGTGCCGGGGGCTTCCAGGGCCAGGCGCTTGAGCAGGGGCTTGTTGGCGTCGCACCATTCCAGCAGGGTCATGCTGGTGGCGGCGCCGAAGAGCCGCTCGATCAGGGGCAGCACGCCCTGGGTGAAGAAGCCGGCGGCCAAGGCCGCCCCGGTGGCATAGCCTCCGTCCGCCAGGCAGAAGCGCAGCGGCGTGCCCCGCGAAATCTCCACCGCCAGCACGGCCAGGAAGGCGGCGGCGGCCGTCACCGCCCCCGTCTCTATGAGCTTACTGCGTGTGCGAATGTCGTTGAGCATGAACACCGCCACCGCCGGGGCCGACCACACCGCCAGCAGCGTCGGCAGCGACAGCCGGCACTGCAAGGCCGTCAGCACCACCAGGGCGCTGGAAACGGCGAAGGCGAATCGTTGGTCCACGGCGATGGTCAGGGCGCAGGCGGCCAGGAAAAGCCCGAAAACCACCAGGTAGGGGTTCTGGTTCAGCCATATCACCGCCAGTTTGGACAGCAACAGCGACAGCACCAATATGCCGGCGATGTCCAGGGCCAGCAGCCGGCTAAGCAGCAGGCGCGGGCGGAACTTCTGCACGTACAGCCCCAGCAGCAGCACCAGCCCGAGCAGCAGGCTGGCCCGCCCGGCCATTTCGTAAAGCTCCCAGCGTGGGTACAGGCGGTCGCGCTCACGGAGGAAGGCCTGATGCTCTGCCGCCAGGCGGCGGATGTCCTCGGCGGACAGGCCCGTCTGCTGGTTGCTCTCGGCCAGCACCGAGCCGCGGCGGCGCGGTTCCTGGAGGGCCTTGACGGCCCGGCGGGCGGCGTCCTCGGCGGCCTGGGCGGCTTCCTCGTCGTAGCTGTAGAAGGCCAGGCCCTCGTCGGCCAGCAGATGCAGCAGGTTCTTCTCGAAGATCGCTCGGATGGAGGCATCCACCCCGCCCAGGGCGGCGCGGACGTAGGCGGCCAGTTCATTGCTTTGGGTGTTTGCCAGCAGGCGCGACTTGGGCGTCAACCCGGCCAGCGGGCCCGACAGCACCCGCACGTTGGGCGTGTCCTTGGCGAAGGCCTTGGAAAAATCCAGTTGACTCACCACCTGCCGGGCCAGCAGGCCCTGTCGCAGTTGTTCGAGCTGGGCCTGGTATTGCTGGCTCTTGTCGGGTTGGGCCCACTGGGCCAGCCCCGCCAGTTGGGAGGCCTCTTGCAGGTCGTAGCTCTGGCGAAGGGTATCGGGCAGTTGGGCCGGCTGGGTGGTCTGGCCGATGGCCCCCGGCAGACGCCGGTACTGGTCGATCACGGCGGCCAGGGCGGCTTCGTCAAAACGCAGGGCGGCCGGCGACTTCTTGGCCTCCAGGTCGCGTTGCCGGGCGGTCAGAACGGGGGATTCGACCTGGTAGTCCACCCGGGCGTAAAGGTCCTGGCTGATATACTGCCCCGCCTGGTAGGTCAACGGCTCGACGGGCCAGCAGTCCAGCGCCACTACCACCGCCAGAAAGAACAGCCCCAACAGCGTGGATTTGACGCCCCCCGCGGCCCGAAAGCGATGCCAGAGCCCCCGCCCGTCCCGGCGGTTGTCCAAGCGTCGCTGCTGCAGTTTTCGTCTCAAGAAGAACATGTCATTGGGCCTGGCCGAAATCTCCCCCCGCCGATCCGCCGGTCATGTTTGCTCCAGGGGGGGAGGCCTCCGCCGGCCTGGGCCGGGAGGCTTTATCCTCGCGGAACAGCCGCCCCTGCCGCTCGTCGCCGGTGCGCCCGTATGCGTCCACGATGTCCTGCACCAGCCGGTGGCGCACGATGTCGTAGCGGTCCAGCCGGACGAAGGCCAGCCCGCGCACGTCGCGCAGCTTGACCTGGGCGTCGATCAGCCCGCTGGTGACGTTCTCGGGCAGGTCCACCTGCGAATCGTCGCCGGTGATGATCATCTTGGAGCCGTGCCCCAGCCGGGTCAAGAACATCAGCATCTGCGGCCCGGTGGTGTTCTGGGCCTCGTCCAGGATGATGATGGATTCGTTGAGGGTGCGCCCGCGCATGAAGGCCAGGGGGATGACCTCGATGATGTCATTGGCCATGAAGCGGCGGATCTGTTCAAAGTCCATCATGTCGTTGAGGGCGTCGAAAAGCGGGCGCAGGTAAGGGTTGACCTTGGCCTGCATGTCGCCGGGCAGGAAGCCCAGCTTCTCGCCGGCCTCCACCGCCGGGCGGGCCAGGATCAGCCGCTTGGCCTGGTTGTTCTTGAGCAGGTTCACGGCCATAGCCACGGCCAGGTAGGTCTTGCCCGTGCCGGCCGGGCCGGTGCAGAAAACAAGGTCGTGGTGCCGCATGGCTTCCAGGTAGCGGCGCTGGCCGGGGCTCTTGGGCACGATGGCCTGGCCGGAGTAAGGCTCGATGGCGTCGGGCCCGGCGGGCGAAACTCCCGGCTGCCCGGCGCCGGCAACGGCCTCGGATACCGCCGAGGGCGTTATGGGCTGGCCCTTTCGCAGCCGGCGCTGCAGCGCCGCCAGGGCCGCCGCCGCCCGCGAGACGTTGTCGGCCGAACCGGTGATCTTGACCACTTCGCCGCGGGCGTACATCTGCACGTCCAGGGCCTGGCGGATGGTCCGCAGGTGGGCGTCGGCCGGCCCGAAAAGCACGCTCCGCAACTCGGGATGCTCCAATGTGACTGTCAGTTCCAACTGAGTCGATTCTCCTATCCTTCGGGCAAGGGGCGCTTCGGCGCCGCCGCCCAGCGCCCGCCCCACAAACATTAGACGCGCTCAGCCCTTCATCGCCGCCAGCAGGATATATGCCGCCGGCGATGATAGCAGCAGTGAATCCAATACGTCCAGCACCCCGCCAAAGCCCGGAATGGAGGTTCCCGAATCTTTGATGCCGGCGTCGCGCTTCATGGCCGATTCAGCCAGGTCGGCCCCCTGCCCGAACACCCCCAGCACCAGGCCGAATATCGCGGCCGGCGCCACCCCTAATGCGGCCCAGTCGCCGCTGGCGGCGGCGAATATGGCCCCCACAGCTCCGGCGGCGACGATCCCGCCGGCCAGGCCTTCCCAACTCTTGCCGGGGGAAAGCCAGGGTATCAGCTTGTGCCTGCCCCAGGCTGAACCCACGACATACGCCCCCGTGTCGGTGGCCTTGACCGTCAGCAGATACAGCGCCACGGCCCACAGGCCAAAATCTATCCGGATCGCCAGGATCAGCGCCAGGCCCACCCCCAGGTAGACCACCGCCAGCAGGGTGGATCCGATCCGCCGGATAACCTCCTGCCTCCGGTAGCGGGCCACCTGGTGAACAAACAGCAGCATCAGCGCCAGGCCCGCCACCACCAGGGCAAGAGTCCCCTGGTGCGGCCAGGAGGCCAGGGGCTGCATCCAGAAAGGCAAGGTGGCGACGACCAGGGTGCACGCCCGTCCGCTTCCGGGCAACAGGCCCATGCCGGCGGCGGCGGAGAGTCTGCCCATCTCGCCAAAGCCGACCCAGGCCAGCAGGGCCAGCATGCACGCCAGCGGCAGGCCCAGCAGTATCTGGCAGTTCTCCCACCCCTGGCAGCGGCGGGGAAATTGGGCTGTCTGGAGGGCATGGTCCATCCATAGCAGCAGCACAATAATCGCGATCAGGATGCTGCCATAAACGATACGTTTGACCATGCCCGCTCACCCGCCGCCGGGCCTCTGCCGCCAGAGGACCCGCATCGGCTACCCACCTTACCACACAGCGTGATTGCAGGCTACAGCCTGCCCGCCCCCCCAGCGGGGATTGTTGAGAGCCCACAACAGAATATGCCCAGATCGCGCGACATTTTGTTAGGGGCTCTAAACATCCCGCCGGCTCCTGCCGATATACAGCAATGTCAGGCAGCTATTATGATACGAACGGAATACGCCTCTGCCGCGTTCGACAGAGAAGTGACTATGGGAAGAACCGACAACCTTGCTACGGGCTAACGGTCAATTCCGCGGCATCGCCACGGGAGCCGACAGCCCATCCTAGCGATAAAGGGTTCTTATCACAGCTTCTCACCGACGCAGCGCGGAGGCTTTTTTATTGCCGGCCTCCAGCCGGGCATTGGCTGACATTCCGCCAGGGATTTCGGAGAATTTCCTTTTGGCGGCGGCCTTAGGCAGGTAATCGTAAGTAGAATGCTAAGAGGGCGGCGTGGCGGGAAGTGCAGAATGCCGCCGTCCGGGAATGGGTGAGCGGAGCCGTCCAGCGGAGACACACCCATGGCGCAACGTCGCGTTCAGTGCCCAAAATGCCAGACGGTCCTGCTGCTGCCACTTGACCTGCCGGTCACGGCCGTTCGCTGCGGCGCCTGCCGCACCTCCTTTCAATTGCCCAGGCGGCTGCCGGTGCCGGAAGAGACCATCTACGGCTGGCTGCACCAGGACCGCGACGCCGAGGAACCCACCCGCTCCGGCGACACGCTGGCGCCGCTGCCGGGCCAGCAGCCGCGTTCGGCTGAGGCCAGCCATCTGCGGCTGGTGATGGTGAGTCACCGGGGGGCGCTGCTGGAGTTTTCAACCGAAGTTCTGCGCGGCACCAACCTGCGGTCGGCCCTGCCGCGGGTGTGCGTACACTGCCTGGACCGCCGGCATTTGGCGGCCCACCTGGTGATCTTCGCTCCCCAACTTCGCGACAGCATCAGCCTGGAAGCCGAGCGTCAGGCCGGCGACCTGGTCTTCCCCGATAATCAACTGGCGGACCTGTCGGGGGCGGAACTGCTCTTGCGCCTGCCGAAGGTGCCCAGCATTCCCTCGCCGGGCAACCTGCCCATGCCTTACTGGCTGTGCGACCTGTGCAGCGGAGCGGGGGAGGTTTCCGGGCAGATACAGGTCAACACCCAGACCGGCCACGGCACCTGCCGGCTGCAGATTCGCAATCTGCAGGTGGCCGGCAGCTTCGTCGCCACCGTCGACGGCGCCCGCACCAGCGCCTACAGCCAGCTGCGCGACCTGCTGGACCACATGCAGGAAGACCGCTTCGACGCCCTGCCCACCGTCGTCCGCCACCGCCTGGAACAGTGGTTCAAGCCCCACAACGAGCGTTTCCTGGCCTACGCCCCCGACCGCTCCCGCAGCCGGACCGAGGATGGCATGGCGGGCGTGGTGGTTTCGACGCGCCGGCTGG
>PMYM01000241.1:0-28141 GCA_003171235.1 Phycisphaerales bacterium | reverse complement strand
GGCCGAACCATGCCCCTGGACCGCACCAGCCTGGTCGCCCTGCGGCGAGCCCTTTCCGAAGGCCAGTTCAAGGCCACCTGGACCTGAAGCGTCTCAGTCGATCCGGCTCGCAGATTCATCGCTCCCGGGGAGTAATCAGCGTACCTTCCTGCAGCCGGACCAGGCACGGACCGTTTCTGCGGGTTACGTCAAAGATCAATCAAATATGGTGGAGTTGCGGGGACGCACGGCGGCGATGGTGGGGGCGGCGGCGTGGCCGGTGCGTGAGGCGATGGGGGCGGAGCGCCGGGGAGTCCGGGCCACGGCCGGGGACGGGGCCGATCTGACTCCCGGCAGGGCGGCGACTTTGCCCGGGGTCAGCAACACACGCCGCAGATTGGCGGCCGAACCGCCGGTCTGCGTCTGTATGCAGCAGGCGCCCTCGGGGCTGCGCACCGGTAGCCGTATGGGGCCGACGTTGGCGGTGGCGTATATTCGCTGCCATTTTCCGTTGCGATAGGTGTAGATGAAGAAGTTGTCGGGGTGCCTTCCGGTGGGGGCGACTTCCATGAGCTTGCCGTCGGCGCGGAGCGAGTCAATCTGCACCAGCAGTTCGGGGTTGCCGTCGCCGTCGAGGTCGTCGCGGAAGGCGGCCCCGCCGGGCATCTCCAGCTTGTAGGCGCGCAGGTTGGGGAAATGCACCCTGGCGGCGTCGGTCAGCACCTCGTCGGGCAACGGGCAGGCCACCATGGGGGCGGCGCCGTCCTGGGGCAACAGCGCGCCCTCCCACTCCTGCTTGTACGTGCCGTTCTCGTAGCGCAGCAGGGCCAGGCGATTGACGCCCTCGTCGCGCCACCCGGCCAGAAGGTCCTGCCAGCCCCCGCGGCTGGTGGGCAGCACGCTGGGGCCGATGCCCGAGCGGGTGTAAACGGCCTTGTAGCCGCCGTCGGAACCCTGCTGCAGCACCGCCCAGAGGTAATTGCCGGCGGGGTTGACCAGGCTTTGTATGTTGCCGCCCTCCTCGACCAGGGCCAGTTGCCAGATCTCGTCGGCCCGGCCGTCGCCGTTGAGGTCGGCGCTATGATGGCGCTGTTTGGCCAGCAGCTCCAGCGTGGCCGGGCGGTCGATGCGATGGGGGTTGCCCGCCTGGCGGGCGTTCCAGCCGGCCAGGGCGTCGTAGGCGGCCTCCACGGCGGTCTTGGCGGCTTGCTTGGGAGCGGGTTTGGAAGTTGCCGGCGGGGTCATGTTGCAGGCCCCGACGATCAACCCGGCCGACAGCAGCAATAGGGCGGCTTGAGTGCGCATGACAAATCCTTTTGTCCCAGTAAAGGCTCCGGACGATATATCGACCTATCGGCCTAAGAAAATCCAGCCCAACAGGCGAGGGGGTAACCCAGGATTCTACGCAGAGGCGCAGAGAACGCAGAGACAGAATGAATTCATTCAAAAAACGAGAAGACAAAAAGACAATCGCTTGAAACGGATTTCCAAACAGGCAGAGAGGCAGAGAGAGCAGGATGCGAAGAGCACGAATTCTTAGGTCTTTCTCTGCGCGCCTCTGCGTTCTCTGCGCCTCTGCGTAGAGTCTGTTGGTCAAGGACTTGCCTTCTCGCGTGCTTGTCTTGAGGCGCCAGGGACGGTAGAAATGCTGCTTTCGCAGTGAGGTCAGCGTGGACGCAAGCAAAGAGAAGGCCCGCCCAGCCCGCCAGGTCATCGGGCGGCTGTGGGGTTTCATGGGCCGCTACCGCCGCATGTACGTGATCGGGCTGGCCCTGGGCATTCTGGACGCCCTCTGCCAGACCCTCATCCCCATGGTCTTTCGCACGGTGCTGAACGCCCTGCAGGCCGATCCGGGCGGTTTCATGCGGCAGTGGTTCTGGCCGGGCCTGGGGGCGGGGCTGCTGCTGGTGGCGGTGTTTCTGCCGACGGCCTTTCTTTTCCACACCTTCTGCAGCATCTCGGTGACGCGGCTGGTGCGGGACATGCGCAACGGCCTGTACCAGCACATCCAGCGGCTCTCGGCCGATTTCTTCCACCGGCGCAAGGTGGGCGAGCTGAACCAGCGGCTCTCCAGCGACATCGACAATATGGCCAACGCGGCCATGTGGGGCATGGGGCTGATCTGGCAGTCCTGCATGATCACCTGGGCGACGATCATGATGCTGAGCATCGAGCCGCGGTTGACGGCGCTGTTTGCCGCCCTGATGCTGGCGGTGGCGGTCTGGAGCCGCTATTACATGCCGCGGCTGCGGGTGCTGTCGCGCAACGTGCGCGACGCCGGGGGCGAGGTCTCGGCCATTGTCACCGAGTACGTCAGCCTCAACGACCTGATCAAGTCCTACACCAGCGAAGACGTCATGGACGCCCGCGTCCACCACTACACCAACCAACTCCGCAAGAAAAGCGAGCGTTTCGTCTGGCAGCAGTACATCTTCAGCGACCTGCTGCAGACGGTCACGCGCTTCCTGGCGCCCTTTGCCCTGCTGTTCGTGGGGGCGGCGTTGCTGGCCGGGGGGCGTCTGCGGGTGGGCGACCTGGTGGCCTTCTGGGGTTTCTGGCTGCTCATGGGCGGGGCGGTCAACGCCCTGCTCCAGACGATAACCTCCATCTTCACCGGCCTGGCCTCGGCCGACCGGGTGCTGGAAATATTCGACGAAAACCCGCTGGTGCGCGACGCCGCCGACGCCGTCACTTTGCCGGCCGTGCGCGGCGACATCGCCTTCGAGAACGTCAGCTTCAATTACCCCGCCGAGAAGGACCAGCCGGTGCTGCGCCAGGTGAGCTTCGTCGTGCCGGCCGGCCGGCGGGTGGCCATCGTCGGGCCTTCGGGGGCGGGCAAGAGCACCCTGCTGCAGTTGATCATGCGATTCTACGACCCGCTGGAGGGGCGGATAACCCTGGACGGGCAGGACCTGCGCCGCCTGGCCCAGGCCAACCTGCGCGGCTTTGTCGGCATGGTGATGCAGGACTCGGCCTTCTTCAGCGGCAGCATCGAGGACAACCTGCGCCTGGCCAAGGAGGACGCCACAGCCCAGGAACTGGAGGCGGCGCTGGCGGGGGCCAACGCCCTGGAGTTCATTCAAGCCATGCCCCGGGGCCTCAAGACGGTGCTGGGGGAGCGCGGCGTGCGCCTGTCGGGCGGGCAGAAGCAGCGTCTGTCCATCGCCCGCGTGTTCCTGAAGAACCCGCCCATCCTGCTGTTGGACGAGGCCACCAGCAGCCTGGACAGCCTGGCCGAACGCCAGGTGCAGCAGGCCATGGACCGCCTGATGACCGGCCGGACAACCCTGATCGTGGCCCACCGCATCTCCACCATCCAGAACGCCGACGAGATCATCGTGCTGCACCACGGCCGGCTGGTCGCCCGCGGACGGCATGTGGAATTGCTCTCGACCTGCCCGCTCTACCGCAGCCTCTGCGCTCATCAGCACCTGAGCGTGGCGGCGGGTTCGCCGGAGATGCCCACCCGTTGGGCGCAGTCGCCCGACGATCCTACCCCGGCATAACCCACGTCTGGTGAACTGCCCAAAACCCAAAACTTACGCAGAGGCGCAGAGAGCGCAGAGAAAAACGCAGAGAAGGCCTTATGAATCTTGCCTTCTCTGCGTCCTCTGCGCCTCTGCGTATATTCTTGGAACTTCCAATCGCCTGCGCGCAGGCGTCAGTTCTCCTCTGCTTTTGCCGGTTGTGAGGCGGGCGGGGGCATGATGATTATGTCGGCGTCGATCGTGCGGAAGGGGACGGCGGGCGGGCGGAATGGCACGGCGCCGTTGGCGGCGGGGTTGTTGCCTGTCGGAAGCAGCGGGGTAAGGCCGGTTCTTTCGCCCGTATCCAGCCGGCCGGAGGGCCGGGGCAGGATCTCATTCTTGAGCGACAGCGGGATGACCAGCGGCTGATTGGCCGGCATGGAGGTCGGGGTGGCTTCCTCGATGTCATGCACTTCGCCGCTGGTCACGCCGTGCAGGGGGTTGAGGATCTCGCCGATGGCCGGGTCGGAGTGCACGCCGCGGTTAAGGTTGACCTGGCGGACCTCCCGGTTGGAGAGGATGTCGGCGTCGCTGGGGGTGCGGAGCACGCGCGGGGTCAGGATGATCAGCAACTCGGTCCGCTCCTTGGTGACCTTGGTGTTCTTGAAAAGCGGGCCCACCAGCGGCATGTCGCCCAGGATGGGCACCTTGTCCTCGCGGTTCTGGTCCCTGGTGGTGATCAGCCCGCCGATGACGATGGTGTGCCCGTCCTGGACCGTCACCGTGGTGTTGGCGGTGCGGCTGTTGATGATGACGGCGTTGACGTCGCTGGAGATCCTAACCGAGGAATCGGCGATGCTGGAAATTTCCGGCGACACCTCCATCTTCACGAAGCCGTCGGGGTTGATGTGCGGGGTGACGCCCAGGATGATGCCCACCGGCTGGTACTGCACCACGTTGTAGGTGCCGCCGTTGACGTCGCGCGAGCTGGAGGTGATGAAGGGCACGCGCTGGCCGACGTTGATCTCGGCCTTCTGGTTGTCGGCGGCCAGGATCTCCGGGCGGGAGAGCACTTCCAGCCGGCCCTGGCTCTGCAGGACCCGCAGGAGCAGCGTAAGGTCGCCGCCGGAGAGGTTAAGGGTGATGCCGCCGGTCTTGGCGGCGACGCCGAAGTCGGTCTTCAGGCCAATAATCGCACTGCCGGGATGGGCGTTAAAGCCCCACTCCAGGCCAAGTTCGGTGGTATTGTCCAGGGTGACTTCGGCCAGCAGCACCTGCACCAGCACCTGCGGGGGCGCCTGGTCCAGTTCGCGCACTATGTCGGCGATGGCCTTGAAATACCGGGGGCTGCCGGAGATGAGCAGTGTGTTGGAGGTTTTTTCCGAGACGATGGCCACCTGGCGGGCCAGCAGGTCCTGGGCGGCCCCCAGGGCGGTGGCGCCCAGGGTGGTGCGGATGCGCAGGGCCTCGTCGTCCAGGAACTTGCGCAAGGCGGTTTCGATGTCGGTGGCCTGGGCGTTGCGCATGTGGTAGACGGTGGTCTGGCGGTCCTCGCTGGCGTTTGAATCCAGCCCCTGGATGACGCGCTCGACCAGTTTGACGTACTCGGGCGTGCCGCCCACCAGCAGCGAATTGGTGCGGGCGTCGACGGTGATGGTCAGGGCCGACTGTTCGGCCGAGCCCAAAGTGGCGGCCACCGGGTCGCCCCCGACGCTCGCGCCCGGGCCGGTCGGGCCGGCCAGCACCTGGTAGCTGGTGGCTTGGCGGGCCTTGGGGTCGGCCGTCAGCTTGAACAGGTCGCTGAGCACCTTGGCCAGGTTGGTGGCGTCGGCGTTCTGCAGCGGGAAGACGCGGATTTCGGCCAGTTGCGGCGTGGTGTTGTCCAGGGCGTCGATCAGGCTGGACAAGAGCGGCATGGCGTCCACGGGGGCCTGCACCAGCAGGCTGTTGGTCTTGGCCACGGCCGTCACCATCACGCCTTCCTTGAGGGCGGAGATGGCGGAGGGCCTGCCGTCGGACCCCTGGGCCACCAGCTTCAGCAGCGAAACCCGGTCGGGCGAGACGGTGGTCATGGCCTTGGGCTTGTTGGTCAGGGCGTCGGTCAGGATGGTGGCCAGTTGGGTGGCGTCGGCGTGGCGCAGGGCGAAGATGCGGATCTCGGTGACGTCGGTGATGTTGTCGGTGTCGAGCTTAGCGATCAGGTTCTTGATGACATCCAGGTCGTTCTGCCCGCCCGAGGCCAGGATGGTGTTGGAGTGGGCGTCGGCGGTGATAGTGACGCCCTGGGCGGCTGGCCGCTGGGCGGTGAAGATGGCAGTGAGGGTTTTTACCAGTTGGGTGGCGTCGGCCTTGGAGATGGGGAACACCTGGGTCTGGGCCCAATCGGGTGCGGCCTGGTCGAGCCGGGCGACGATGGCGTCGGCCAGTTCCATGTCCTCGCGTTCGCCGCCGATGATCAGGGCGTTGACCTTGGGGTCGGAGCTGACCGAGACGGGGGCCAGCGGGCGGCTGGCCCCGGGGCGGGGGATGCGCTGCTGGAACATCTTGGTCACCATGGGCTCGATGGTGACGGCGGTGGCGTGCTTGAGATAGTACACGCGGAAGTCGTAATTGAGGGCGATGTCCGCGCCGTCGAGCTTCTTGAGCATTTCGGCGACCTGGTCGAAAACCTCCACCGAGCCCGCCACCAGCAGGGTGTTGGTTCGCTCGTCGGGCACGACCACCACCGGCAGGCTGCGCGCCTGCTGGGCGCCGGGGGCGAGGGTCTGGGCCTCGGCCGCCCGCTTCTTGTCGAACATGGANNNNGATCTCGTCGATGACGGCGAAGTTTTCCTTGCTGGCCGAAACGATCAGCACGTTGGTGCGGATGTCGGCGGTGATGGAGACCTTCTCCCGCGCCCGGGCCACCGGGCTGTTGTTGCCCACCAGGCCGGGCTTGTACAGGCCCTGGGTCAGCAGGCTCTGGAGCATGGCGGCCACGCGCGTCACGTCGCTATGCACCAGCACGTAGGTCTTGATGATGCCCGACTCGCTGGGTGGCTCCTGGTCGATCTTGGCCAGCAGGTCGCGGATCATCTCCAGGTTTTCCTTGCTGGCCGATACGATCAGGGCGTTGGTGGCGGCGTCGCTGACGACCGAGACGGTGTCCTGGGGGTTGGGCTGCTGGCCGGGCAACTGGTTGGCCTTCTGCCGGGCGGCGAAGATATTGGTGATGGTCGTCCCGACCGAGCCGGAGTCGTTCCACTTCAAAGGCAGCACCACCAGTTCCATGGACGGGCTGGTGGGCGTCTGGTCCAGCTTGGTCAGCAGGCTCTCGACGGCCTTGGAATCTTCCTGGTTGGCCACCACCAGCACCATGTTGGTCCGCAGGTCGGCGACGAAAATGGGCTTTTCGCGCTGCAGGTTGGGCTGGCCCGCGCCCTGCTGCTGGTAGCGCTGGGCAAAAAGCTGGGTCAGGGTCTGGGCGATGGTGGGGGCGGTGGCGTTCTTGAGCACGTACGTCTGCACCATGCCCGAGAGGGCCGGGCCGGCCTGGTCGAGCTGTTTGGCCAACTCCTCCACCAGCTTGTAGCCTTCGGCCGAGCCGCCCACGATGAGCATGTTGCTCCGCGGGTCGGCGATGATGACCATGCGCAGGGCCTCGGCGTCCTTGACCCCCAGCGACTGCTGGCGCTGCACGCGGGCGTCCATCATTTTCTGCAGGGTGGCGGCCATGGTGGTGGCGTCGGCGTTGGTCAGCGGGCCGTACAGGCGGATGTCGCGCAGGTCGATGGGCAGCGTGGCGTCGAGCTTCTTGAGCAGGCCGTCGATGACGGCGAAGGTCTTGTCCGAGCAGCAGACCACCAGCGAGTTGGTGCGGGTGTCCACGGTGGTGGTGGGCTTGTCCTCGGGGCGGATGAGGTTGGCGTTGGTGCCGGTGTACAGGCCGTTGATGACCGTCTGCATGCGCGTGGCGTCGGCGTTGATCAGCGGGTAGATGCGCACCATGGTCATGGAGCCGGCGCCGGGGATGTCCATCTGCTGGATGGTCTCGTCCACCAGGGGCAGCATGTCGCTGCGGGCGGCGACGATCAGGATGTTGGCGTTGGACTCAGCCTGCACCGTCAGGGTGGGGTAGCTGCGGGCGATCTCGGTCTGGACGGGGGCTTCCTTGTCGCGCAGCATGCGCAGGCGGCTGGCGTAGATGCGGCCGGCGGCGGCGCCGGCGGGGGCGGCCGGGCCTGCCGCGGCGGCGGCCCCGGCCTGCTCGGTGAATATCGCCCGCACCAGCGGGGCCAGCTTGGTGGCGTCGGCATAGGTCAGGCGATACACCTTGACCTGGGTGAACTCGCTGAGCGATTCCTTGTCCAGGTCCGCCAGGATCTTCACCGCCAGGGCCACCGACTCCTCGGTGCCCGAGACGATGACGGTGTTGGTCCTGCCGTCGGCCGAGGCGTTGAGGGCGTCGGTCAGGCCCGTGCCGACGATGTTCTCCGGCGGCGGGGCGGCGACGGCGTTGGCGCCGGCCTGGGGCTTCTTGGCCAGGGCCTTGCCCTGGGTGAACACCTCCCGCAGGATGGCGACGGCGGCGGTGGCGTCGGCGTTCTTGAGCAGCACCAACTGCACCTTGGCGCCCTTTATGATGGGCAACGTGTCCAGCACCTTGATGACCTCGGCCATGGCCGCCAGGTTCTCGCTGGTCGAGGAAATAATCAGGGTGTTGGAGCCGGGGGCGCCGGCCCTGGCCGGATCGCTGGTGATCTTGATGGGCTTGGACAGGTCCAACGGCGGCAAATTCTCGTTGCCCTTGGACTGCTTGATCAGCCGGACCTGCTCCTGCAGGGCCTTGGCCTCGGGGGTTTGGGCCCCGTTGGTGCCGGGGGTGAGGATGTCGGTCAGCACCGCCGCCAGGCTGGGGGCGTCGGCGTTCTTGAGCGTGAAGTAAGCTATCTCGGCCGATTTGAAGGGCGGCACCTCGTCCAGCCGTTTAATGATGTCGGCGACCTGGTCCATGATGGCGCTGGTGGAGGTGACGATGATGGTGTTGGTCCGCGGCTCGACGGTGACGTTGATGACCACGCCGGGGTTGGCCCGCTGCAGCCCGGCCAGCATCGCCTGCAGGATGGGCTGGATCTTCTGGGCCGAGGTGTTCACCAGGGTGTAGGTGCGGAAGTCCAGCTTGGAGACGCCCAGCTTGGGGTCGTCCAACTGCTTGAGGACCTCGACGATCTCGGCCATCTTTTCCTTGCTGGCGGTGACGATAATGGTGTTGGCCCCGGTCAGGGCGACGGCCGAGACGATGTCCTCCGGCCGGTTTGGCCGGGCGGTCGCCCGGTACATCGTGGTCAGGGCGACGGCCACCTGGGTGTTGGGGGCGTTGGTGAGGTTGAAGATCTGCACCTGCTGCTTTTGGGCTTCGGCCGCCTTGTCCAGGGCGTCAACCAGTTCCTGGATGTCCTTGAGTTCCTCGTCTGAACCGCTGACCAGGATGGCCCGCTGGCCGGCCAGCGCGTTGGCCTGGGCCCCGCCGGGCCGGGCGACGGTGCCGGCGCCGGGCGGGCGCCGTCCGGGCGTGATCACCGGGTCGGCCCCCGAACCCTGCAACTGCTGAATGGCCTTGATCACGTCGTCGGGATTGGCGTACTTGGGCATGATCAGGTGCAGCTTGCGCCCCGAGCTCATCTGGTCGATCTCGTTGACCAGTTGTTGGACGGCCTTGAATTGCTCGTCGGTGCCCACCACGATCAGGGTGTTGGCCCGGGCGTCGGCGCTGACGGCGGCGGTTTCGATCGGCTTGCCGGCGCGGGCGGCATTCTGGGCCGCTTGGGCGTAAAGCTTGGTGAGCATGTCGGCCGTGGCGGCGGCGTCGGCGTTCTTGAGCGGCAGCACGTGGCTGTTGGCCTTGGCCACGCTGGTGGCGGCGGCCTCATCCAGCTTCTTGGCCATGGCCACCAGTTGCTCGACCTCGGTCTTGCGCCCGGCGATGACCAGGCTGTTGCCGGCCGGTTCGGCCGAGACGCTGGCGGGCTGCTCGCCCGGGCCGCGGGTGACTTTGGTCACGGCGCCGGCGAGCACCTTGGCCACGTCGGCGGCCTTGGCATTGGTCAGCACCACGAAGTCGCTGACCCGGCCGTCGGGGTTCTCCACGTCGATCTTGCGGATGAGTTCCTGGGCTTCCTCCAGGCGTTTCTCCGTCCCGGCCAGGATGACCGAGTTGGTGGCCGGTTCGGCCGTGGCGGTGACGACATCGTTGACGCTGCCCGCCGGGTTGCGCGGGTTGCGCGGATTGCCGGGGGCGGGGGCGGCGCCCGCCCCGGAGGTGGCGAAGGCGGCGGTGACGGCCTTGGCCACGGCGTCGGCCTGGGCGTATCTCAGAGCCACCACGGTGCGCTTGCTGGCCAGGCCCGGCTCCAGCGTATCCAGGCGGGTAACCAGCTTGGAGATGGCGTCCATCTGGTCGGGCTTGGCCGAGACGATCACCGTGTTGGTGCGGTCGTCGCTGGTGATGGTGACGGCCTTGTCGGCCGGCTGGGTGGTGGCGGCGGCCCGAGGCCCGTAGAAGTTGGCCAGGGCGGCGGCGGCCTCGGCCGAGCGGGCGTTGCTCAGCGGAATGACCTGCACCACGGCGGCCAGCTTGCTCCCGTTCTCCAGGTCGGCGATCATCCTGCCCACCGCCTCGATGTCGCTTTCCTTGCCCGAGACCAGCAGGGTGTTGGTGTTGCGGTCGAAGCTGACGGTGGGCTTGACGTCGGTGCGCTTGGCCGGCCAGGACTGGATCATCTTGGTCAGGGCGTTGGAGACGTCCTGGGCGTCGCCGCGGGAGAGGGCAAAGGTCTTGAAGGTGCTGCGCGGGGCGTCCTTGTCCATATCCAGGATGATCTGGGCGATGATTTCGTGGTCGGCCGGCACGGCCCGGACCACGATGGAGTTGCTGGAGGCGTCGGCCGAGATGCGGACCTTGTCGCCGGCCGAGAGCCGCGGCTGGTTCCGGCCGGGTCCGCCGGCCCCGGCGTTGCCCGCGGCGGCGCTGGAGAGCACCACGCCGCGCAGGGCGGTGGCCATGCTGGTGGCGTCGCCGCCGGAGACATGATAGACCTTGACGGTGGCCTTGTCTTCCGGCCCGCCGGTGTCCAGCTCCTTGATGACTTCCTCAATCAGCGGCAGCTCCTCGGCCCTGGCAGAGACGATCACCAGCCGGCTGGTCTCGTTGGCGGTGGCGACGGCCCCGCCGCCGGTGGGGCGAATGCCGCCGGCGGCGCCCTGGCGCGGCCCGCCGCCCGCCGCCGCCGCCGTCACCCGCCCGCTGAAGATGCGGTTGATGGCGTCGGCCACTTCGTTCACGTCGGCGGTCTGGATGCGGTAGCTCTTGACCGCCATCACGCCCACGGAGGGGGCCTGGTCCAGCTCCTGGATCAGCTGCTCGCACATCTTCATGGCGTCGTCGGGGGCGGTGACGATGACGGCGTTGGTGGTGCGGTTGGCGGTGATGCTCATGCCGGCCCCGGCCTCGACCGGCACGTCGCCCAGGGCGCGGATCTCCAGCATCTGCCGGATGAGCTGCTGCCGCGGATCGTTGGGATTGCCCGCCACGGCCAGGGGGACGGCGCCGCCGCTTGCCGTCTGGGATACCTGGAAGAGCGTCCGCAGATTATTGGCCACCTCGGTGGCGTCGGCGTTTTTGCAGACGAAAACGCGGATGTCGCTGATGAGACCGCCCTGATCCAGTTCCTCCACCAGCGGCTCGATCAGGTCCAGGTCGCCCGGTCGGGCGCGGACGATGACGCTCCTGGTCCGCGTGTCGGCCACGATGGTGACGCTGGTGCGGGCGTTGGAGGCGATGCCGCCGGCCATGGCTGCCCTTCGGCCGATGCGGCCGGGCAGGTTCTCGTTCGGAACCGGAGGCTGCGGCGCCGCCGCGGGCTGGGCCAGCGCACCCAGCAGGTTGGCCCGAGGGTTGAACAGCGCATCCAGCGTCCGGGCCACCGAGCCGGGGTCGGCCTTCTTGATGCGGAAGATGCGCAGTTCGTATTCCGCCGCCGCGGCCGAGTTGGAAAGCTGGTCGATCAGCGTTTCCATGTTTTCGATGTCGGCCTTGGCCCCAGAGATGATCAGGGCGTTAGTGGCCTTGTCCACGGCGATGGTGACGCCCGGGGCGACCTCGATAGCGCCGGCTGCGGCCGGCAGGGTTGCCGGGCGGCCGGCAGGTTGGCTGGCCGGTTGCGTCGCCGGCGCGATTTCGGCCGGCAGCGTCTGGCCCGGCGCCGCCAGCAGCAGCGCCTGCCCGCCGTCGAAGCCGTTGAAGCCGTCGAAGTAATCCAACTGCGGCTCAGTCTTGCCCGGCTTGTCGATGACCTTGATCCTGACCTGGCTGCTGGAGCTCTGCTCGTACACGCGCTTGAGCAACTCGGCCATCTTTTCAGCCCGCACCTGCTGGCCGATGGGCACCACCTTGACCTGGACGATAGGGTGGTTCTCGTCCAGCTTGGCCACCACGGCCTCGATGGCCTTGAAATCGGCCTCCTTGGCCACCACCGTCAGGCCGTTGCCGAAGGTGTCGGGCAGGACGCTGGGGCGGTCTTCCTTCTTGCGATCGACGAACATGGCGTCGATCTGCTTGGCCATCTCAGTCGGGTCGCTGGCCAGCGGGATGTACTGCAAGTCGCGCAGGGGGGCGTCGGCCTGGCTGTCCAGGCTCTTGAGCAGGCCCTCGACCACGGCGAAGTTGGCCTCGCTGGTGGAGACGACTATGGCGTTGGTTCGCTCGTCGGCCGCCACCGAGAAGGGCGGGGCCGTGCCGGTCTTGCCGCGCTGCTGGTTGGCGATCTGCTTAAAGAGGCTGTCCAGCACCGGGGCGACGGTTGAGGCGTCGCCGTTCTTGAGGGGGAAGACCCGCACGCCGGTGCCGGAAGGCCTGCCCGTTTCGTCCAACTGTTGGATGAGCTTGACGGCCTCTTCCACGTCGGCCTTGGGCCCGCGAACCAGCACGGCGTTGGAATTGGTCTCGGCCACCACCTGCAGCGTGCTGACGCCTCTGGCGTTGGGCTGGCCGAGCTTGGCCTGGTCGGCCAAAGCCTTGTTGACGGCCTCGGCCAAGGTGACGGCGTCGGCCTTCTTGAGCAGCACTATCTGGACGGAAATGGCGTCGACGCCGCCCTCGTCGAGCTTCTGGATGATCTGCTTGGCCAGGGCCAGCACGTCCGGCGGGCCGCTGACCAGCAGGGCGTTTGACTTCTCCACTCCGGCCACGCGGACCTCGGGCGGGGCAATCTGCCCCGGCCGGAGCTGCCTGGCCGATGGCGTCAGAATCGCCGTCAGGGCCGGCACCACGTCGGAAACCTTGGCGTTGGCCAGGGTGAAGGTCTGCGTCTCGGTGGTCAACTCGCCGGTGGACTTGTCCAGTTCCTTGATCAGGTTGCGGGTTTCCTCCAGCAGGGCCTTGCGCCCGGTCAGAAGCAGGGAGTTGCTGGCGGTGTCGGCGGTGACCTTGACGATGTCGGAGGTGTCGTCCGCTCGGCGCGGGCCGGGGGCGCTGGGGGGCTTGACGGCCTGGGCGGCGTTGAGGGCGGCGGCCAGGGGCTCGGCCTTGGCGCTGCTCAGGCGGTAGATTTCGATGGTCACGGCGCCCTGGGCGGCGCCCTGGACGTCGATCTCGGTCAGCAGTTTGCCGATCTGCTCGACCACGTCCCCGGGGGCAGAGACGATCAGCGTGTTGCTGTTCTTGTCGGCGGAGATTTTGGTGGGCACGGCGGCGGCCAGGCGGTTGGACAGGGCGGTCTGGCCCACGGTCTCGTTGAGCACGCGGGCGATGTCCTCGGCCACGCCGAACTGCACCTTGAACTGCTTGACCACGGCCGTGCCGCCCGGGCGCGAATCGATCTGCTTGATGAGCTTTTCGGCGAAGGCGATGTCATCCTCGCTGCCCGAGAGCAAAAGGGCCCTTGCGCTCTTGGCGGGCACGGCGAAGACGCGCTTGGCGGCCATGCCCGACAGGTCGGTCAGCCCCGGGCGGGCCGTGCCGGGGGCGGGCTTGGCGGCCACGGCGGCGTTAATGGCGTCGGCCACTTCCACGGCGTCGGCGTTGGCCAGCTCGACGTACTTGGTGGTCTGGACGATCTTGGGGTCCTCGATGTCCAGGGAGGGCATCATCTTCTCCACGGTGGCGATGATGTCGGCCGGGGCGGTGACGATGACGGTGTTGGTCCGCGGGTCGGCCGACACCTGCGGCGAGGCCTTGGCGCCGGGCGCGACGGCCCTGAGGTTGCGCTGGGCGGCGGCGTACTCGGTCTCGACGATCTTGCGGATGACGTCCTGCAGTTGGTCAGCCCGCCCGTTCTTGAGTTGGAAGAGCTTGACCGTCATGGTCGTCTTGTCGGCCTCCTGCTGGAAGGCCTTCATGATCGCCTCGATGTCCTTGAACTGCTCAGCCGTGGCCGAGACGATGAGTTGGTTGGAGGTGGAATCGGCCTCGAACCTGGGCTCGACTTCGACGGGGGTGTTGACGGCGGCGGGGTTGCGGGCGGCCTGGCCGCGGTTGAACAGCCGCTCCAGGCCCTTGGCCATCTCGGCCGCGTTGCCGTTGGTGATGGCGTAGGTCTTGACCAGCACCTGGGCTTCGGGGCGGATGTTGCCCGGCACGTCGAAGCCGGTCACCAGCTTCTGGATCTCCTTAATGTCGTCGCCGGCGGCTGAAATTATCAGGGTGTTGCTGCCGGCGTCGAAGGTGACGATAACCGGCGGGGTCTCGGGCTTGCCGGGCTGGACCGGGCCGGTCTTGCGCCGCGGGTCGTACAGCCGGCCCAGCGTGGCGGCGATGTCGGGGGCCTTGGCGTACTTGAGCGGAATCACCGCCGTGACGGCGACATACCCGCCGATTTCCTCGGTCTGGAGCTGTTCGATGAGAACCTTGATCTCGGCCCAGTCGCCCGGGGCGCAGGTGACCAGTATGCTGTTGGAGGTGCGGTCGCCCTCGATCTTGACGGGGTTGTCCTGCGGCTTCTGGTTGGGGCCCTGCTGCTGGGCCAGCAGGCGGTTGAGGGCGGCGGCCCGGTCCACGGCGTCGCCGGCCTTCAGGCGCACCACGTGGTATTCGCGCCTGACCACGTCGTCCCGGTCCAGTTCCTGGATGATCTTATCGATGGCGTCGAAGTCGGAGGCCTGGCCGCAGACGATCAGGCTGTTGGTGCGGGCGTCGGCCGAGGCCGAGAAATTCACGCTCTGCTTTCCCGTCGGATCGCGCCGGGCGAAGGCGTTCTGCACCACCGGCAGCAGCATCTGGGCGTTGGCGTGCTCGAGTTTGAAGACGCGCAGGCCGCCGGTTCCGCCGCCGGTGAGGGCGGCCTCGTCCAGCTTCCTGATGAGTTCCTCGATCTGCTTCATCTGGTCGGGCGTGGCTGAGACGACCAGTTGGTTGCTGCCGGTGTCGGCCACCACCTTGGGCGGCAGGGCCCGGGCCGTCCGCGCGTTGGCCGGGCCCGGCTGGGGCGTCTGGGCCAGGGCGGCGTTTATGGTCTTGGCGATGTCCTCGGCCTTGCCCCCCTTGAGCGGGAAGATGCGGACGGTGCCGTTGACCCCTTCGGGCCCGCCGGCGTCCAGGATCGCCAGCATCTCCTCGATCAGCTTGAGCTTGTCGTTGGTTCCGTACACCACCACGGTATTTGAGCGGTTGTCGGCCGCCACGGAAAAGGCCGACGCGCCCTGGTCGGCCACCGGCTCGTACCGGTTGGCCTGCTGGTTGAAGACCCACTTCTGCTGGCCGGCTTTCCCCGCCCCGGAGAAGAGCTTCTCGATGGTGGGGGCGATTTCGGCGGCCGAGGCGTTCTTGAGGACGAAGCTGCGCAACTGGGCGTCGGGGGCGATGGCGCTGATGTCTATCTGGCTCAGCAGCCGCTGGATGCGGCGGATGTTCTCCACGGTGTCGGTGATGATCAGCCCGTGGCCCTTGGTGGTCTTGTTCAGGGTGCCCCAGGAGTGGACCATTTTCACCACGATCTGGCTGGCCTGGTCGGCGTCGATGAAATCCAGGGGCAGGATGGCGATGATGAGTTCGTCGTCGGGGCGCTTGGGCTCTTCCAGTTGCCCGGGGTCGACTTTGACGATGTCGAGCTTCTGGTCGGCCATGGCCTGCTGCAGGGTCATCAACTGGATGTTGCGCGGCGTTTCCTTGAGGTGGAAGCCCCGGGTGTGCAGCACGTCGTTGACGATGGCGCGGGCCTCGGCATAGGTGTAGGGCTTGGCGTCGCAGTAGCTGAACTTGCCGTCCAACTGGGCGATGTCGCCCAGCAGGGGTTTCTTGGCGGTGCGGCAGATGGTTTCGACCACGTCGCGCAGGTTGGCGTCGCCGAACTGAAAGACGATGTGGCTGTCGGACAAGGCCGGGGTAGCCGCGCTGGCCGGGGCCGGGGCCGCGGGCAGCGTCGCCGCCGGGCCGTCGGCCGGGGCCGATTGCCCCCACGCCAGGCTGCCCGAGAGCATCAGGCCGGCCATCCATGCCGTCATCTCAATTCTGTGCTTAGACATTTTTCAGCTCCACCTTCGGGACAGCGAGTATCCCGCAGGCCGAGAGACTCTCCGGCCCGGCGTCGCGCCTGGCCTGGGCAGTCAAACAGCCTGAAGGCCCAACGTTCAACGGACTAACGGTCCAACATCCAAAGGCCAAAACGGCCTACGATCCAGCCGCCTGCCGGCTGGCCGGCTGGCTTTGCGGCAGCGAGCGGCGCAGCCCTTCGGGCAGGTCGGGCGGGGTCATGATCCAGGCCTGGCTGAGGGGTCTTCCCACCTCGACAGCCAGGAAATCGTTCTTGTCGTTGCGGAAGATCACGCGGCTGCTGCTTAGCCGCTTGGGGTCGTCGCGCATGGGCAAATCGCGGATATCGACCATGACGATCTTGCCCAGCGGCAGCGTGTCGCCGGGGTGGTGCAACTTGGCCAGCAGCTGCCCGGGCTGGCTGATCTTGATTCCGGGCTGGCTGTCCACCACCGAAAGGTCGGTGACGATCATCTGGTCAAAGGGATTGTTGCTCGGCGGCGGGTTGGGGTTGACCGGCGGGCGCGGGCCCGGCGAGACCGCGGCCACGGGGCCGGCCGGCACAAAGGGCCGGAAAAGGTCGCGGCGGATAATGGGGTCGTAAACGTCCCGCTGGGGCTGGTCCAGGTCGGCCACTTCCAGCAACTGCACCGGCGGGGGCTGGGGCGCGAATATCACCGGGCCGCTGGGGAGGTTAACCACCGGCGGAGCGTCCAGCGCCAGGGTGGAATAGTTGCCGTTGAAACTCACCATCCGCCCCTCCTGCTGGGCCTGCAGGTTGAAGTTGCTCAGTCTGCGCATGTGCTTGTTCTGGTAGAGCAGGTAGAGGAAGTCGACCACGTTTTCCAGGGGCGCAGTGGCGCCGACATTCCAGCCGGCCTCGTGATACACCCCCGGCCGGGCGCCGCCCGAAACCAGGCGGACGTTGTACTGCTTGATGCCCGCCCCGGCGGCGGCGCGGTCGATGAAGTCCTTGAGCGTGGCGGCGGCGCCGTTGGCCTGGCTGTCGATGGTCGATTGGCGGTAGTGGTTGAAGGCGTCGATGCTCTCGCCCAGCTTCTTGTTCTCTTGGCTCAACTTGTAGTTGTCGGAGGACACAGAGGCGATGGAGCTGTCCATGTACTTGATGGGGGAGAGGACCAGCTTGTTGGCCACGAGGTAAAGCAGGCCCAGGCCGACCATGCCGCCCACCATCACCAGCAGGAATCTCTCGCGCGGGTTCATGGCCGCCCTCCGCGCCGCGGCCGGACGGCGCCGCCGCCCTCGCCGCCGGGAGCATTGGGCGCCGCGGGCCCTGCCGCCGGGGCGGCGGGTTTTACGCCCGCCGGACCCGCGGGCGAGGCCGTCCGCCCCGCGGCCTCATTGGACGGCCGGCCCGCCGGCTGGCTGGTCGATAGCACCGGCTTGGCCTTGTCCAGCAGCATCTGCCCCTGGAACTTCCAGTTATAGCCCAAGGGGTCGCTGACCGGCGTGTTGGACTTCAGGTTGGCCTGATAGCCATCGTGGTTCAAGAGCGACACTACCAACGGCGTGCGCGACTGGCCGTCCAAATTCAGGAGTTTGTCATCGGCGCCGCCAAGCTTGGTCAGGTATAGCTGGTCGGCCGGCGGCAGGGTGTTGGAGAGGTGGTCCAGGTGATCCAGCCAGTTGAAGCCCCCGCCTTCCCACGTGCGGATCTCTGTCACCCGCTGGGCCAGCACCCTCAGTTGCTTGTTGGTCTCCTTGAGCGACTTGTTTTCTTCCTGCAGGGCGGTGAGTTTCGTCTGGCGCGCCCCGATCGCCGCCTGTGTGGCCAGGATGATGGCGCCCAGGACGACGGCCCCGGCCACCGCGGCCGCCAGCATGTTGCGGCGGCGGGTGTTCTTGGGCGGGAGCTGGCGCTTGGGGGAGAAGAAGTCAAAAGGCAGGGGCTCGTCGGCGTCGGCGGCGCAAAGCCCCAGGGCGGCTGAGAAGCCCGAAAGCTCCGGCCCGCCCTGCACCGAAAAGCCGTTGCCCACGTCCAGCAGTTCGACCTTGACGCCCAGTTGGCGGGCCAGGGCCTCCACCAGCGGCTTTTCCAGGCCGGTGGCGCCGCTGACCAGGCAGCCGCCGATGAGCGAGCCAGGCTGCTCCATCGCGTTGTAGCTTTGCAGGCAGCGGACCACTTCGGCCACCGCCCGATTGACGCATTCGGGGCTCTTGGCGGGGGCGCCCTGCGCCTCCGGCGCCGGCAGGCTGGCAACGCGGCTGAATTCCAGCGAGCCGTCGCACAGCACGTCGATCTCGGCCCCGTCGGCTGTGAGGTTGACCAGCAGCACCTTCTCGCCCGGGCTGGCCTGGATGCAGCGGTAAACGCTGCGCAGGTTGGCGTAGGGCCTCAGCCCCAGGCGCATGGGCGCCAGGCGGGCCTCGAGGCAGAGTTGGTGCATGGCCGTAACCAGGGGCAGGCGCACGGCCGCCACCAGCACGGTCTGGCCGTCAGGATTCTCGGCCAGGCCGGGACGGTCCCAGTGCGCCGCGGGGGTGAAGTCTATCACTGCCTCGTCGGCGCCGAAGGGCAACTCGGTCTTGACCTGGAACCCCACCATGCCGGCCAGGTCGTCCTGGGAAGAGCCGCCCGGCAGGGTCAGGCTTTTGAGCACCGCCTGGGCCCGGCTGATCAGCAGGAACGCCCCGGCGCCGGTGAGCTTGAGCTTCTCGGCCAGTTCCCGCAGGAAGGCGCCGAAGGCGGCCACGTCGGCGGTGTCCGTCCCGGGCGGTATGGCCGCGGTGTGCATGGACAGGATCACCGGCTGGCGGTGGGAGTATTCAAATGCCACCAGCCGCACTTCCCGGCGGTCGTAGTCCAGGGCCACGTACTTGTTGCGAGAACCCAGCATTCAGACCTCGTTACGCAGTGGCACGGGCATCCTGCCCATGGGCCGCACGAGCATCTTGTTCGTGCCAAGGCACTGCAAAATCCAGCGCACGACCAGGATGGCCGTGCAACGCATGGGCAAGATGCCCATGCCACTTATTATTAAGTGGCCCCAACCGGTCACTGCTGCCCTGCCGCCAGCGAGGGCGCAAAGGGCATGCCCAGCCGCGTCAGGTCCCGAAGGTACGAAATCCGCGGCCTGCCTTCGGCAATGTCAATAATGGCCTCTAGGTAACAGAACCGCCCGCTGACCATGCTGTAACCGTAGGAGCGCAGGCGAAACTGCTTGCTCCTGGCCGTCAGCAGCGGCGCTACCTGTTTAAACACATCGGCAGAAACAACGTTCTGCGCATATAGCCAGGCAATAGTTGTGCGCTCGTCCGGCTGGAGTTGCCCCCGCAGGTCGATGATGCGCTGAGCGATTTCCTCGCTGACGCCGGGAAGGGCCATCAGCGCCGCCTTGGGGGCAACGTTAATGTTAACGCGGCCAAAGAGCACTTCTTGCCCGTTATAAGGGAAGCCGCCGGTGGTCAACTGGTCCAGCACGGCCGGGAGGTTTTCGGCCGTCACCGGGCTGGAAATCTGCGTCTTATTGTTGGGGTTTTTGGGATCGGCCACGTCCAGCTTCATGCCCAGCAGGGCGGAGGGGTCGAGGATGGCCAGGTTCTGCTGCCGGGCGGCGGCCAGGAAATCGGGCAGCCCATCGGGCAGGTTGCGCCCGGAAAGCTGGCTCTTGAGGGAGTTGGCGTCGCCCTTGGTGATATTGACCCTTGGCTGGCCGGCGTTGGTGAGGTTGTATTCGTAGCTGACGGCGGTGGCCAGGCAGCGCAGGCCGCGGTTGAGCTGGCCGTCGGCGTCGTCGGGGGGGAAGCTGGCGTCGGCGTCGTTCTCGTTGGGTTCGAGAAAACCGTTGCGATTGGCATCCTCGCCAAAGACCACCGTGCCGGTGAAACCCTTCACCAGCAGCAGTTCCTCCAGCGTGGCCAAGGGGCCGTTCTTGATCTGGTAGGGCTTGGGCAACTGGTCGTAATAGTCCTGCTTGGCCCCATTGGGGTGGTTACCGGGGGCGCCGCGATAGTCCAGCAGGCAGTCGGCCATGGCGTCGGTGACGGCCGGCAGGTTCATCAGCACTGCCTTGCCGGCGATGTTGATGTTGATCTTGCCGGCTTCATCTTCCAGTCCGAAGCGTATCGTGCCGCCCTCGGAGAGGTCGTCGCAGAAAACGGTGAAGTACCAGCCGTCCTTGTCGTCCTGGCCGCAGACCAGTTGGTGGCGGAAGACGTCGGGGTTGTCGTGGCGGGCGTCGGGGTCGTCGGGCATTTCCAGCAGCAGGCTCATGGCGCGGTGGATGCCGCTCATGGCGGCGGCGCGGGCCTGGCTGCCCTGGCGCTGGGCGCTGGCGGCGGCCACGTCGCTCTGGGCGATGAACAACTGGCTGGCCGCCACCAGCGACAGGATGGCGATCATCACCAGTATCAGCACCACGATGATGCCGCGCCGCGCTCTCATTGGCTGTTGACCCCCCCGAATTTCCAGAAGCTGCCGGACGAATTGGAACCTCCGCCCGTTCCTCCGCTCGCTCCGCCGCCCGAACCTGGATTGCCGCCCGAACCCGAGCCGCCCCCCAAACCTGAATTGCCGCCCGAGCCTCTGCCGCCGCCGCGGCCGGAGGAACCGCCCGGAAGCCCCCCGGAACGCCCCGGCGAGCCGCCCGAACCCGGACTGGCGTTGCCGCCGGTAAAGACATTGCCGCCGGTGAAGACGTTGCCGCCGGTGAAATTCTCGCCCGTGTCCACCCCGCCGGCGTTTTCCGCCTGGGCCTGGGGCCCCCGGCTGGCGGGAATGTCGATGATCCGCCACAGCACCGGGTAGGGGTACTCATCCGGGTTCATTTCGGTTGGCAGGGGCTGCTGGCCTACGCAGATTCGCACCGCCAGGGGCAGGTCGCGCTGGCTCCAGGCGTCAAGCCAGGCCTGCCCGTCCCAGTACTGCACGCGCAGGAAGCACACCTGCTGGGTCAGCAGCGAGACCTCGATGTCGGAGCCTTCCTCGGCCGTCTTGGCGGCGACGGTCTTCTGGCAGGCGCGCTCCAGGCCCACCACCTGGTCGACGCCTTCCTCGTCGATTTCGTGCCGCAGGCGGAAGGTGACTTTCTGCACGTCGTCCTGGGGCTGCCAGCGAGGGTCAGCCGTATCGCGGGTGATGTCGGGGGCCAGGTACACGGCATTTGAGGGCACGGAGGTGCGCATGCAGTCGATGGTGTCGCCGCCGCCCTCCAGGCCCATCTGCTGGGTCGGATAGTTGATGGTGGCGGAGATTTCCTCGGCCATCAGGTCCAGCACCCGGCGCTGGGCGAAGACGGCGTCGCCGGCGGCCAGCGAGCGGTCGCGCTGGTCGAGCACTTGGCGATAGAAGGCGTAGGCCGAACCCATCAGCATCACCACCAGCGTCACCGCCAGCATTACTTCCACCAGGGTGAAGCCGGCCGGCCGCCCAAACCGCTTGGCAAGCGCCTGTGGCGTTTTCATGGCTGGGTCTCCGCGGGGGGCTGGTTCTTGCCGCCGGCAAATGGATTGACCACCCATTGGGTGATGGTCTCGGAATACTTCGGCGAAGCGACGTTGCGGACGGTGATGGCCACCTTGTAGAGGTCCTGGGCCTGGTCGATCTGCTGGGTGACCACCTGGCAGCTCCAGTCGGGGTCGCTGTCGAAGGGCGTTTCGGCCACGTCGGCGATGGGCGCGGCCCCGCAGGTCAGTTCCGCCAGCTTGGCCAGGGCCAGATTGCCCGCCTGGCTGCGCAGGTGAATGTCGGCGGCTGACTGGGACGCGCTGTTCATGGCCGAACCGATCACCGCCGCCGCGATCACAAACAGCGACATGGCGATGACCACCTCAAGCAGGATCACGCCGCGCGCTAGGGATTTTCGATTTTCGAGTTTCGAATTTCGATTTAAGAAAGAATTGGGCGGGGGAGATTCGTGAATATCTAGATTCTCGATTTTCGATTGACGATTTACGGCGCAGGAAAAACCTTCCTGTCTTTCCGTCAAATCGCAAATCGTAAATCGCAAATCGCAAATCATTGTGGTTCTTCCTGCGTCAGGTCCATTTCCCGGGTGCTCGCCGAGCCGTCCACGCCGTTGAGGGTGATCTCCACCGCCCAGGGGCGCTGGGGATCCTGGTCGTAGACCACCAGCCGGGCGGAGTCGCTGGCCCCCGAGGGCGAGAAGCACAGCGTTTCCAGGGCGGCCTGCTGCTGGTCGGGCGATTCGTCCAGCGACATCTGGCTTTCGTCCAGGTCGTCGCCGCCGGTCCGCCGGCAGGAAACCACCCGAGCGGCGGTCTCGGTCGGATCGACCAGGCTCACCCACCATTGCTGGTAGGGCTCGTACACTCCCGGCTGGCCAAGCGGGTCCTTCTCGATGCTCACCTGGGGCTTGCCGCTTTGGGAGTCGAAGCCCAGGTGGAATTTCCTGCCGGTATTGGCGGCTTCGGCCCGCAAGGCCCGCAGCAGCGTCGACAGCCGCGTGACCTGCTCGCGGGCCTGGGTCTGCTCCAGGGAGCCCGAAAGGTTGTCGATCACCACCGCCCCCAGCATCGCCAGCACCACCAGCACCAGCAGCAACTCGATCAAGCTGAAACCGCGCTTGGGTAGCACAGGCGCCCCGCCTGTGAATCGCTTTGGTAGCACAGGCGTCCCGCCTGTGAATCCAGCGCCTGGCCCGCTCACAGCCGAGACGGCCGTGCTGCCGTTCACAGCCGAGACGGGTGTGCTGCTACGACGTCTGTTCCGGTGGATATTGGCACTTAATGTCATCTTCGGTGTTGGGTTGGCCGTCCTGGCCGTCGGATGTTATCTTGTAGCCTTCGGGCTGGTCGCCGGCGGCGGGAACGTGTTCGTAGCGGAGCACGTGATCCCAACTGTCCTTGGGTTCTTTCGTCTCGTACGGTCCGCCCCATTTAGCTGCGGCGGTTTCGTCGGAGGGCTTCTTCATGAGGGCCTGCAACCCGCCCTCCTCCTCGGTCGGGTAGTGACCCATGTCAGCCTTGTAACGGCTAAGGTCCCCGGGAATGACCTCCTCAACCAGCACCTTCGTCAGTTTGACAGCGGCCCTGTCCTGGGTGCCGCTCAGGTTGGTGATGACCACCACCGCCAGCATGCCCAGGATGACGATAACCAGCAGGATCTCCAGCAGGGTAAAGCCCCGCCGCTTCGTTCGCGTTGCCAAGAGAGTGCTCCTTTCAAAGGCCTTGGAATCGTATTCCATACGTTAACAAATCGGCCTGCTACATCGAACCATTCCAGTCGGATTATGCATCTTTAATTCCGCCGGTATTTCCGGCTCATTTGAGCCGCTGGGCCATGGTGAAGATCGGCTGGAGCAGCCCGAAGGCGATGAAGCCGATGCCCCCGGCCATGAACAGCAGCATCAGCGGCTCGATCATCCGCACCACCAGGTCCACCTGGCGGTTGGTGCGGCGCTCGACCGTGTCGGCCACCTGCACCAGCACCTTCTCCAACTGGTTGGATTCCTCGCCCACGGCGATGATCTCGATGATCTCCGGCGGAAAGAACCCGCTCCGCCGCAAGGGCTCCGCCAGGGGCTCGCCGCCCCGGACGTTCTCCCTGGCCTGGTCGATGGCCCCGGCGATGATGTCGTTGCCGGTGGCGTCCTTGGATATGTCCAGGGCCTGGATGATGGGCACGCCGTTGGCCAGCAGGGTGCCGAATACCCGGCAGAAGCGGGTGATGGCCACCATGCGAATGGCCTGCCCCACCAGCGGAATGCGCAGCTTCCACACCGCCCAGAGCATCCGCCCGCGCTGGCTGCGGAGGTAGGCCAGCAGCGACAGCACCACCAGGAACACCATCCCCAGGGCCAGCGGGGCGTATTGGGTCAGGGCGTCGGACAGGCCAAAGAGGATGCGCGAGGGCAGCGGCAAATCGCCGGTGAAGAAGTTGCGGAACTTGGGCACCAGGAAAAGCAGTATGCCTGTCACCGCCGTTACGCCCACCACCGCCAGGATGACCGGGTAGATCATCGCCCCCCGCACCTTGCTCCGCAGTTCGTCCTGCCGCTCCAGGAAGGTCGCCAGGTTGGTCAGCACGTCCTCCAGGAAGCCGGCGTGCTCGCCCGCCCGCACCATGGCCACGTGCAGCTTGGTGAAGACCGCCGGGTGCTTGGCCAGGGCGTCGGCCAGGGTCTCGCCGGCCGACACGCCGCCCTTTACGTCGGTCATGATCTCCTTGAGCTTGCCGCTGGTGCAGGCCCGGCAGAGGATATCCAGCGAACGCAGGATGGGCACGCCCGAGCGCAGCAGGTCCGACATCTGCCCGTACACCGCCGAAAGCTGCCGCATGGTGACGGCGCGGCCCAGCCCCAGCCGCCCGCGGCCCCCGGCGGCCCGGTGGGGGGCGATACGCACCGGGTAAAGCCGCTTCTCCCCCAGCACGCGCATCACGGCCGGCTCGCTCTCGGCCTGGATCAGGCCGGTCTGCTCGGTCCCGGCGGCGTCCTTGGCGATGTATTCAAAAGTGGGCAAGTTTTAATTCCCGGATGCCTTCCGTTGCCAATTTTCAATTTTCAATTGTCAATTGACAATTAAAGACGCCTGTGGCAATTGCAGCAGACTATTCACATTGGTATTCGATTGTCCGTCTTCTTTGCTGTTCGATTGAAAATTGACAATTGACAATTGAAAATTCCTAGGCCTTGGTGGCCCGGATGACTTCTTCCACGGTGGTGATGCCGGCGCGAACCTTCAACCACCCGTCCTCGCGCAGCACTCGCAGGCCATCGCGCTTGGCCTCGGTGACGATGTCGCTGGCCTGGGAGCGGCTCATGATCTTTTCGCGGATGCGGTCGGTAGTGAGCATCAGCTCGAACAGCCCGCTGCGGCCGTAGTAGCCGGTGCCGCGGCACTTTTTGCAGCCGGCGCCGGAGTGCAGCACCTCGCCCGGGCGGTAATTGAAATCGGCCGGAAGCTGCGAGGGGTCGTATTGGCGGGGCTGCTTGCACTTCGGGCAGATGGTCCGCACCAGCCGCTGGGCCATGGCCGCCTCCAACGTGCTGGTGACCAGGAATGGCTCCATGCCCATGTCCAGCAGCCGCGTGGCCGAAGAGCAGGAGTCGTTGGTGTGCAAGGTGGAAAGAACCAGGTGGCCCGTCAGGGCGGCCTGGACGGCGGCCTCGGCCGTCTCCAGGTCGCGAATCTCGCCGATCATCACCACGTCGGGGTCGTGCCGCAGGATGTGCCGCAGCCCCCTCCCGAAGGTCAGCCCGATCTTGGGGGCGACGTTGATCTGGTTGACCCCCTCCAGGTGGTACTCCACCGGGTCCTCGATGGTCAGCACCTTGATCTCGGAAGAGACGATCTCGCCCAGGGCGGCGTACAGCGTGGTGGTCTTGCCCGAGCCGGTCGGCCCGGTCACCAGGATGATGCCGTGAGGGCGCTCGATAAGCTTGTTGAACACGGCGAAGGTGTCCTGGGCCATGCCCAACTGCGGCAGGGTGTACTGCACCGTGGACTTGTCCAGCAGGCGCATGACGACGCCTTCGCCGAAGAGCATGGGGATGACGCTGACGCGGACGTCGATCTGCCGCCCGCCCATCTGCAGCTTGATCCGCCCGTCCTGGGGCAGGCGCTTCTCGGCGATGTTCATGTTGGCCATGATCTTGATGCGGCTGACAATGGCCGCCTGGAAGCGCCGGATCTGCGGCGGCATGACCGTTTCCTGCAGCACGCCGTCCACGCGGTAGCGGATCTTCAGGTCGTTGTCGTAGGGCTCGATGTGGATGTCGCTGGAACGCTCCTTGAGGGCCTCGATGAAGATCTCGTTGACCAGCTTGACCACGCTGGCTTCCTGGGCCTGCTCCAAGAGGTCGTCCGAGCCGTCGCCGCCCTCGCTGACCACCTGCAGGTCGGCCGAGTCCATCATCTGCTCGACCGTGTCCCCGCCCACGCCGTAGTAGGTCTTGATGATCTTGTCGATCTCGCCCGAGGGGGCCAGCACCGGCTCGACCTCCAGGCCCGTCAGCAGCCGCATCTCGTCCAGGGCGTACAGGTCGAAGGGGTCGGCCGTCGCCACCCGCAGCAGCCCGTTGGTCTTCTCCAGCGGCACCAGCCCCCGGCGAAAGACCAGCTTGGGCGGCAGCGAGCGCAGGATGTCCACGTCGATCTTGACGGCCGAAAGGTCCACCATGGGAATGTGCAGTTGCTCGCTCATCACCTTGAGCACCTGCTCCTCGCCCACCGCCCCCAGCTCGACCAGGATGCGGTCCAGCCGCCCGCCCGACTTCTTGCGCAGCTCCAGCGCCTCCGCCAGGCTCTGGGGAGTGATCAGGCCTTTCTCCAACAATAATTCGCCGATGCTCATGCCGTCTTTGACTCACTCTATGCGGCCGGGGTTCCCGCAAGGCCGAAGGGCCGCCCATTATTCAAACCCGGCGAAGGCCGGAGGTATCGCGGGACTGCCTCAATTCTTAACGCCCCGGCCGGGCAATGCTTGCCGTTTCCGCCCGCCCCTGGCGCCAAAAAGGATGTTTGAGGCCGGGGCGGCGGCAAGGTAGATTTCTGCCATGCCCACACAAGCCCTGCCGCATATGTCATATGAATCGGCCGACGAGGGGCAAATCCGCCAGGCGCGCGGCAAGTTCCTGGCCATGGCGGCGGCCTACGCCCTGGGCAATTTCACCGACAATTTTTACCGCCAGGGCCTGGCCCTGCTGGCCATTGCGGCCTCCCTGCCGCAGTTGCAGGGCTGGGCGACGGTGGTTTTCGCCCTGCCGTTCGTGCTGCTGGCGGCGCCGGCCGGCTGGCTGGCCGATCGCTTCGCCAAGCGGCGGGTGGTCGTCGCCGCCAAGCTGCTGGAAGTGGCCGCGGCGGCGGTGGGGGCGGCGGGGGTGCTGAGCGGGCGATGGAATCTGATGCTGGCCATGGTGGCGCTGATGGGGCTGCAGGCGGCAATCTTCGGCCCGGCGCTAAACGGGTCAATCCCGCAACTGTATCCGGCCTGGTACGTGCTCAAGGCCAATGCCCTGCTGAAGGTGGTCACGACGGCGGGCATCCTGCTGGGGTTGTTGGGGGCGGGCTTGGCGCTGGAGTGCCCCGGCTCGCTGGCGAACCTGCCGGCCGGCCGGTGGGCGCTGGCCGCAGTGGTGGTGGCGGCGGCCTTGGCTGGGTTGGCGGTGAGCCTGCGCGTGCCGTCCTTCGCGCCCAGCAACCCGGCCATCCGCTTTCCCTGGAGCGGGCCGGCCCACACGCTACGCACGTTGGCGGGCGTGCGGCGCGACCGGCTGCTCTGGCAGGTGATCTGGGCGGATGCGTTCATCTGGCTGGTCTCGTCGCTGCAGGTGCAGATGATAAACCTGTGGGGCGAGCGGTTGGGCTTTGGCCCCGGCCTGACGGCCTCGCTGACGGGTTTGGCCCTGGCGGGCCTGGCCGGCGGAGGGTATCTGTGCGGGCGAAGGGCCGCTCTTGGTGGCACAGGTTTTCAACCTGTGCCGAAGAGAACAGGTTACAAACCTGTTCCACCCGAAGCTGGTGGCACAGGTTTTCAACCTGTGCAGGAAAAACCTGGGCACAGGTTACAAACCTGTGCCACTAAATGGCTGTCGGCCTTGCCGGCGGCTGGAGCGGGCCTGGCGGCCTGCCAGGCCCTGGCGGCGCTGGTGGGACTGGTCGGCACTGGCCGAGTGGGGCCTATGCCGCTGGCCTGGCTGGCGCTGGCGGCGCTGACAACCGGGGCCGGCGGCGCCGCCGGCATGTGGCTGGTGCCGCTGGAGGCGTTCATCCAGGCCCGCCCCAGCGAGGGCGACAGGGGCAGGATCATCGCCGCCGCCAACGCGACGGCCTTTGTCGGCATCCTGCTGTCGGGGTTGGTCTTTTTGGGCTGCAGCCAACTGCCGGGCGGGAGCGGCTTCTTCGTCGCCGCCGGCCTGAGCCTGCTTGCCGCGGTGCTGGCCAGAAGGATGATCGCAGAGGAACACCAAAAGCTCTAAGCACTAAACTCAAAATCCTAAACAAGTAGAAAAGCACCAAACAACAAAAGAAACATTGCCTGTCCAGAAACTCTCTTTGAATATTGGTGCTTCGGTCATTATTTAGGATTTAGTGCCAGTACTGTCCGGTTAACTTTCTGCCAACATGAAGTAGAGGCCCAATTTTACAGGGTCACGTGCCTCTGATGGTCGTAATCGATTTGAATTTGGATTCTCCCTTCGGCCATGCTTTCCCACCAGGAGGCATGGCCTATGAACCTTGGAAGGATCATCTTTGCCCAGTTGATGGACTT
>PMYM01000159.1 GCA_003171235.1 Phycisphaerales bacterium | reverse complement strand
CCCATGCGGTTGCCGTAGTCGCGCACGCCGGCCACCACGCCGCGCATGATCCGCCGCGGGTGCAGCACGCCCTTGGGCACCTGGTCGGCGGGCAAATCCGGCGGGCCGAAGCAGAACACGTCGGTGTTGGCGATAGGCCGGGCGCCCATGCCCGTTCCCATCGGGTCGCGGACGACCCCGCCGATGCCCGTGCCCGCCCCGCCGTAGGGGTCCAGGGCCGAGGGGTGGTTGTGCGTCTCGACCTTGAAGCAGACGGCAAAGTCCTGGTCGAACTCGATGACGCCGGCGTTGTCCTCAAACACGCTGACGCACCAGGGCTTGGCCAGCTTTTCGGTGGCGGCAAAGATGGTGCTCTTGATGAGGTTGGGGATCTGCTCGATGGTTTTTCCGTCCGGCCCGGCCAGGCGGACGTCGCTGCGGAAGGTCTTGTGGCCGCAGTGCTCGCTCCAGGTCTGGGCGATGGTCTCGATCTCGATCTCGCGCGGCTCGCGCCCCAGGCGGCGATAGTGCCCCTGGATGGCCTGCATCTCGGTCAGGTTCAAGAACAGGTCTTTCTCCTTGGACAGGTCCGTCAGGGCGCGATCATCCAGGTTGCGGATGGGGATCTCCACCACGGCCAGTTGATAGCTCTGGGCGTGCGCCTCCGGCGGGGTGAAGGGGCCCAAGTGGGCGTCCTCGATGCAGTCGTTGGCCAGCAGCCGCCGGGCGATGGCCGCCTGCTCGTGCGGAAGCAGGTCGCCGAAAAGCTCGTACCGCCGGGCGGTGCGGACGCCAACGGCCGGCAGGCCCATGTCGGCGATGGCCTTCTGGGTCGAGGCCGCCACCGGGTCCATCACCCCCAGCTTCAGATGCACCTCCACCATCGCGGCGCCCTGGGCCGGCGGCGTGACGCCGATGGAATACTCCTCCGTCACCGGGTCGGCCAGCAGCTCCCCGCCGACTCGCTGGAGCTGGTCGGGGGCAAGCTCGCCGATCAAGAAGAACAGCCGGGCGAAGCGCACGCGATGGACCGTCTTGATTCCCAACTCTTTGATCTGGGCGGCGATGCCCTGGGCGTGCGGGTCGCCGGCGGCCTTCCTGTTGCGGACTTCTATGCGGTGGATCATGCCAATGTATTCCTGCGAGTTTCGGAAAAGGGGATTCTAGCCGCTGGACCCGCCGGCCACAAATCAGATTCGATGGCTCCCCGGCGGCGGGCGGCGCGGCGGTTGCCCTTGTCCATCATGCCCCCACCGGAAACGTCGCTTAAATGCGGATTATCCGGGGACGCCATACAGGTTTATTTCATCAGCCGAGTAGGCGAGCGACTGCCGGGCCGCTCAGGGGTGCATCAGCGTTTTGGGGANNCCCCAAAACGCTAATGCACCCGGCGCTCAGGCAATCCTGGTTATCAAAACGGCCGGGACATATACTACAACTATCCTGCAAGCGGCGCGGGTTCGGTGCTTAACCGGCTGGACAACATCGCCTCCAGCGCTTCGCCGGGCGATTCGGACAAGTTCGCGGCCTTCACCCACCTTGGAGACGCTGCGGTGGTCGAGGTGAAATATCCCGCCGTCACGGCCAGCGGCAACCCGCTGGCGCTGGTGTACGGCTCAGCCGGCACCTACGGCGGCTTTGACCGTTTCGGCCGGATCGTGGATTAGAAGTGGCTGTTCAAGGGTTCGGCCGCCAAGGCCGCTGCCACCTCACAGGAGAGAACGTATGGACGCCCAGAAAGAGTACCGCTACAACCACCTGACCTGGGAGGAAATGAACCAGGCCATCGCCATGCAGAAGGTGGTCATCCTGCCCACCGGTTCGACCGAGCAGCACGGGCCGCACCTGCCGTTGGACACCGACATCTTCCTGTGTGAATCGGTCTGCCTGGAGGCCGCCCGGCGGGCGCCCGACACGATGCTGGTCCTGCCGCCCATCTCCTACGGCCTGAACATGCACCACATCGACTTCCCCGGCACCATCCACATCGAGCCGGAGGTGTTCGTCGCCTTCTGCCTGAACATCACCAAGAGCGTCTCCTATCACGGCTTCAAGAAGATCCTGCTGGTCAACGGGCACGGCTCCAACGGCATCCTGATCGACCTGATCGCCCGCAAGACGGTGCTGGAAACCCCCTCGCTCTGCGCCGCCCTGGGGTATTTCTCCCTGGCGCTGAAGGCCTTCGAGAAGATCAAGGACACCAATACCCTGGCCCATGCGGATGAGTTCGAGACCTCGCTGTACATGCACCTGGCGGGCGAGCGGGTGCGGATGGACCGCCGCGTCGCCGGCAACGACGTGGAGGGTAAGTTCCTCAGTTCCGACAGCACCAGCAACTACCCCGTCCGCTTCAGCGACTACTGGGGCCGCTGGACCAAGACCGGCGTGCATGGCGACCCCATGACCGCCACGGCCGAAAAGGGCAAGGTCATCTTCGAGGCCGCCGTCGCCGGCCTGGTGCAACTGGTGGAGGAATTCCGCCAGTGGCCCCTGCCCAAGCGGTCCGACCAGCACGCCTCCCCGGTGCAATCGGATATCCGCTGGTAGGGTCACGGCGACTGCCGGGATTTGCCGCAGAGGCGCAGAGAAAAGAAGAATCTTGAACCACGAAGAGCACAAAGATCACCAAGAGGAATAGTTAAAGGGTCCTTCTTAATCAGAATTCCTCGTTCTTTTCTTTGTGTCCTTTGTGATCTTTGTGGTTCAAGTCGTTTTTCCGAGGAACACTGAAGATGAGAATTCGCGAGATTCGTTGCGTGGGCCTGCGCGGGGCCACGCCCGAAGGCGGCTGGACGGAAGAACTCCAGCCTGACACCTGCGTCCACACCCTCGTCGCGGTTTTGACCGACGAAGGCCCCGTGGGCCTGGGGAGCTGCTTCACCAACGATGGCCTGGTGCGGGCGGCCCTGGGCGTGCTGGAGCCGCTGTATCGCGGCCAGAACGCCCTGGAGCCCGAGCGCCTCAGCGAGAAGCTCCACCAGAACACCTTCTGGCTGGGGCGCGGCGGGTCGATCACCCACGCCATCAGCGGCATCGACATCGCCCTGTGGGATCTGCTTGGCCAATCCGCCGGCCAGCCCGTCGGGCGCCTGCTTGGCGGGCGGTATCGCGACCGCGTCAGGCCGTATGCCTCGCTGCTGATGGAGCAGCCCCAAGCGATGGCCCGGCGGCTGGAGGGCCTGCGGGAGGCGGGTTTCCGCGCCTTCAAGATCGGCTGGGGGCCGTTTGGAAGACAGAGCGACGAGTTGGACGAGGCCATCGTCAAGGCCGCCCGCCAGGCCGTCGGGCCCCAGGCCATGCTCATGGTGGACGCCGGCGGCAGCGACGGCTTCTGGAAGAACGGCTACAAGTGGGCCCTGCGCACCGCCGGCATGTTGGCCAACTACGGCGTGGCCTGGTTCGAGGAGCCCCTCCGCCCCGACGCCCTGGAAGACTACGCCCTGCTGCGGGAGCATTCGCCCCTGCCCATCGCCGGCGGCGAGGTGCTGACCCGCCGGCAGGCCTTCTGGCCGTACCTGAAGGCGCGGGCCTTCGACATCGTCCAGCCCGACGCCACCAAGTGCGGCGGCATCAGCGAGGCCCGGCGCATCGCCTGGATGGCACAGGACTGCGGGGTGCGCTACGTGCCCCACGGTTGGAACACGGCCGTGGGCCTGGCGGCCGACCTGCAGCTTGTCTCAGCCATTCACGACACGGAACTGGTGGAATACCTCACCGGTTCGCCCTACGTCGACGAGATAGCCGCCCGCCCTTGGAAACTCGACGCCGACGGCATGCTGCCTATTCCCGACGAGCCCGGCCTGGGCCTCCAACTCGACCCTGCCGCCCTGGCCAAGTACACCGGCGGGCAAAAACTCTTCGATTAGCTTGGTGGCACGCCGCTCCAGGCCGGGCGGCATTACCTACTGGGATTGCCCGGAGGCCTTGGAGAGCAACCCGACCAGCGCCGGGTCGGGGTTTCCGCCGTTGCCCCGGCTGGCCCTATCGGGCCGGTTGGCATCGTGCCCTGCTACGCGTCTTACCGGGAGTTCCGGTTCTCGGCCAACAGTGCCGACATCCTGAGCACGCAGAAGCCCATGTTCGCCGAAATGGCCGAGCACCGGAAACGCAACCTCTCGCTGACCGTCGCCATCGCCGGGCGCCAGGACCGGCCTATGATGTTTCAGCAAAACTTGCTGGCGGCCAGAAGGGCGCCGGGCTCTCAGTAGGGCCCGGCGCCTGGGCGCCGGCGGCGTGGACTTGGATCCGCGGCACATCTTGACCAAACCGGTCAAGTATTCGCAGTTGCTGCAGCGAGTGCGCGAGTTGTTGGACAAGGCCGGCTGAGAGGCGACGCCCCCTGGCCGCGCCGCCCGATTTTTTCCCTGCCTGGGGGGGTTTTTCTCCCCTTGTGATATAGCGCATCCTGTAGTACAATCCTTGCATCGCAATTCGCGGCCCCGTAAGGACGGTATTCAAGTTGAAACCCACACGGAAAAAGACGACTCTGACGACCATTGAGGCGGCGCGGATTCTGGGCGTTGCCGTCTCTTCGGTTTCAAAGTGGATCGACGAGGGCAAGCTGACCGCCGGCCGGACGCCGGGAGGGCACCGGCGAATCGAACGCGAAGACCTCGTCTGGTTTCTGCAGCGGCAGAAACTGCGCATTCCGCCGGAGCTGCAGAACTCCCCGCCCAGGGTGCTCGTCGTGGACGACGAGCCGCCTTTCGCCCAGTGGCTGGAAGAGGAGATACGGGACCGCTATCCGGATTTCGAGGTCATTCTCGCCCACGACGGGTACTCGGCGGGGGAGATCGTTGGGCTGGTCAAGCCGGAAGTCATAGTCCTGGACCTGCACATTCCGGGAATGGATGGCTTTGAAGTATGCGCGCGGATCAAGTCCAACCCGCGCACGCGAAACGCCAGCGTTATTGCCATCACGGCCGATCCCTCCGCCCAAGCCCGATCACGGATTCTGGAGTTGGGCGCCTGCGCCTGCCTGGAAAAACCCTTCGACGCTTCCTTGCTGCTGGGCGAGATTGCCAAGGCCCTCACTCTTCCTTCAGGGCCGGCCCGCTAACGGTCGGCCACAACCGCCCTTCCCAAATACCCCCGCTCAATTCCTTGTTAACTTAGAACGGTTTAAGATTGGGTGGCAACATCATGAGTGGAAAGCGTTTCCGCCCTGTACGCACAAATGGACACGCACCTGGCGAGGCTTACCGGCTCCTACCGGGCCAACAGCCCGTTGAAAGAGGATTCTCCCCGTAGCACGGGCGTCTCGCCCGTGTCCAGAGGCCTTCCTTTTCGATGGTCGCCGGTCATGGGCGAGACGCCCATGCTACATTTTCAACGGGCTGCCACGGGAAGATCTGGGCAAGTGCAGAGCGACGCGGGGAGGGGCGCATCCAGGCCCGCAGGGCCGGCCAGAATTTAGCCGGGGGTGGAGCGGCCCGAGCCAAAGCGAGGGACGCGCAGCCCCCGGTAACGGCCTGGGCAATGGGCCAGAGGCAGTGGTGTAACTGCCCAAGGGGCTCGGTTCTTCCCTGCCGATGGTGTGATTACCCTGGAGGAATCGCGTGCATGAAGTTGCACGCCGTACATTTGGCTCAATTCCCAAAAGCTCGCCGCACCATCGCGAGGATGGTCACTTCCGCGTGCAGGCCCAGCCGTTCGCTCTCCCTTGTGCGGCGCCTTTTCCGGGGGCTGCGCGGCGCACGGCTAAGCCGTGCTTGCTTCGCCCCCGGCTAAATTCTGGCCGGCCCTGTGGGCCTGATTGCGTCCTGCCTTGTGGCCTGGCTGGAACGGCGGGTGGCATGGTCACGCTTCTTTTTGCGTGACCATGTTTAGCCTTTCGGTTACGCCAGGATCACGCTGTTTTGGGCGGACGCCAGGGTTGCCAAGGTCTTTCATGGCGGGTGGCATGGTCACGCTTCTTTTTGCGTGACCATGTTTAGCCTTTCGGTTACGCCAGGATCACGCTGTTTTGGGCGGACGCCAGGGTTGCCAAGGTCTTTCATGGCCGCCGCAGCCTACTTCGCCAAGGCTTCGTAGGCCTGGAAAAGACGCGGCTGCCATGCCACCCGAAAAAAAGAGCCCCCGGCTAAATTCTCACCGGCCCTCCGGGCCTGAT
>PMYM01000041.1:521-4942 GCA_003171235.1 Phycisphaerales bacterium | reverse complement strand
GCTGCGCTGCGCACGGCCTTGCCCCTCGACTGCGCTCGGGACTTCGCCGTTGCTTGCTTCGCCCCCGGCTAAATTCTCCCCGGCCCTGTGGGCCTGATTGTGTCCTGCTTTCTGGCTTGGCCAGAACGGCCCAGGATTGGGGTTTGCCGGTTGCACAGGCTCAAACCCGTGCCGTCCTGACGTTGTCAATACGCAATCCTAAATTGGGCTAAACCGTTGACGGCGAGGGTCCAGGGCGACTACCCTCGCTGGCCTTCATGGTCAAATTGGCAGAGCTAATCGTGCGCTGGCCTGTGGCGGTGGCGGCGGCGTGGATCATCCTGGCCGTGGCGCTGGGATTCTTGGTTTCGCCGCCTAATCCAGTCGAGTCCGAGAGCCTCACCTTCCTGCCGGGATCATCGCCTTCGGTGCAGGCCGACGCCGTGCTGGAAAAATACTTTCCCCGTTCCTCGGGACTGTCCCAGGTGGCAATAGCGCTGGAGCGAACCAGCCCGGCCTCCTCCTCCGCCCCGGCC
Source organism: Phycisphaerales bacterium (assembly GCA_003171235.1). GTDB lineage: Bacteria > Planctomycetota > Phycisphaerae > SM23-33 > SM23-33 > FEN-1344. The sequence continues at coordinate 4,427 of PMYM01000041.1, read as the reverse complement.
GCGACCGCCCCGGCCAACCGGCTGACCGCCGAGGACCTCTCCTACCTGTCGGGCCTGATGGCGCGCCTGCGCCAGCCGCTGCCGGCAAAGCTGGCGTCGGAATTGAATGCTCAGCATCTCTGGGTGCAAGGCCCGGCGGATTTGGGGGCGCTGCCTTTCAATCCCTACATCAGTCGCGACGGCCAGGCGGCCATCTTGCTGGTGAACGTGCCGGCCAATTACATCACGCTCCGCTCCGCCAACACCGTCAAGCACGTCCGCGAATTGATTGCCCGCACCCCCCCGCCCGCCGGCACGGCCCTGGCCATTACCGGTTCGGCTGCCCTGGGGGCCGACTACGCCGCCGCCGCCGAGACCTCCCACCGCCGCACGCTTTGGGTGACGCTGGTGGCGGTGCTGGTCATACTGCTGGCGGTGTACCGCTCTCCCCTGTCGGCGGTGCTGGTGATCGGCGTGATCACCCTGGCCGCCCTGGTGGCCAGCGGCGCCCTGTCGCTGGGCTCGCGCGCCGGGCTGCACGTGGGCACGGCGGAGCGGATTTTCGTCTTCGTGCTGCTGTACGGGGCGGGGGTGGACTATTCGCTGCTGTACCTTAGCCGCTTCCGCGAAATGTTGGGCCGGCAGCGGCCCGCGCGGGCGGCGGCGGGCGAGGCCCTGGCGGCCACGGCGCCGACCATCGCCGCTTCGGCCGGCACGGTCATCGGCGGGCTGGCGATGCTGTCGGCGGCGCAGTTCACGCTTTTCAAGACCACGGGGCAGACGGTGGCGGGAGCCCTGGTGATCGCCCTGCTGGCCAGCCTGACCCTGTTGCCGGCAGCGGCCGCCCTGCTGGGGCGACGGCTCTTCTGGCCCAACCGGCGATGGGACATCCTGGGCGCGCAGCGGTTTTGGCCCTGGGCGGCGGGGCTGATCACGCGCCGCCCCGCCTGGGTGCTGGGGCTGACGCTGCTGGCCCTGGCGGTGCCGGCCTGGCGCGGCACCGGCCTGACCTACGTTTACGACACCGTCGCGGGCCTGAGCGACCGCTACGCCTCGGTCGCCGGCGTACAGGCGGTCAAACGCCATTGGCCGGAGGGCGAGATCGCCCCCACGACGCTGGTGCTGGTGGCGGACGAGCCGGCCAAGGATCTGCTGCGACCGGCGGCGGCGGCGCTGACGGAATCCGCCGGCAAGCTGCCTTGCGTGGCTAACGTCCGCTCGCTGGCTTTGCCGCTGGGCAAGGGCGTCAACCTGCCGACGCAAGGGCCGCTGGGCTTGCTGCTTTCGCCGCTGACGGGCCGATTGCGGGAGCGAATCGAGTCCGAATACGTCGGCGGCGACGGGCTGGCAACCCGCCTGGTGGTGGTGGCCAATTGCCCGCCGCTGTCCAACCAGGCCATGTCCATGCTGGAACAGGTCCGTCAAACGGCAGAGGCGCTGCCGCCGGGGGTCCGCCTGTACGTTTCCGGTTCCACCGCCGATATGGCCGACATCCGCTCCGTCACCCAGAGCGACTTTTACCGGGTGGCGGCGCTGACACTGGGGGTGGTGTTCTTGATCGTGCTGGCCTTGCTGCGCGACGTCATCCTGGCCGGTTTCATGGTGGCCTCCACGGTCATCAGCTACCTGGCGACGCTGGGGTTTACCTGGTGGTATTTCACCGGCGTGGGCGGGACGGCGGGGTTGGACTGGAAGGTTGAAGTCTTCCTGTTCGTGGTGATGGTGGCGGTGGGACAGGATTACAACATTTTCCTGGCCGCCCGGCTGGCGGAGGAATCGGCCTGCGGCAGCGCCACCCAAGCCGCCCGAGCGGCCCTGACCAGCACCGGCGGCATCATAAGTTCGGCCGGGCTTATCATGGCCGCCACCCTGGGCAGCCTGCTGGTGGGCGACTTGGCCCTGCTGGTGCAACTGGGTTTTGCCTTCGCCCTGGGCATGCTGCTGGACACGTTTGTCGTTCGCCCGCTGCTCTTGCCCTCTTTCGCGGTCTTGACCGGGCGGACCGGCAGGCCGCTGCGCAGGCATGTCGGGTGAGCGTGCAACAAACTCGCCTGGCCAGCGTCTAAACAGTAGCGGATTCCATGCCCGGCGCCGCCCGGGGCATTGGATTTCAATTTTCGATTGTGATAGGATTTGCGTCTCCTGAGAGCGCCAGGCTGCATTTTCAAGCACGGCCCTTTGCCCGGCGGCGAAATGCGCCGCGCCGGAACATCTGCGGCAGCACCTCGTTGGGTAACGCATGGTCTATGTTGAAGTCATCCAGGGGCCCGACAAGGGCAAGACCTTCGAGGTATCCGAGGGCGAGCTGGTTATCGGCCGGCAGAGCGAGGAATTCTCGCTCTCCGACGGCACGGTCTCGCGCCAGCACGCCCGCCTGAGCACCCGGGGGGGCAACTGGTACATCGAGGACATCGGCTCGGTCAACGGCACCTTCGTCAACGGCGTGAAGGTCAACCGCTCCACCCGGCTGCACCTGGGCGACCAGGTCCGCTGCGGCGGCTCTCTGCTGGTGTTCGGCGGGGCCGCCGGGCGCGAAACCCCCGCCCTGGAGATGGACGAATCGGGCCGGCTGGTGGACGCCGCCATCATGGCCACCGTGCCCTCCAACGAGGACTCGGTGATTATTCCCACCCCCGAGGCCGGGGCCGAGGCCATCGACAATCTCCGCCTCCTGTACAACCTGACAAGCGAGCTCTCCAGCATCTTCAACCTGGACATGCTGATTCGCCGCGGCCTGGAGATCATCACCGAGGTGGTGCCGGCCGACCGCGCCTATATCCTGCTCTACCAGGACGGGCAGCTGGTGACCAAGGCCTTCAAGGACTCCAGCGAAAAACGGTCGGACAAGATTCCCATCAGCCGGACCATCATCAACGAAGTGCTCGCCAAGCAGGTGGGGGTGCTGTCCTCCAACGCCATGCGCGACAAGCGCTTCAGCAGCGGCAAGAGCGTTCACGCCTACGGCATCCGCTCGGCCCTGGCCGTGCCCATCAAGGGCCACGACAAGGTGATGGGCGTCATCCACGTCGATTGCAGCGTGTCGGAGCACACCTATTCCACCGAGCAGTTGCGGCTGCTGACGGCCATCGGCTACCAGATGGGCCTGGCCATCCAGAACGTGCGGCTGTACGAGGAGGCGGTCAAGAGCGAGCGCATGACGGCCATCGGCGCGACGGTGGCCTACCTCAGCCACCACGTCAAGAACATCCTGCAGGCGATGTCCACCGGCACGCAGGTCATGGAGACGGCCCTCAAGAGCGGGCAGATGAACAAGGCCAGGGAGGTCTGGCCGATCATGCGGCGGAGCCTGGCCCGCCTCAACGCCGTGGTGCTGAACATGCTGGCGTACTCCAAGCCGCGCGAGCCGCTCTTGGAAAACGTCAACGTCAACCACGTGCTGCAGGAAGTGGTGGACATGGTCAGCGATTTGACCGACGAGCGCGGGGTGGCGGTGATAACCGACCTGGCCGACATGCCGCCCATCCCGGCCGACGCCACCGGCCTGCAACAGGTCTTCCTCAACCTCCTTAACAACGCCCTGGAAGCCGTGCCCCCTCAACATGGCGCAATCACCATCGCCAGCGACTTCTCCAGCCTCACCCAGCTTGTCACCGTCACCGTCAGCGACAACGGCGTGGGCATACCCGCCGACCAGTTGCCGCTGATCTGGGAGGTCTTCCACTCCTCCAAGGGCAACAAGGGCACCGGCCTGGGCCTGGCCGTGACGCGCAAGATCGTCCGCGAGCACGGCGGGCAAATCACCGTGGATTCCACCCCTGGCAAGGGCACCAGCTTTACCGTGACCCTGCCGGCCCGGCCGGGAGCCACGGCCTCTCCCAGCGACACCAACCTGCCGTAATAGTCCTTCAACTTTCAAAGTTGAAGGACTACAGAGCAGGCGAGCAGTGGAACAGGTGAACAGGCGAA
>PMYM01000041.1:0-506 GCA_003171235.1 Phycisphaerales bacterium | reverse complement strand
CCTGTTGTTTAGGGGAAGCATGTTCGAGACGAAGGCCGCACGCCCCTGCGTAAAGAGAATATGTAAGCACAGCGTATCCCATAAACCCCTCCTTTTTCGCAAGCCCATGCCATTTCAGGAGTTGCCGGCGATTCCGGCAGGAACACGGCGGAAAAGTACGGAAAATTACGGAAAAAAACCGCCCCGTTTTTGCGCGTTTGCAACGCGTTTGAGACAAATCTGGAGCGGTTGTCATCGTATTGCATCCGGTTACCTCGCAATCTGCACGCTTTCGCGCAGAACCCCAACGGAAACTCTTCATCCCCACATCGGCAGTCCGCAACCCGTCCCCAGGAACAGGCCGCCCGCAATCGGGAACGGGAAACCCCAACCCAGGAACCGGCCACCCGCAACCGGGAACCGAGAACCGAGAACCCTTCAACTCTCCACCCGTCATCCCCTCTTCACTTGTCAAAAGAGCCGCTTGCCTTCGGCCCTGGCGGCCGTAGGCGTCACTATATTATATG
>PMYM01000110.1:555-3191 GCA_003171235.1 Phycisphaerales bacterium | reverse complement strand
CGCCTGGGCGCCAACGAGGCCCCCCCGGCCATCATCAGCGTTTTTTTGGGCGAGCAGCTTACCGACATCATGGGCCAGATCCAGAAGGGCGGCGCCACCAGCACCAAGGCCGGCGGGCACCTGGGAATCGGCATCAGCATGCTGCCCAAGATCCCGCGCGACGCCGGCGACCGCAACCGCACCAGCCCCTTTGCCTTCACCGGCAACAAGTTCGAGTTCCGGGCCGTCGGTTCCAGCCAGTCCGTCGCCGGGCCCAACACGGTCCTCAATACCATCGTGGCCGAGTCCCTGGACTTCGTCTCCACACGGCTGGAGAAGGAACTTAAGGGCAAGGCCGACCCGGCCGCCCTGAGCAAGGCGCTGCAGAAGCTGCTGCCCGAAATGGTCAAGCAGTTCCGCCCGGTGCTCTTCGAGGGCGACAACTATTCCAGCGCCTGGCATGCCGAGGCGGCCAAGCGCCACCTGCCCAACCTGCGCAACACGGTCGACGCCGTGCAACTGGTCACCAGCCCCGAGTCGGTGGAGCTGTTCACCAAGTACAAGGTGTATTCGACTCGCGAACTGCACAGCCGGCAGGAGATCATGCTGGAAAGCTACGTCAAGAACATCACCATCGAGGGCCAGACCGCCTCGGTCATCGCCCACACCATGATCCTGCCGGCCGCCCTGAACTACCAGGCCGACGTCGCCGGCGCCATCAACGCCGCCAAGCAGGCCGGCGTGGAGGATGACGAACAGGCCGCCCTGCTCAAGGACCTGGTGGACACCGTCGGCGAGTTCAGCCAGGCGGCGCGTGCCCTGGACAAAGTCCTGGCCGGCCCGCACCACGGCAGCCTGCTCGAGCACGCCCGCTACCAGCGGGACACGATCCTGCCGGCCATGGCCAAACTCCGCCAGCTCGGCGACCGCCTGGAATTGGTAGTGAACGACAGCTACTGGCCGCTGCCCACCTACCGCGAAATGCTGTTCATCCGCTAGAGCGGCCCGGGCAGAAAGTAGGGTGGGAGAAACCGCCCGCAGGGCGGTCTCCCACCATTCGAGTTGAAGGTGGGAGATCGACCTTCGGTCGATTCCTCCCACCCTACACGATCACACGTACATGGCCGCCCCTTCGGGGGCGGCCATGTCGTTTGGGTTAATCAGCCGACGTGAATAAGCGCTTGAGCACGTCCCCGGCGGTCACGCGGGTCAGCGCCTGGTCGATCTGTTTTTCGAGCTGGTCGTAATCCCGCACCGGCGGGGGGGCCGACAGGGCGACGTCGGCCTGAGCGTCCGTCTTGGCCAGGGCCAGCGAGCCGTCGCCGGTGACGGTGACGATCCATCGGCCTTCGCCCAGCGAACGATACACGGCCTTGCCGTACCGCGCCGCCGGGTTGTTCCAGTCCACCTGCTGGAGGCTATCGTTAATGACCACGCCCTTCTCCGGCGGCGTGTGGGCGTCGTACACCCGGCGAATCCACAGGCGGCCTTCCAGCACCACGTAGTCGCAATAGATCTCGTCGGCGGGGTTAAACGGCAGGTCGATGACGCGATCCAGGCCCTCAATGGTGCGGATCGTCAGCGAAAGCTTGCCGTCCTTGACCACCAACTCGGTCACCGCCGTCTTGCGCACGGCCTGGTTGTACATCGACCGCAGCGACTCGTATTCATTGCTGAGCCCGGCCAGCCGTTCCCGGTAGATGTCCTTCTCCACCTTGGCGAAGGCCCAGCGGTAGGCCACCACGGCAACCGCGCAGAGCAGAAAAAGGCCGATGGCAATCTCAATCCACTTCAGTATCCCCACACGTCTTTGGGTCTTCTCGCTCATGTGTCACGCAGATAGCAATGGGGCGCGGCCTGCCGCCCCGGGCTGCACGCCCGGCCAAGTGCTTCAGTGGTCATATGATACCACAATACGATAAGCTACCATTGAAAGTTCCGCCCGCCGTGGCAGTTGCAGAGGGGGCGTGAAAAGGGGATACTGGGCGGCCTTGGCCGATGGCGGCAAGTTGCCTCGGCTGGTCGGCTTGGCAACATAACCTGGAGAGAAATATCATGGCGCAGTTGGACCTGTTCGACATCAGGGGCAAGGGCGTGGTGGTGACCGGCGGGGCGGGCGTGCTGGGCTGGAGCATGTGCAAGGCCCTGGCCGGGCGGGGGGCGAAGATCTGCGTGGTGGACTTCGACGCCCCGCGGGGCAAGGGGCTCTGCCAGGAGATCCAGGCCGAGGGCGGCACGGCGCTGGCCGTCCAGTGCGACGTGCTGGACCGCGGGCAGGTCGAGGCCGCCCTGGCCAAGGCCCTCGAAGGCCTGGGCCAGATCGACGTGCTGATCAACGCCGCCGGCGGCAACAAGAAGGAAGCCACCTGCGCCGCCCCCACGACCTTCTTCGACTTGCCGCAGGAGGCCGTCCGCTGGGTGTTCGACCTGAACTGCCTGGGCACCATCCTGCCCAGCCAGGTGTTCGGCAAGTACATGGCCCAGCGCGGCCAGGGCAACATTATCAACATCAGTTCCATGAACGCCTTCCGCCCGCTGACCAACATTCCGGCCTACAGCGGGGCCAAGGCCGCCGTCAGCAATTTCACCCAGTGGCTGGCGGTGTACATGGCAACGCGGCACTCAAAAGACATCCGCGTCAACGCCATCGCCCCGGG
>PMYM01000110.1:0-508 GCA_003171235.1 Phycisphaerales bacterium | reverse complement strand
CGCTTCATCACCGGCGTGGTGGTGCCGGTGGACGGCGGCTTCAACGCCTTTGCCGGTGTTTAGGATTGTCAATTTTCAATTGACGAAGAGGCCAAGGAAAGGACTGCGCATGACGCCCGAGGAGATGAAAAAGCGAACGAAGCTTTTCGCCCTGCGCGTTGTGCGTCTGGCTTCGGCCTTTCCAAGAAGTAGAGCCGGTGATGTGATCGGACGACAATTGATCAAATCCGGCACGAGCGTTGCCGCCAACTACCGCGCATCGTGCATGGCGCGGTCCAGGGCCGAGTTCATTGCCAAGCTCGGAGTGGTTCAGGAGGAAGCCGACGAAGCCGTCTTCTGGATCGACTTTGCGGTTGACGCCGAGTTGGCCAAGAGAACGCTGGTCGAGGATCTGATCCAGGAAGGCAAAGAGATTCTTTCCATTATCGTTGCGTCAAAGAAAACTGCCCGGGCGCACGACACCAAGGCACGCGAAAAAGCCAGGACTGCCCCTCCCTCAATTGAAAAT
>PMYM01000181.1 GCA_003171235.1 Phycisphaerales bacterium | reverse complement strand
TACGCCTGCTCGCCGTAGATCAGGAATATTATCGTGCCGCCCAACAGGCCCAACCCGTCGGTCAACATGCCGGTGATGGTTCCGGTGCGATACCCAAGCTGCATGGCCTCGCCGTAGGAACGCTTGGCCGCCGCGGCAACGCGCAGGTTGCCGATCGTCGCCAACTTCATGCCCACGAAGCCCACGCACCAGGAGAACAAGGAGCCGACCAGGAATGCGCCCGCTCGCCCGAAGGCGAAGGCCCACTCGCCGTACTTGGTCATGAATAGTACGAACGTGAGCAGGACGATCAGCGGGCCGATCTTGCGGAACTGGCTCCACAGGTAGGCGTCGGCCCCTTCGCGCACGGCGGCGGCGATCTCCTGCATGCGCGACGTGCCCTTGTCGGCCCGGCGAATCTGGCCCACCAGCATCAAGGCATACAGCAGCCCGCACACGGCCACGCCCAGCACCACCAGCAGGCTGGCCCGCTCGTAGGCGTTGAACTTCTCGGTGTTTACCAGCGGGCTGAAGAATTGGAAGTGATGTTCCGCCTTGACGGCCGGAGCCGTTGCCCCGGCCGGCGCCGCCGGCGTTGCACGCTCCTGGGCCAGGCTGTAGGCGAAGGCCCCGCCGAAAACACAGGCCATCACCACCAGGTGAATTGTCCGAATCCGTCCTTGTTTCAATCTCCGTCTCAGCGAAGCCAGCATCTGGATAGAACTCCTCTCTGGTGATACGGGCGGCCGGGGCCGGCTTTGAAGGTTGACCGTCCCGTCATCAGCCGCCGCGGCAGGCGCCTTGAATAATTGCTTCCTCCACCCGGCAAGAACCGCCGCCGAGCATGAGAAAAAGTCCGGGTGAATTTATCCCCCCAGCCGCGTGAAAGCAAGCGCGTGGGGGGAATTCTCGGTAGCACAGGCGTCTCGCCTGTGGTTTAGTAATCAGTAACCGGCGGGTGGCATGGTCACGCCGCTTTTAGCGTGACCATGTTTAGCCTTTCGATTACGCCAGGATCACGCTGTTTTGGGCAGCCTCGTAGGGCACGCCGATTCGTCGCCCAAGGCGAGCAATCCGCGTGCCGATCACCCAAGCATGCCCTTGGGCATAAGACGCGTAAGGGCATGGCACCCGGCATTCTCACAGGCGAGACGCCTGTGCTACCCATCACCCCTTGGCTGGGCCGGCGTGCTGGAGCAGCCAGTCCACCACCGCCGAGAGGCCTTCCTGCTTGCGGCAGGAGACGGTGAAGATGGGGGCGTCGGGGTTTACCGCCCGCACGGCCGCCACGAAGTTGTGCATCTGGAAATCCACCATGCCCAGCAGGTCGGTCTTGTTGAGGATGACGGCCTGGGCGGTGGCGAAGACCAGCGGGTACTTGATGGGCTTGTCGTCGCCCTCGGGCACGCTGGCCACCACCATGCGCAGGGCCTCGCCCAACTGGAATTCCGCCGGGCAGATCAGGTTGCCGATGTTCTCGATGAAGAGGAAGCCCGGCCCGGCCAACTTGAGCTCGTCCATGGCGCGGGCGATCATGCCGGCGTCCAGGTGGCAGCCGCCGGCGGTGTTGATCTGGGTGACGGGGAAGCCCAGGGCGGCGATCTTGTCGGCGTCGATGCGGCCGGCTACGTCGCCCTCGATCACGCCGTTGCGATACGCCGTCGGCAGCATGGTCAGCAGGGCGGAGATGAAGCTGGTCTTGCCGGCGCCGGGGCTGGCCAGGACGTTCACGCCCGTTAGCTTGAGCTCGTCCAGGCGGCGGCGGTTGGCCAGGGCCTGCTGGTCGTTGGCGGAAAGCACGTTCTTGCCGACCTGGATTTTCACGTGTCCACCTCCATGCTGTCGATGTACAGGGCGTCGCCGCCTTCGAGGCGGTTGTTGCCGCCGCAGGCGCAGGTCAACGTCAGGTCGCCCCGCCCGCCGTAGTCCTGCCTGCGCCCGCAGCCCAGGCAGACCAGGCTGGCCGGCTGATGGACCACCTCCAGCACGGCGGCGTCGGCCGGCGTGCCCTTGGCGATCTCGTCGAAGTATATCCGCAACGACTCTGGCTGGATGTTGGTCAATACGCCGACGACGGCCTTGATGCGGAGAATCCGGCGGAAATTCGCCGGCATGGATTTGATGGCCGCGTCCAGCAGACCCTCGGCTATGGAGGCCTCGTGCACGTCAAGCCCTTGTGTAGTTACGGCTGCCGCAGATACTACGGCTGCTATAAGAATAAAGCCCAATGGATTGCTTTTTCAAGGGCGGGCGGGACGGCGGAGGAAATCCAACTCTGGGCCGCCGGCAAGGTAACCGGAGGCAGGCCACTATTTCAGGCCGGGGCGGAAGCTCCGGTTTGCAGGCGTGATTTGCCGGGTGCTGTGCAGAGCCATCTGTGCAGAGCCATCTGTGCAGAGCCATCCGCCGATCTGCACGATGAAAGGCTTCCGCTGGCGATGAACCGATTGGCAGGCGCCTCATATTCATTTCGGACAGAATTCTAGACACGTTCGATTGATCGCCTGGCCAATCCCGGCATCGCCAACACCAACCTTTCATGACGGCTCGCACGGGGGATGGCTTTTTTACCGCGCGGCGGCCGAATATTGCCGGGGCTTCCGCCCCGGCCTGGAATGGCAAATTACGCGCGATGGTGTGCTCCTGTTACGCGGCTCGTGGGACCGGGGCGCCGTGGTTTGCGACGCGAAGCGGAGCAACCACATCCTTGATTGTATCGGCGAAGTATTCGAGGGTGGAAAGATTAAAACCCCGGATTGCGCGAGCGGCCCAG
>PMYM01000155.1 GCA_003171235.1 Phycisphaerales bacterium | reverse complement strand
CTGGTGGTCAACAAGTGGGACCTGGTGGACGAAAAGAAGGTGGACCAGGAGGAATACGGGCCGTACCTGGCCAAGGTCATGCCCGGCCTGGCCTACGCCCCGATCATTTTCACCTCGGCCGCCAAGGGGCTGAACGTTCGCCAGGCCGTCCGGCTGGCGGGCGAATTGTTCGCCCAGGCCCAGACGCGCGTGCCCACCAGCCGGCTGAACGAGGCCGTCGAGGACATCCTGCATCGCCGCTCGCCCAATACCAAGATGCTGTCCAAGTTCTACTACGCCACGCAGATATCGACCGCCCCGCCCACCATCGTCTGCTTCGTCAACAAAGTCGAGGCGTTCGACCAGCCCTACCAGCGTTTTCTGTTGGGCCAGTTGCGCCAGCGCCTGGAATTTGCCGAAGTGCCAATCCGCCTGATTTTCCGCGCCCGGGGCAGGGCCGATAAGCCCCACCCGAAACGCAAGACGCGACACAAAGACTCGGAGAACCAATAGGAAGCGGATCGTCCGCCTCCTGCGGCTCTGGGCGGCCCTGTATCGCAAACCCCTTCAATTGCTTCGTTGTCGCTAAGCTCGTGGGCCGCGGGCAATTATCCGTGGCGATGGCTATTGCCAGCGGATAGGGGCTGTATTTATAATGGTTCTGCTAACGACAGCGTCGGGAGAGGATTGGCGTAGCGTGTTGCCCTGCCCAGGCTGGACAGGGCGGGCTGGCGTTGTTGCATCCTTCCTTGACGCCCTATAGTGGAGTTGGTCGCGCGCACCGTGTCTCGCTTCGGCCCCCGCCGCAACGGCGGGCCTGGCGGGCCTCAGGAGAGCCAATGGTCAAGAAACGCAGACGACTGGGGGAAATCCTGGTCGAATGGGGGGCCGTTACCGCCAGCGGCCTGGCTGAAGCCCTGGAACACGCCAAGAAGGAACATCTGCGGGTGGGAGAGGCCTTGGTGGCGCTGGGCCTGGCCGATGAAGAGGACGTGACCAAGGCCCTGGCCGCCCAGTACGACATGGATTATGTCGACCTGGAGCGGCAGATGGTGGTCCCGGCCCTGATGAGCGAGGTGCCCGAGGATATCATCAGGCGGCACCTGGTGTTGCCCATCAGCAAGGAAGGCAACCGGCTGAAGGTCATTATCACCGATCCCTTGGACCTGGAAACCCTCGACCTGCTGCGCTTCCGCCTGAACTCCGAGATCGAATGCTCCCTGGCCAGCAAAACCCGCTTGCGTGCGTTCATCGATCGCTTCGTTCGCCCCGACCTGTCCATCGACGAGGTCGTGCAAACGGTCGACGTTGCCAGGGCCGAGCAAGAGGGCGATGAAGACGAGAAGATAGATGAAGATTCCGCCCCCGTCATCCGCCTGGTGGGCATGCTGATCACTGAGGCGGTCAAAATGCGGGCCAGCGATATCCACGTCGAGCCCATGGCCAACCGAATCCGCGTCCGCTACCGCGTCGACGGCGTCTGCCGGGAGCGGGACAACATTCCCAAGCGTATGCAGGGCCCAGTCATAAACCGCTGTAAGATTATGGCCGGCATCGACTTGGCCGAACGCCGCCTGCCCACCGACGGCCGCATACGCATGACCGTGGCCACGGAGGACATCGATTTCCGCGTCAGTTGCCTGCCCGGCTATCACGGCGAAAGCGTGGTCATGCGCATCTTGCGGCCGGATTCGGCCCGCATGGGCATCGAGATCCTGGGTTTCGAGCGGGACGACAAGGAACGCTTCGACCGCATCATCCGGCGCCCCAACGGCATCTTCCTGGTGACCGGGCCTACCGGCTCCGGCAAGACCACCACCCTGTACGCCGCCTTGAACGAACTCAACCGGCCCGACCGCAAGATCATCACGGCCGAAGACCCGGTGGAGTACAACTTCACCGGCATCAACCAAGTCCAAGTCAATGAGACCATCGGCCTGACCTTCGCGGCGATTTTGAGGTCTATGCTGCGACAGGCGCCAAACATCATTCTGGTAGGCGAAATCCGCGATTTGGCCGTGGCAGAGGTTGCAATTCAAGCCGCCCTTACAGGACACTTGGTTTTCAGTACACTCCACACCAACGATGCCCCCTCGGCGATAACCCGTCTGATCGAGATGGGTGTCAAGCCGTTCCTGGTTGCCAGCTCGGTGCAAGCGGTTATGGCCCAGCGACTCGTCAGGGTTATCTGCACGGAATGCAAGCAGATTGACGAGGATCCAGATCCCAAGGTCATGCGCATGCTGGGCTTTACCCCAGAGGATCTGCGCGGTGGAACTGTCTATAAAGGCAAGGGTTGCAATTCGTGTAACGGCACGGGATATCGCGGGCGGATAGGCATCTTTGAGATGATGGAGATGACCCACGCCCTGCAAGAGCTGGCCATGAAGAGTTCTTCCCTTGGGGAACTCCGGCAGGCGGCGCGTGCCACCGGCATGAAAAGCCTGCTGGAGGACGGTCGGCGTAAGATCCTCAACGGCATCACCACTCCCGACGAACTGGTGCGGACTACCCAGGTGGCGGAGTTGACCGCGGACTAGGCTGTATTGTTCGTAACAAATTATAGGCGCAAGAGTTACATGTGTTTATGCGCGTTTTTTCCCTCCTGCCGCATGATGGAGATGCTTGTTTTATAAGACCTTAGGAACGAATAATCCCTTTTGGAAGAGGAAGCCATGGCCACCTTGCAGATTGACAGACTACTGGAGACCTGTATCAAGCGAGGTGCAAGCGACCTGCACTTGCACGTGGGCAGGCCCCCGACCCTGAGGCTCAACGGCCGGCTGCGTCCGCTGGAGACCAAAGATCTGGAGCCGGAAGACACCTACTCGCTGATGAAGGCCATTACCCCGGAGCGGTGCCAGCAGGAACTTCAGGAGGACCGGGGCACGGACTTCGGTTTCGCCTACAAGGATGCCGGCAGGTTCCGCGTTTCGGTCTTCTATCAAAAGGGGAACATCTCCCTGGCCCTGCGCTTGATACCCAGCAAGCTGTTCAGTTTCGAGGAGATCGGCCTGCCCGAGAGCAGCCGGGCCATGTGCCACCGGCCCAGGGGCATCTTCCTGGTGACCGGGCCGACCGGTTCCGGCAAGACCACGACGCTGGCCACCATGATCAACTACATCAACGAGAACATGGATGACCACGTCATCACCATCGAAGACCCCATCGAGTACTACCATCCGCACAAGAAAGCGATGGTGAATCAGCGCGAGGTGGGGGTGGACGTGCCCAGCTTTGCCGAGGCCCTGCGGCGTTCGCTACGTATGGATCCCGACGTGATCCTGGTGGGCGAGCTGCGCGACCTGGAGACCATCGAGGCGGCCCTGCGGGCGGCCGAGACCGGCCACTTGGTCTTTGGCACCCTGCACACCACCAGCGCCCAGGGCACCATCACCCGTATCGTGGACCAGTTCCCGGTCGACCAGCAGGAGCAGATCCGCATCCAGCTTTCGGCCACGCTTATCGGGGTGCTTTGCCAGTCCCTCATTCCCCGGGTGGACGTGAAGGGCCGCGTGGCGGCCTTTGAATACATGGTCGTCACCAGCGCCATCGCCAACCTTATCCGCGAAAACAAGGGTTACCGCATTCCTTCATCCATACAGACGGGCAAGAAGTTCGGCATGCAACTGCTGGACGATCACCTGTACAGGCTTTTCGTCGAAGGCAAGATCTCGGCCGAGAACGCCCGCGACTACTCGCAGAGCCCCTCCAGCATAATCGAGAAGATCGACGCCTTCCAGAAGGGCCAGATCGAGATGACCGCCCTCGAGGAGCCGGTCAACCCTGATGAACAGGCCGCCGGGTAGAAGGCGCAGGAGCAAGACATGCCACCCTTTAAAATCCTACCTTCGGAATGCCGCGGCAGGCCCCTGGGCCGGGTTCTGGTCAAGATGGGCAAAATCACCCGCGACCAGGTGCACGAGGCCCTGGACATCCAGAAGGAAAAAGGCGGCCCCATCGGCCGCATCCTGGTGGATTTAGGCTATGTCGACGACGCCAGCGTGACCTTCGCTTTGGCCTTCCAGGCGGGCATGGAGTACGTCGACCTGGACAAGGTGGACATTCCCGAGGATGTCATCCGCCAGATTCCCGCCCAGATGGCCAACGCCTACAAGGTGCTGCCGGTGGAGTTCGACGAGCCCAACAAGCACCTGACGGTGGCGGTGGCGGCGGCCGACAACTTCCGGGCCGTTGACGATCTGCGGACGCTGATGGATTTCAAGGTGACGGCCAAGATCGCCGACGCCGAGAAACTGGAGCGGATGCTGCAGCGGAATTACGACGTCCGCGGGGCCGAATCCATCGGCGACCTGATAAACGAACTGGCCGGCGACCAGCAGATCAACGCCATGGAGGGGCGGGGCGAGTCCATCGACCTGGACACCATCCGGGAGATGGCCGAGTCCAACCCCATCAAGAAGCTGGTCAACATGGTGCTGCTGCAGGCCATCCGCGACCGGGCCAGCGACATCCACTTCGAGCCCTTTGAAGACGAATTCAAGATGCGCTACCGCATCGACGGGCTGCTGTATGAGATGATCCCGCCGCCCAAGGCCATCGCCGTGGCCATTGCCAGCCGCATCAAGGTCATGGCAAACCTGGACATCGCCGAGCGGCGCCAGCCCCAGGACGGGCGCATCGAGCTGGTGGTCAACGGCGCCCCGGTGGACCTGCGCATCAGCGTGCTGCCCACCATGTTCGGCGAGAGCGTGGTCATGCGCGTGCTGGACCGCAGCAACGTCAGCCTGGAGGTTGAGCGGCTGGGCTTCCGCGAGGACGACATGCGCGTCTTCCGGCAACTGATCAACCGCCCCAACGGCATCTGCATCGTCACCGGGCCGACCGGCTCGGGCAAGACCACCACGTTGTACTCGGCCCTGAGCGAACTGAACAATGTGGAGGTGAAGATCCTCACCACCGAGGACCCGGTGGAGTACGACATCGACGGGCTGATCCAGGTGCAGATCAACCCCGACATCGGGCTGACCTTCGCCCGCTGCCTGAGGCACTTCCTGCGGCAGGACCCCGACATCATCCTGGTGGGCGAGATCCGCGACCTGGAGACGGGGCAGATCGCCGTGCAGGCCTCGCTCACCGGGCACATGGTCTTTTCCACGCTGCACACCAACGACGCCCCCAGCGCCATCGCCCGCCTGCTGGACCTGGGGCTGGAGCCCTTCCTTATCACCGCCACCCTGGAAGGCATGGTGGCCCAGCGGCTGGTGCGAAACATCTGCCCGCGCTGCAAGGAAGAGTTCACGCCCACCGAAGACATGCTCCTGGAACTGCAACTGACGCCCGAAATGGTGCGGGAGCGGGTCTTCTATCACGGCGCCGGTTGCGACTTCTGCCGGGGCACCGGCTACAGCGGGCGAACGGCCATTTTCGAGATCATGCTGCTGGACGACGAGATGCGCGACCTGATCATGCGGCGCAGCTCCACCAACGCGCTGCGCAGCGCCGCCCGCAAGCGCGGCATGCGGACGCTGCGCGAGGCCGGCCTGTTGGCCATCTACGACGGCGTGACGACCATCGAAGAGGTCGTCAACCAGACAATTTACGAGGAACTGGAATAGATCGAAAGTGCGAAAGTGCGGAGTCAGATGCCCTCCGCCAACTGGAGAATGAAAGTGGCAGTTGCGGATTGGAAGCGGCGGAATGTTGAAAGTGGAGCAATCTTGCTTCGCACTCCGCACTTACGCACTCCGCACTGAACAAGGAGCAAGCCATGGCGACTTTTCAGTACAAGGCGATGAACAGCGTGGGACAGGCCGTCAAGGGCGAGGTGGTGGCCAACAGCCAGGAAGACGCCATCACCAAGATCAAGGGCATGGGCCAGTTCCCCATGGAGTTGAAGGAGCGGCAGGAGAAGAGAACCGGCGGGGCAGGCGCCGGGGCGCGCGACACGGGCGTGACCAAGCGCCGCAGCGTCGGGGCGGTTTCCAAGAAGATGCTGACCACCTTCACCCGCCAGCTTTCCACGCTGCAGGACGCCGGCCTGCCCATACTCCGCAGCCTGCGCATCCTGGAACAGCAGCAGAAACCGGGCATGCTGCGGGTGGGCATCCGCATGGTGGCCGACGACGTCGAGGGCGGCGCCACGCTCTCCGAAGCCATGGCCAGGCACCCCAAGGCCTTCGACAAGCTCTACACCAACATGGTGGCGGCGGGCGAGGCCGGCGGCGTACTGGACGTGGTCCTGCGCCGCCTGGCTGATTTCATGGAAGCCAGCCAGAGGCTCCGCCGGCGCGTCGTCGGGGCCATGATCTACCCGGCGGCCGTCATCACCATCGCCGTCCTCATCGTCATGGGGATCATGATCTTCATCATCCCCAAGTTCAAAACCATATTTGAATCCTTCGACGCCAAGTTGCCCGCCGTAACCGTCTTCCTCATCGCGTTTTCCGACTGGATTGCCAATCAGTGGGGCTGGGCGATCATTCTCTCCATGCCCCTTGTCATATTCCTGATTGCCAAACTGATGCGGCAGAGCGACGGCGGGCGGTACGCCTCCGACATGCTCAAGTTGAAGATCCCCGTGCTGGGCACCATCCTGGCCAAGACCTCGGTGGCCCGCTTCAGCCGGACGCTGGGGACGCTGCTGACGGCCGGCGTGCCCATCCTGGAGGCCATCAACATTACCCGCGAGACCACCGGCAACGAGGTCTTCGCCCGGGCCCTGGCCAAGGTGCACGACGCCATCCGCGAGGGCGAAACCTTCGCCGCCCCCCTCAAACAGGCCCGCATCGTCGAGCCCATGGTCGTCAACATGATCGACGTGGGCGAGGAGACCGGCGACCTGGACAAGATGCTCTCCAAGATCGCCGACACCTATGATGAAGAAGTGCAGACCCTGGTGGCGGCCATGGTCAGCCTGCTCGAACCGGTCATGGTTATCACCCTGGGCGTGATCGTGGGCTTTATCGTGGTGGCTATCTTCATGCCGCTGCCCACGCTGATCCAGTCGCTGCAGAAATAAGCCAGGAGCGCTGCTATGGACGCCAGTGTGCGGACAAGACAAAAGACGTTGCCCCCGGCCCCCGGCCGCCGGTCGCTTGGCGGCCGCCCGGGCGGCTTCACCCTGGTGGAGGTGCTGGTGGTGATCGCCATCATCGCCATCCTGATCAGCATCCTGGTGCCCGCGGTAAGCAAGGCCTACCAGGTCGCCGAAATCAGCCGCACACGCCAATGGGTGCAGAACCTGCAAATGGGCTGCCAGAGGTACTACAACGAATTCAAGTATTACCCCGGCCAGGCTTACCCGGGCGAACTTACCGGCAGCAACGGCCCTTACACCGGCTCGCAGGTGCTGGCGGCGTGCCTGTTCAACTACAAGTATGGCGATATCGCCGCCCCCGGCACGCCGCCCGGCGACGGCAAGTACTGCGAGTCCTTCAAGCCCAACGAGGACCTCAAGCCCTTCAACGGGAAACTCAATTCCATCTCCGACCGGACCAGTTCGCCCAGGGCTGTGCTGTACTTCCCCGCCCGCCTGGGCGAAAACCGCGACACCCAGTGGAAGCCCGACGACAACTCCGCTTATTACGACGTCTCCGCCCCCCCCCCGGGAGACATGACGCCGGGCTTTGTGACATTCCTCAAAGGCAATGGCACCACCATTCAGCCCGCTGACCCCGGTTACAACGGCAGGGCTCTAGGTGGTTTCGTGATCTTGGCTCCCGGCCCGGACCGGCTTTATGGCACCGGCGACGACATAATGTATTGTCAATGACAGGTGCGGCATGACGCGGAAACGGACAATCGGCTTTACCCTGGTGGAGCTGCTGATCGTCATCAGCATCATCGGCCTGCTGGCGACTATTCTATTGCCGGCTCTGAGCAGGGCCAAAGTGCTGGCCTATGACGCCAAATGCCGGGCCTGGGTCCGCTCGCTGGCCGACGCCTGCACCGCCTACAAGCTGGCTACGCAGTACTACCCCGGGCAACAATATCCGAATGAATTGAAAGGCAACGGCGGCAATTACACCGGGACGCAGGTGATGGCGGCGTCGCTTTTTGGTTTGACATACGCGGACATTACCCGATCCGACCTGGTCGACCGGATTGCCGACGGCACAATCACTCCAACGGGAAGGTATGAAGCCTATACCCCGGGTGATCTGGGGACCTTCAGCAACCAGAGCGGCAGCGTCTCCGACCGCCTGAGCGACGCTCGGCCGGTGCTGTACTGGCCCTGGCGGTTGGGAACCAATGACAGTACCCAATGCAAATTCCAGGACAATGCCGTATATGGAGTTGATGCCTTCACGGCAGCATCATTCACCGGGTCGCCGGACACGCCTCCGGCAGGTTTTGGCCCGGCGTCCATAATGGCCAAGTTGAATACGTCTATGCCGGTAGGCGACCAGGCCTTTGTCTTGATCGCCGCCGGCATTGACCGTGTTTTCGGCACCGATGACGACATTCGCTGTATCCCGAATTAGGGCGTCAGGCATGAGAACTGGAAACAAAAAAGCGACGGCCTTCACCCTCGTGGAACTGCTGGTGGTGATTGCGATCCTGGCGATTCTGATAAGCCTGCTGGTGCCGACGCTGGCCAAGGTGCGGACGCAGGCCCGCGTCAGCGCCACCCGGACCGCCATACATGTCATCGAGGGCGGGCTGGGCCTCTACTACTCCGACCACAAGATTTACCCCCTCAGCGGACCCCCAGCAGATAATACCCCCAAGAACAGCGGGGCCGCCAACCTGGTCTGGTGCCTGACCGGCTACGGCAAGGGTTTTCAATTGGTTTACCGCGGGGAGTTCTACGGGCCATACGCGGGTACGGAGAAGCTCAAGGTTGATTCCAACAAAATATTCGTCGATGCCTGGAACCAGCCCATCCTGTATTACGCCTTTGACAGCACGCCCACTCGCGGCCTTTCGCCTGGTGCTAAGTACTACACAGAAGACAACAGTGGCGTGACTCCCGCACCGGCCGATGCCGACGCCTACGCCCAGGATGCCGGCAATTACCTAGACCGCAGGTATCTCCTGCTCAGCCCCGGACCCGATGGCAGTTACAGGGACAGGGCCACTGCTGCGCGCAGCGACGACGTCACCAATTTGCGAAGCGAGTGATTATGAACATTCAACGTAAAAAACACGGCTTTACGCTGATAGAGATGCTGGTGGTGGTGCTGATCATCGCCATCATCGTCAGCATAGTGGTGGCCGTCGGAGGCAAGGTGCTGCGCGACGCCCACGCCAACCAGACCAAGATCAACATGAAGGTGATCCTGACGGCGGTGCAGACTTACAGCGAATGCGACCCCAACAATGCCTATCCCCCCGATGACGCCATCCTTGCCAAACCGGGGGATTACGGAGGCTTGGGCCGGGAGTGGGCCGCCTACAGTCGCAGCCGGAACCTGTACCAGCGCCTGCTGCCGAACGACCCCGATCCCCGCGTGAGCAAGAAGCTCGCCAGCCTGGGCAAAGACGGCGTTGGGCCCAATTACGGCGGCAACAACGTGTTCATTGACGGTTGGGGCAGGCCTATCGAATATTGGTCAAACACGGGCGCGGGTGGTTCGCCGCTGCTGGTGTCGGCCGGCGGCGACGGGAAATGGAACGATCCAGCGGGAACCCCGAGTGTCTCGTCTGACGATGACATCCGCTCGGACGGAAGGTGACGCCATGAAACATGAAAGATCGCAAGTCGGTTTCACGTTGATCGAGCTGCTGGTGGTGATAGCCATCCTCAGCCTGGCCATGGTCATTGTCCTGCCCAGCGCGCTGGGGGTTCTGGCGTCGGCGAATCCCGTGCAGGCGGAGGAAATGGTGCGGGCCACCGTAGGCAGCGCCCGCAGCCTGGCCGTGGCCCAGCAGGCGGGCACGCTGGTGCATTTCCAGATCGGCCTGGACGGCAACGGCTGGATGGCGGTGATGAAACGCGACGGCGACGGGGTCTTCCGCCAGGTGGCGGGGTGGGCGCCGCAGCAGTTGCCCGGTGGGTATGCGGTTGGCCAACTGGGTATTCCGGTTCCGTATGTAGACATTTACGGCAGCATCCAGCCCACCATTGATGACAACGCCTTGAAGGATTTTGGGTGTTTCAACGTCCTGTTTGGCCCGGATGGCCGGCTTGATCCCGGAGACACCGCGAACCCGCCAAATCTGGATGTCAATGCCACGGTGTTTACCGGCGGCGACAAGGACCGCATTTGGGATCCGGCGTATGCCACTCTCAATGAGGCAGGGATGCGCGCCTTTGTTATCGTGGACTGGGCGGCTTTCGGTCGCATGAGCGCAGACGATCGCTCCGAATGGCTTAAGAACAGGGCACAGCCCCTGACCCCCAACTACTACACCGGGCAGTTGCTGCCCTACAAGTGATGGCATGAGCATGAGACAAGACAGGCACGCGTCAGATATCGGCCAGCCCGCCCAGGCAGGTTTTACGCTGGTGGAGGTGATGATCGCCCTGGGCATCATGGTGATCGGCTTTTCCATGCTGGCCACGTCCTTCCCGGTGGCGATAGTGGAAAACCGGGAATCCGTCAACAAGACCATGTCGGCGATGATCTGCCAGAACGCCGTCGGCGTCGTCCGTTCCCGCTTCAGCCATAAGGCCGGCGTCAACGGCGCGCCCACGCTCAACGGCGTAGTCTCCGTGCTGATGGAAAAGACCGGCGATATCGGGCCGATGGACCGAATTTTCCCTGTGCCTGATCTCAATGAGCAGACCGACTGGTTGGATGCCGGGCGAACCCAGACCGCCAGCCGGTATGCGTACGTGGTCGCCATCCGCCAGGTCGTGCCCGACGTGAACTATTACCAGGTGGCGGTCGTTGCCTGCCGGAAGTTCAACGCCGGCGACACCTTGAGACTCGACGACTGCAGCGTCAGCGGCAACAAGGCAGTCGGCGGCGTGAGCATCGGCTCACCGGTCATCCTGAAGAACAGCGGAGAGTGGGCGACGGTTTATAACTCCAACGGCAACCTGGATCGCCCCCTGCCGGACTGTGCGGCGGGTGGAGCCTATTGCGTAAAGAACTACAGCGGGGGCGATTCCCCCGCCATCGGGTGCATGGTCACCATGTTAGCGGTTAAACCTTAGAGGTGATGGAGATGCGCAACGCCAAGCAAAGCGGCCTGACGCTGATCGAGCTGATGGTGGCCATCGCCATCCTGGCCATGATCGTGCTGATCGTCAGCGGACTGATGGTGCAGATGACTGAACTGGTGCGGTCGTCGCAGGACATGATCCGGTGCAACGCCAAGGCGCGGGCGGTGGCCGACGTGCTGCGCGACGACTTACTGACTATGTCCAAGCAGGGGCTTTTGGCCATAGTGGCAAGTCCACAGGTCAACCCTCCCGACCGCCACATCGCCCGAAACGACAACGGCCCGCCCTGGCCGGCGGGAGACAACTTGCTTCTTACCATGGCCATGCCCGATGCCCACACCACGCTCCCCCCGGATCAGGTCAGTGGTGCCCCCCCCGCTTCCAACGAGGCCCTCATCAACTACGGGGTAGCGGCGGCTTGGAGCTATCCCCCCGCCGACAACACCAAGGTTCTTTCAGGCTTTAACATTCTTTATCGCAACACCGTGCCAACAGGAGTGGATCTGCCCTGGAACGCCACGGGTGGATATTTTGACTATTATGGGTTTTCCCAGTCGCTGCTGAATATGCGGGGCAGGCTCTCGGCCGAGAGGTTGCTGATGCGCGAACTGATTAATGCCGGGTACAACTTCTGGTACCCCGGCATGAGCGTCCCGCCAGGCACCCCCAACGGCAGGGATTATTATGGTGACTGGTACAAGCTCATGATGCCCACCGGGTCTCCTTGGGCTGGCGTTTTTGGAGATATGCCCATCCTAGGCGAAAACTGCACCGGCCTGGCCATCAGTTGGACCGACGGCGACCATGACGCCGCCGGCAATCTGAAGTGGTATAGCGCCCGGTATCCTAAGAACAACGCCTGGACGGGCCGCGACTGGCGTTATCAGCGGGCTACGCCTCAGGAAGACGCTCCGGAATGCTCCTTGGCCGAGCCTTCGACTCCCCAGCAGGGGCCCAGCGGGCAGTATACCACCTACAATCCAGCCGGCACCGCGTATTGCGCATTGTGGACTGGGGAGAAGCTTAACAACTGGCCATTGGCCATCAAAGTCCGATACACCCTCAAAGAGGGGCGGGACAACACTCCCGGTTTCAGCGAAGTTTTTGAAGCCGTGGTGGACCTGAAATGACGCCTCGAGGAATGCGAGGAGACTTAATCATGAAAACCAGTCGGGATTTCAAAAGACGCGGCTCGAGCATCCTGCTGGTCATAGGCCTGCTGGTGCTGATGGCAATGGTCGCCTCCACCTTCCTGCTTATCGTGCACGCGGACCGGCAGGACGCGGCCAGCATAGAGTCGGTCTCGCCTCTGCGGCACGTGGCGGGGGCGGGGCTGGAGCGGGTGCTGGCCGATCGCCTGGCCGACCTGTACATCGGCCTCAACGGGCCATTTGACGGCATCGACAACTACTACAAGGCCATTGATTATCCCGGGCAGGAATGCGACATGGGCCTTTCCAGCGGCACCCCCACCAGTGATGGCAACGATCCCTCCGGGATACTATCCTGGCGGCATCTGGCCAACTTGGCTGGCTCCGCGCCCCCCGGCGTCAATTACGATAATGTCAGACCGGACAATCCCGGGCTCTTCTCCACCACCGGCTTCACCTGGAATAACCCCGTTGGCAGCGGCGATGCGGTGCCCTTCTACTCCGGCATCAACGACCTGGGCGGCAGGCAGTATTGGCTGGCCCTGCGCGTGGAAGACCTGTGTGGCCGCACCAACGTAAATGTGGGCGGAACCGATAACTGGAACGCGCTGGGAAACCTGGCGGCCCGGGTGGGCGTGCCCATGCGGGTGACGGACCAGATACTGTATACCGTGGTGGGGTCCGGCAATTCCCGCCCCGTGATGGTGGGGAGGGGCACTGATTTCCAGAATGACGCCAGATATGATACCTGGTGGGCCAATTACGTCCGCCGGCCGCTCAACACGATAGGACCCGGCGGCGCCAAGCCCGGCGCTCTTACGGATGCTACTTATACCCCATATGCCGTGCCGGACATGCTGATGTGCGGGTGGGGCGGCGCCTACCCCGACACCAAGTTCGGCCCCTTGCATTGGGCCGTGGCGAACCTCGGAATGCCGAATCTAGTGACTCAACTCATGTCGGTGCGCCCTTACCTGACTGTCTGGTCGGGCGACCGCATCCTGGTGCCGCAGTTGGCGGGGAACCTTCCGCAGAGGGTAAAGGCCGACCTGAACAATAGCCCCCTGGCGGACCTGTACGCCGCCTTCTACAACGCCCTCCCGCGGCGGGTGCCTGGCGATCCCGCCTTCAGTCCTGCGGAGGAAGAGAACTGGCGCCGGATTGCCGGGCAACTGGCCGTGAACGTCTGGGATTTCAGAGACATCGACAGTGACGTTACGGTGGCGAAAATCGATAAATACACTGTTGGCGGGCCGAATACCATCAAATACGCCACCGACACTGACTTACAAATCGGCAACGACATCGCCGTGAACCTTGCCAATTCTATCGGCGTCTACGGCGTGGAGCGGCAGCCGTTTATCACCAAGCTGTTTTACAAGGCAACCAAAAGCAACCCGCCCGCTCCCGCCCCCGCCGTTATCACCAAGTCCTATTCGGCTATTGAACTGTATAACCCGTATGTTACGGCTATCCAGTTGGATAACTACGCCTTGGTAGTCGGCGGCGTGCCGACGCCCTTCACGGCGGGCAATACCATTCCCGCCAATGGTGGAAAACTTGTTATTTGCGGTGTCGGCGGCACTATTCCCGATCAGCTCAGCGCCATCAAAGTGGCGGGCGGAGTCGTCAGAATCGACCTCAATGCGTTGGATCTTGCCGCGGATGTGAAAATCGTGCGCAAACGGAATTCATCCGTCGGCTCAATTCAAGACGTTGTCATAGCCACCAAGCCGTCGGGTTTCCCCGGCTCGGGGTTCGACCCGGGGATTACCAAGTCCGTCGCCTGGGAATGGGACGACTTATATTCCAGGGCCCGCTACGCCGTCGGTTCGCTCTTTGTTACATCGGCCAACGATTACACCGGCACGCCGCCGGACAACCTGGGCGGCAACAATGGGGCGATTTTTCCCGCCACCAGCACCAACCCCCCTTGCCCGGTGTTTGTGCGCAACGACAAGTTCATCAATTTCGGAGAGCTTTTCCGCCTCCTGGCCGTCGGGCCTTCCGCCAGCCAGGGGCTGGCCGACAGGCTGACCGACAGTTCCAACCTGTTTAATGGCCGCCCGGCGCTGGTGGAGAACGTTGCGTCGCGCTACTATCCCGCGGCCGTGCCGACGGTGCCCCTGGGTTGCCTGCTGCAGGACTATGTTACCGTCAACAGCCCCCGTTACGGTCCCGATAATCCCGACGGCGACGGCCAGCTCGCCGCGAACAGCAGCGGGACGATGTATGGCCGGCTGAACATCAACACCGTCTCGGATATTCCCCTGCGAGCCGTGCCCGGCGTCTTCCTGCCTGCTGTTAACGACGGCTTGAAGCCGCAGTCGGCCGACACAGCCGGCAGTTTGATTGCCTATCGCGATACCACCGGTTATAAAGACAGCGGCGGGATTGTCAGAGATTTCAGCGGGAACAACCGCCAATTGTTGCTGGGCATACCAGGATTGCGGACGCAGAGAGGTTTCGGCTCTGTGGCCGAGGCAGCCTTGGTGCTGGGCAGGTTCGTGCCCCACGACAACACTTATTGTATCTCGAGCGGGGCCTACGCCTCTGACCCCAACGGCAACCTTACCGGGATGATACGTTCCTACACCATCAGCGATAACAGGATATCGGATGACGGTCTGCAGACCAGTAGCCAGTACGATCCCCGGACAAGCGTTCAGGACGACCTGTCCAAATACTTCTCCAGTTGGGCCTGGGCCAGCGACCAGTTGACGGTGCGCAGCGACACCTACCTGGCATACGTCGGCGTGCTGGGGGCCACCGGGCCATCCAGCGGCGCCGCCAGCGGCGCCGGCGGCAACAGCCTTTCAGACGGCAACAAGCGTTGGAACAACAACCAGTGGGTCAACTGCATGGTGGTCATTACCGCCGGGCCGGGCGCCGGCCAGGCCAATACGGTGGTCTCAAACACTTCCAATACCCTCAACCTCAAGGGCAACTGGGGCGCCGGGGCGGGCTCCACATACCAGGTCATGCACCTGGTCAAGCGGTACATGGCGGTTATCGACCGCTCTAACTGCCGCCTTGCCTCCGACACGCCGCGGGTGCTGATGTTCGCTGAGATCAAATAGAGGGTTTGGCGGGCTACGGCGCCGCGGGAGCAAATGAAACGCTGGCATTTGCAGTTGGGCGCGGTGGTGCTGGCGGCCATGCTGTCTGCGGCGGTGCTGGCGCCGTGGCTGGCCGGGCGGTGGGGCGGCGGCAAGGGCACACCTTCCGGCCCAGGCAAGGGCGTTTCCGCCGCGCAACCGGCCAGACAAAATTCCTCCTCTGCCGCCACGCAATCGACGCCCAGAGCGGGCGCCACTCTGGCGGGTCATTCCACGCGGCCGGCCTCCAGCCCGGCCCCGGGCAACTGGCCCATGTTCCGCGGCAATCAGGCCCAGACCGGCCTGGCGGAGGGATCGCTCGGCAAGGATCTGGTTCTGGGTTGGACCTTCACCACGGGCGAGGCCGTTCGCAGTTCGCCGGTCATCCAGGACGGCAGGGTGTATGTCGGCTCGGGCGACGGCAAGCTCTACTGCCTGCGCCTGGGCGACGGCGGCAAGGAATGGGAATTCGACGCCGGCGAAGCGATCGACGGACCGCCCCTGGTGGTTGACGGCAAGGTGTTGTTCGGCACGAATAGCGGGGACTTTTTCGCCCTGGACGCCGCCAAGGGCGCCAAGCTCTGGCAGTTCAAGACCGGCGAGAAAATCGTCGGCTCGGCCAACTATTTCCGGCGCGACGGCCAGTTGTGCGTGGTCGTGGGCAGTTGGGATTTCAAGCTGTACTGCCTGGCGGGGCAGGGCGGCCGGCAACTCTGGTCGGTTTCCACCGGCAACTACATCAACGGTTCGCCGGCCATTGACGAGGGCCAGATCTGCGTGGGCGGCTGCGACAATCTCTTGCACGTCATCGGCGCCGCCGGCGGAGGCCAGCAGGCGGCCATCGACGTGGGGGCGTACATCGGCGGCTCAGCCGCCATCGACGGGCAGATGGTTTACGTCGGCAACTACAAGGGCTTCTACGCCATTGACCTGAAGGCCCAGAGAATCGCCTGGAGCTACGAAGGCGGCGGGGAGGCCTTCTTCTCCTCGCCCGCCCTGTCGGGCGACCGCCTGGTGGTTGGTTCGCGGGATAACGCCCTGCACTGCCTGGCCCGCTCCGACGGCCACAAGTTCTGGAGTTTTCAAACCCAGGGCAAGGTGGAGAGTTCGCCGGTGGTCTGCGACGGCAAGGTGGTCTTCGGCTCGGAGGACGGGCGGGTGTACATGGTGAGCCTGGAAGACGGCAAGGAACTCTGGCGATACGAGGTGGGGGACCTGATAGACAGCTCGCCGGCCGTGGCGGGCGGGTGGGTGGTCATCGGGGCCGACGACGGCAAGGTCTACGCCTTCGGCCCTGCCCAAAACCGCTAGGGCGACGAGGGCTTTTCTCCTCTTCTACTCAATTCTCAGAGTGACGATCTGCTTGGCTCGCAGTTGCAGAGTGATGGCGCCGTCGCGGCTTTGGAGGCGCTCGGTGGCGTTTTCCAGCAGGTCGGTTTTGAAGGCGCGGGTGAAGGCAAAGGTTGGGCGGACGGCCAGGTCGGCCGCGCGGCCCAGCGGGTTCCACAGCCGCAGGATGGTGGCTGAACCATCCTCGCTGAGCTTGATGGTGGACAGCGCCGCCGGGCCGTCGATCCGCACCAGGCTATGGGAAAGCGGCAGGTGGGGTATGACCGGCGGCAGAGTCTTCAGCACCGCCGCCAGGTTTGGGTGATCGGCTGGGTCTATGGCGTTGGGCACACCGTAGCGGCTTGTCTTTTTGTCCAGCTCCATCTGGCTGGGGCTGCGGGTGTAGCACAGGGGCGGCAGCTTGTAGAGGTCCACCTGTGCCAGGAGATCAGCCGGCGGGGCCGAGTGATCGGGCGTGAAGGGCAACAGGGCATACTCCAGGTCGAACGAGCCGGAGTTGCTGTCGGCGGTGTTTTCATTCAGCAGGCGCTCGACGAACTTGCGGTAGAGGGTCAGGGCGATGGGGCGGTCGGGCTCATCCAGCACGCCGGCCTCGTTGAGCCCGCGCGTGAGCACGGCCAGGCCGGCTTGGTCGTCGCAGACGGCCGCGAGGTTCTTGATTGGCTGCTCGGGGCGGGGCTGCTCTTTCCAGCCCTTGCCGTCGGGGAGCTTGATCTTGCGCCGCACCAGGTCGAAGGCGGTGTCGCCATACCAGGCGTCGGCCTTCCTGCCGGTGGGGAATATCGCCCGCAGCCGATGGCGCCGGGCGGAATCCAGGCACGTCACCCGGCAATCGACCCGCCGGCTGCCGGCGACCAGGCGGAACTCGGCGACGATTCCGATGCTCAGCATGTCCGAGGACCGCCGGCTGCCTTTGACCTGCCCGCCCGGGAGGGGCTTGCCCCTCTGGTCCACAAGATCGGCTGGGACTTTCAGATTCAGGCCCACCTCCAGCCTGGCGTGCAGTAGGCCGGCGGACACTTCGAGATGCGTTACCTTACAGCGCCTGGGGTCTGGGCTGCGGATGAGGGTGTCTTTTTCGGGGTAGAAGTGATCCCAGCCGTGGCCGGCGTCGCCGCCGTCCTCGAATTCGTTCAGGCCTCGGAACCACGCGCCGGTGGTCTTGTCCAGCAGATCCACCCGCCCGTCGGGGCGTGCGACAAGGCGAACCAGGTCGTTCTCAATGGACTTTGCCTTCCAGTCTGCCTTGACCGGCGCGGGTGCGGGCTCAGCAGGCGCGTCGGCAAATCCCACGCGAAATGTGCGGTAACCCAGGGCCGGCAGGTCAACCCGCGCCATCACCCCCAGGCGGTCTACTCCGCCGATGCGGACGCGCATCTGCGGGCTGCCGCCTTGGAACTTGTACATGAACGGCTCGGCCCGCACATCACGCTCTACCCCCAGCACTTCCAGTTCGACCGGGTGTTCCTGCTCATCAGAAAGTACAAGGCTCTGGCCTTGCTGCTCCTTCTCGCCCGCCAGACCTGCCGGCAATTCCACACTTAATTGACAAACCGGCCCGGCCGGCGCCGACGCCAGATTAAAGACGGTGACGACGTGGTCCTGGCCGGCAAAACCGGCGGTCTCCACGCGATCGGCCACGTCCTGCATGCACTCGGCTACCACGTTTTGCCCCAGCAGATGCGCCTGGTCAAAGCGATAGAGCATGTCCTTGTGCACCTGGTCGATACTGCAGCCGCAGATGGAATCGTGGGCGTGGTTGGTCAGCAGGTACTGCCAGGCCAAATCGAGGAAGGCCTTCTGGCTCTGGGCCCCCAGGCGGACCGCCCAGGCGCTTAGCGGCTCAGCCAGGCGAGCCAGCAGGTACTCCAGGTGGTCGTTTGCCTGCTTGAGGTTCACGCGGGCAGAGCCGGTGCCGTGGAAGAGCTCGTTCCAGACGCCCCCGATTGACTCATGCCGCAGTTCGCCGTGGACCTTGCGCAGGCGTTTTCGCCCGCCGCTGCCCAGGGCTCCCTTTAGCTGGTCGAAATACTCCGGCAGGGAAGAGTGCACCGCCTGCACGCGGGTGAATATGCCGTTGACGCGGTCGATGGCCTCGGGGGTGTCCCAGCGTGCGGGCTCGTGGTCGTTGCCGTCCATGGAAAACAGCACGCCGCTGGCCGACAGCGACAGCTTGGCCTGTTCGTATCGGCTCAGGGCGGCCTGGTCGGCGTCGCGCAGCTCCTTGAAGTCCTGGTAGCCGGTGTGGGGGAAGGCCTTGGCGATGAGGGTTTCGCTGCCGTCGGCGCCCAGCCAGAGCAACTCGGTTTTTTCCTTCGGTCCGCAGCCGGTGCCGCGGTGCAGCCAGGCGCAGTCGATGCCGAAACCCGCCAGCACCTGCGGCAACTGCGACACATGGCCGAAGACATCGCTGACGAATCCCACCGGCATGGCCGTCCCGCCCCATTGCCGGCAGAGGCGATGGCCGAGCATCAGGTTTCGCACCAGGCTCTCGCCCGAGACCAGGCCCTCGTCGGGCATGACAAACCACGGCCCGATCAGCACCCGCCCCTGGCCAATCAGGGCCGAGAGCCGCTCGCGATTGCCCGGCCGGACCTGCACGTAGTCCTGCAGCGGGGCGGTCTGCCCGTCCAGGTGGAAATAGCGGTATTCCACCCGGCGCTCCATCAGCTCCAGCAGGGCATCGAGCTGGTGGACCAGCCGCCGACGATAGCCCTGGAAATCCTGATACCACTCGCGGTCCCAGTGGGTGTAGCTGATGACGTGCATGAGTGCCTTCTTGGCCATGAGAGAGATTGTCGATGGGGAGTCCTCGATTTTCAATTGGCATTTAGAGCGCCAGCGGCAAAAACGCTTCGGGCCCAGGCCGGGCGGACGAATGTGGTTGAGGTTCCTTCCGGGCCGGCGTATAGTTCTAAATCGCCTGTTGGTCGATGGACCCCCGGCGAAAAAACGAAAAGGAGAACCCTATGCGGATGACCGTAAGACTGCTGGGCCTGGTGGCAGGTTCGTTGTTGGTTGTTTCGGCGGCGGTGGGCCAGACCACCGCCCCGAGCATCGCCCCTGCCGCCGGCGATGTGCTCGCGCGCGTGCCGGATGGCTGCCTGGCCTTCGTGCTGGTCAAGAACGTCAAGGACCTGGGCGGGCGGGTGGACGCCTTCCTCAAGGCCGTCAGCCCCGGCCAAGCCCTGACCACTCGCCCGGTGCTGGAGGAGCTCAAGAGCGAGCTGAACATCGCCGACGGCCTGCGCTTCGAGGGCGGACTGGCCGCCGTCGTCATGGACCCGGGCAAGTACGGCGTGGACCTGGCGGCGCGGATCAAGGGCAAGATGGCCGGATCCCAGCCGTCGAGCGATCAGCCAGGCATGCCGGTGGCCAGCATCGTGCCCACCAACGACCTGGCCAAGCTGCTGGCCGGCTACAATCCCACCAAGACCGGCGACTACTACGTCTTCACGCCCGGCCCGGGCAGCCGCCGCTATGCCAAGCAGGCCGGCGGCTTTGCCGTCATCGGGCCTAACCTCAAGGTCGTCCAGGACATCGCCGCCAGCACCAAGGACGTGACGGGCAAGCTCTCCGCCGCCGACAAGGACATGCTGGCGGCCAACAACATCGTCGCCTGGGTGGACGTCAAGTCGGCCCTGCCCATTGTGGAGTCGGTGCTGGACTCCCTGACCAAGCAAGGGCCGGGTGAAGATATCGCCATGATGCAGGCGCAATTGGGCTCGATGCAGACCCAGTTTGCCGCACTGAAGGAATACGCCAAGCAGGTGGATCACGTGATGCTCGGCGCGCGCATAACCGACACGGCCGTGATCGTGGATGGCCGGGTAGCCCTCGTGCCCGACAGCGTCCTGGGCAAGGCCCTGGCTGAGTACAAGCCCCTCAAGACCGAATCGCTGCTGGACCGCCTGCCGGAGATGGGCTACGTGTTTGCCATCGGCCAGCGGGAACTGAAACTGCCGCCCGCGGAGATTCGCAAGAGCGTGCAAACCGCCCTGGAGGTTCCGCCTTACAAGGGCTTGCCCGACGAGCAGAAGAAGAAACTGCTCGAGGCCATGGTGACCTACCGCCAGCAACTCAACCAGACGCAAGTTTACTTGGGAGGCAACACCACCGGCGAGGGCGTGATGGGCATATCAGTGGTGCTGGACGTGGTCAGCTCGGAGAAAGCGCGGGATAGCATTGTTTCAATGGTTGAAGTGGCCTCCGACGCCCTGCAAGGCGCCACCGGACCCTTCCAGGGCCTCACCGTCACTTACGCCAAGAACGCCTTGACCGTCGATGGCAAGAACGTGGACACCATCACGCTGGAGCACCCCATGATGGCCTCGATGCCGCCGGAGGCCCACGATATCATGAAGTCCATCCTGGGCCAGACTCAAGTCCAGGCCTGCGTTGTGCCGGTGGACGAGACCACCCTGGTGGTCACCTTCGGCGGGGGAGGCAAGTTCCTGGGCGAGGCCCTCAAGGTGGCCAAGGGCGGCGGCAAACTCCCCGCTCAACCCGAGGCGGCCAAGATGCTGGACCTGCTGCCCAAGGACCGCATGGCCGTAATGCTGATCAGCCCATCCAACCTGGTGACGGCGATCAAAAACGGCATGGCCCTGATCGAGCCCAATGCCCCCATCAAATTGAACATGCCCTCTGCGCCGCCCGTCGCCGGGGCCGGTTACATCGACCGCAAGGACGCCTGCTTTAGCCTGGTGGTGCCAACCGAGACCGTGCGCGAAATCGTCAAGCTGTTCAAGTCGCTCGCCTCCGGTCGCCAGGACGGGGAGGACGGGGGACTCACAGCCCCCATTATTTCGCCAGAAGTGGTGCCGAACTGATAGTCTTCCAACACAGCAAATGAGACGTACCTGCCACCCCCAACCGCCGCCTGGTTGGGGGTGCTTGTTCTAGGAAAGAGCATAGCAGGTGGGTAAGATATCTTAAGCAGCGGCCGCAGCGGCCCCTGGTCATGCAAAGCTCGCAGTGGAGATCCCCATGCGAAACACGGTCATAGCAGCGATGATTGTCTTGGCAGCCGCCGTCGGCGGACTTT
The DNA here is from genome assembly GCA_003171235.1 of Phycisphaerales bacterium. Taxonomy (GTDB): domain Bacteria; phylum Planctomycetota; class Phycisphaerae; order SM23-33; family SM23-33; genus FEN-1344. Next base: position 4,775 of record PMYM01000155.1, on the reverse strand, counting down.
GCCAGAGCTGGCCGACCGCCTCCGCCCCCGCCGGCGACTGGCCCCAGTGGCGCGGGCCCCAGCGCAACGGCATTTCCGCCCAGAAGGACTGGAACAGCCAGTTCGGCCAGGAGCTCAAGCCCCTCTGGAGCGTCAACGTCGGGGCGGGCTTCTCCAGCGTGGCCGTCGTCGGCGGCCGGGCATACACCATGGGCTACAAGGACGCTCAGGAGCGCATTGTCTGCCTGCAAGTCGATAATAAGGGCCAGCAGGTCTGGCAGTATCCATACAAGTGCGGCAAGGTGCAGTATGACGGCCCGCGCGCCACGCCAACGGTGGAGGGTAATCGCGTGTACGCCTTGGGCGCCATGGGCGACATCACCTGCCTGGACCTGGAGGGCAAGAAGATCTGGGCCAAGAACCTCAAGACCGACCTGGGCCTGACGCTGCCCAACTGGGGCTTTGCCGGCTCGCCGGTGGTGCATGGCAAAAACCTGATCCTCAATGCCGGCAAGGCCGGCTTGGCCCTGGACAAGGCCACCGGCAACGTCGCCTGGCAGACGGGCAAGGACGCCGCCGGCTATGCCTCGCCGGTGCTCTTCAAGCAGGGCGGCAAGGACGCTCTGGCGGTCTTCGGTGCCAAGGCGCTGTACGTGGTCGATCCAGCCAACGGGCAGGTGCTTCACTCCACGCCCTGGGCAACCGACTACGACGTCAACGCCCCCGATCCGCTGCCGGTAGGGGCCGGCGGGCTGTTCATCACCAGCGGCTACGGCCGGGGCTGCGCCCTGGTCGATCCCTCGGGCAAGATCGCCTGGGAGAACAAGAACATGTCGGCCCACTTCAGCAGTCCGGTGCTGGTGGGCGACTACATCTACGGGGTGGACGGCAACGCCGGCAGCAAGAATTCGGTCGTCTGCCTGGAGGCCAAGACCGGCCAGAAGACCTGGTCATACCCAGCCGGCAACATGGCCGGGTTGATCGTGGACGACAATCGCCTGCTGGTCAACACCGACGGGGGGCTGCTGCTGGCCGGGCCTCTCTCGCCGCAGGAGTTCAAGCCCACCGGCTCCGCCAAGGTGGGCACGGGCAATATCTGGTCGCCCCCTGCCCTGGCCGAGGGCAAGGCCTTCCTCCGCGGCCAGAATGGCGACCTGGTGTGCGTGGACCTCAAGGCAAAGTAGAGGCCATGCCGGCGCGCGACGGCGTGAATTGCCCGATGCGCATTGGACAGAATGAACAAGATGTCCGACGCGGATAGCATTCTGATCTGCCGATGCCGGCGAGCCAAGGCCCTGCCGGCCCAGTGCGTCCAGGCCGCACGCGAGCAATTGCGGCGGGGCGGGCGAAGTCCCCTGGAAGTGGACGACCTCTGCCTGCTGGCCCAGCGGCGCGATCCGTCGCTGGCGGCACTGACCCGCCGGCCGGTGCTGGTGCTGGCCTGCGCCCAGCGCGCGGTCCATTGGCTGCTCAAGTGGGCGGGCGTCGAAGTGGCCGATGGCTCGGTCATCCTCAGCCTGCGCGACCCGGAGACGCCGGCAAGTATCTCCGCTTTCCTGGATCAGCCTGTTTCTTTGGCACCCCCCGACGTAGGTGGGGGGTCTTCGCCGTTGCCAGGGCCGGAACATGGTCACGCGAAAGACAGCGTGACCATGCCACCCGAAGAGGTCGATGCCTGGCCGGCGTGGTTCCCGATCATCGACCGCCAAGCCTGCGTCAACTGCAAACAGTGCCTGGGCTTCTGCCTCTTCGGCGTCTATAAGCTCGACGCCGCCGGCCAGGTGCAAGTGGCCCAGCCGCGAAACTGCAAAAACCTCTGCCCCGCCTGCGCCCGCTTGTGCCCCAAGGGCGCCATCATTTTCCCCAAGTACTCCCAGCCGCCCGTCAACGGCGAGCCGGCCTCGGAGCCGGCGGCACAACTCCCAACAGTTCTCAGCGGCGACGTGATCGCCGAACTTCGCCGCCGGGCAGGGCAATCGCCGCTGGAGGCTCAGGCGATAGAAGAAACGCTTCGCCAAGCTCTGCCGGCCAGCGCCGCTCCGGCTGCGCCGCACCCTGTTACTCCTTCCCCCGGCCGGGTAGATTCTGAGAAGGACCGCCATGGCCGGTAAGCCACTGCGCCCGGCGATCCTGCTGGTGGCCGACCGCACCCTCTCAGCCGATTACAAGGTGCTGTTCGAGGGCATTTTCGGCACCATGCAGACCACGCACGTGCCGGAGCTGGCCATGCGCTTGCTGGTCAGCCCGAAGATGCCGGCCGACCCCGAGGGCAGGGCAAAGGCCGCGCCGCTGGGCATCAGGCGGGTGGAATCGGCCCTGCTGGCGGCGGGATTGACCCCCGACCAGGTGGCCTGCGCCACGCCCGAGTCGGCGGGCAGATTGCTGGGGCCCTGGACCAGGATCGTGGGCGTCAGTTCCTCCGATCCACTGGGCGGGGGCATGAGCAACACCACCACCACCGCCTTCTGGGAAGGCCGGCTGTACACCGCGCACTGGATGGATCGCCTGACCGCCCGCCTCCGCCAGGCCAAGGATAAGTTCGGCTTCGTGATGGTCGGCGGCGGGGCGGGGGCCTGGCAGTGGGAGCGCAATGCCCAGCGGGCCATCGAGCAGGGTTTCGACATTGTGTTCCAGGGCTGTTTCGAGGCCGGCGGGCCTGAGCTGTTCAAGCAGTTGCTTGCCGGCCGCACTCCCGGCCAAGGCGATGCCGCCCTGGCGGGGCTGGAATTGACGACGAAGGGCAAGCTGCTCTTGGCGCGGCAGCGGCGCTCGGCCGTCGAACTCATCGCACCCATCCGCGGGCCGTCGGCGCTGGGCGTCATCGAGACCAGCCGGGGGTGCGGCAACGGCTGCCGGTTCTGCGCCGCCGGACTGCAACGCATGGAGCACCTGGCGGTGGAGGCGATACTGGCGGACCTGCGGGTAAACGCCGCCGGCGGGCGCAGCGCGGTGGTCTCCAGCAGCGAGGACTTTTTCCGCTACGGCGGATCGGGCGGGCGGGTGAATTTCCCCGCCCTGTGCGACCTGCTGGAGGCGATGCGCCAGGTCGAGCCGCTGGACTTCATGCAGATCGACCACGCCAACATCTGCTCGCTGCTGCAATTCTCCACCCAAGAGCTTGCCGAGGTCCGCCGCCTGCTCCGCTGGCGCAAGCACAGCGATTACCTGTGGGTGAACATGGGAGTCGAGTCGGCCAACGGCCTGCTGGTGGCCGCCAACGCCCCGGGCAAGTTCGGCCCCTTCCGGGCGGAGGACTGGGAGGACATGGTCATGCAGGCGGCCTCCCGCATGACCGAAAGCGGGTTCTTCAGCGTCTTTAGCCTGGTGCTGGGCCTGCCGGGCGAGACCCCCGACGACGTGCGCCGCACGCACCGGCTGGTGGATCGCCTGTCGCGAGAGCGGGCGGTGATCTTCCCGGTGTTCTACGAGCCCATCCGGGCGGGCGAGCGGGCCTTTGGCTTGGCGGAGATGACGCTGGAGCACCTGGAACTCTACCAGGCCTGCTACGAGATCAACTTCCGCTGGGTGCCACGACTATACTGGGACAACCAGCGGGCCGGCGGCGTCAGCCTGGGCAAGCGCCTGCTGGTGAGGGCACTGGGAGGCCAGGAAGTGCGGGCCTGGCGGTCGCATTTCCGCCGGCTGCGCCGCCGCCTGACACAGCCAGCCGGGCGGGCCTAGGACGGCGGCGCGGATTGGGCGTTTCGGCGTGTCGCGGGCATCCTGCCCGCGCGTCCCGCGGCCGTCTCGGCCGCGGAATGGCCAAGACGCGAGAATACGATTCCTCGCGACTCGCGGGCGAGACGCCCGCGACACGGAAAGACGTCGCCGCTTTTTCCGGGTCTGCCTGGCGAGCGTGGCGGTTAAACTGCATATTCAACCCGCCCCGGTTGGGTCGGGAATGTACCGATTATGACCGAAATTGTTACCACATCCCAAAGCGGCGCAGCCCACCTGGTGCCCGACTCCCGCACCCAGCGCGACCTGCTGTTGGGCCTGGCGCAAAACCGGGTCGGGCGGTTTGGCCTGCGCCCGCCCCTGGGCCTGGCCGAATTGACCAGCCACGCCCTGGCCCTGCTGGGCCAGGCCGGACTGGACGGGCGATACCTCAAGTGGATGGTGGTCATCCTGAGCAACCAGACCTGGCGCGACGCCCTGGCCGCCGTGCCCTACGACCGGCGGCTTTTGCTCTTGCCCAAGTGCCTGCGGCACCCGTCGGCCTGCCCCGCTCAGGTGGACGAGCTGGGCCTGACCTGCAAGGCCTGCGGGCAGTGCGCCATCGACGGGCTGCAGAAGCAGGCCCGCCGCCTGGGCTACCTGACCATGGTGGCGGAAGGCTCGGGCGTGGTCACCGAGCTTTTGGCCTCGGGCAAGATCGACGCCGTGGTGGGGGTCAGTTGCCTGGACATGCTGGAGAAGGTTTTTCCCTACCTGGAGGTGGCGGCCATTCCGGGCCTGGCCATACCGCTGCTGCGCGACGGCTGCAGCGACACCTGCGTGGACATCGACTGGGTGGAGGAAGCTATCCAGCTAAGCTGCGCCGCCCCGGCGTCGCGGCCCGACGCCTGGGCCCTGCGGCAGGAAGTGGCGGGGTGGTTTGGTCCGGCGGTGCTGGACCAGGTGATGGGCGCCGCCTCGTCCCAGACCGAACAGATCGCGCGAGACTGGCTGCTGCGTGATGGCAAGCGCTGGCGGCCCATGCTGGCGGCCTGCGCCTTCAAGTCGCTTCGCCCCGGCCAATCCGGCGGGGACGACCTGCGGCGCTGCTGCCTGGCGGTGGAGTGCTTCCACAAGGC